>NZ_JBEXME010000012.1:0-211703 GCF_040610355.1 Nocardia sp. NPDC004168 | reverse complement strand
CCCGAACCACTCACCACCACACCAGCAACAACCAAAGCCGAGACCGTTATCGGAGCAGATACACGCATTCGGCCACACCCAATCCTCGACGTCGTGGGAGCGGCCGTCCGGGACATCCCCTGCCCAAGCCGCTCTGGACAACGTTGTCCAGGTTACCCACCAGTCAGGTCCTTATTCGGTATTTCCGGTTGATCACTGGTTACCGACGGTGAAACCGATGCCGGAGCGGGCTTTCGGCCGGAGGTTTTCTTGCGACCGCCCTTTCCTGCGCTGTCCGTCCGGCTCTCCGGATCCGGGGATTCCGCGTACTCCATGCGGTCCAGAATTCCTTTCAGCTCTTCCAATTCCCGGCGCAGGTAATCGCGCGTGGCCACTTCGCCGACCGCGATGCGCAGCGATGCGAGTTCCCGGGCCAGGAACTCGGTGTCCGCCTTGGTCTGAGCGGCCCGCACCCGGTCCTCCTCCAGGGCGACTCGGTCCCGGTTGTCCTGCCTGTTCTGCGCCAACAGGATCAGCGGCGCCGCGTAGGCGGCCTGAGTGGAGAACGCCAGGTTCAGCAGGATGAACGGATACGGGTCCCAGCGCAGCGCGACCACGAAGATGTTCACCAGGATCCAGACCACCACCACGATCGTCTGAACCGCTAAATACCGACCGGTCCCCAGGAATCGCGCCACCCGCTCGCTGCTGCGGGCCAAAGCCTCGGCGTCCCACTCCAATCGGAACCGGCTTTCCACCGGCGTCTCCAGCCGTTGGCGGGCCCTGCTGTGACCGAGCCGCACGCCCGGGTCGTTCTCGCTCACGGTGTGTCCTTTCGGGCGTGCGCGGGGTCGTGCGGGCTCACGCTCCGCCCCGTTCGTCGGTTTCTTCCTGGTCGCGCCAGTCCTCGGGCAGCAGGTGGTCGAGGACGTCGTCGACGCTGACCGCGCCGAGCAGGTGATTCTCCTCGTCCACCACCGGTCCGCAGACCAGGTTGTAGGTCGCGAAGTACCGGGTCACCGCGGCCAGAGGCAGTTCGGGACGCAACGTCGACAGATCGGTGTCGAGGATCCCGCCCACCAGGTGGGCGGGTGGTTCGCGCAGCAACTGCTGGATGTGCACCGAACCGAGGTAGCGGCCGGTCGGCGTAGCGGTGGGCGGACGGACCACGAACACCATGGAGGCCAGCGCGGGAGTGAGGTCCGGGTTGCGCACGCGCGCCAGAGCTTCGGCCACCGTCGTGGAGGGGGTGAGAATGACCGGCTTGGGCGTCATCAAGCCGCCCGCGCTGTAAGGGGAGTGCTCGAGCAGCCTGCGCACCGGCTCGGACTCTTGCGGGTCCATCAGGGCGAGCAGCGATTCGGCTTCGCCCTCCGGCAGTTCGCCCAGCAGGTCGGCGGCGTCGTCGGGGTCCATCGCCTCCAGCACGTCGGCGGCCCGGCGCACCTCCAGGTGGCTGAGCAACTCGACCTGCTCGTCGTCGGGCAGTTCCTGCACCACGTCGGCCAGACGTTCGTCGTCCAGCGCGACGGCCACCTCGATCCGCCGTTTCTCCGGCAGCTCGCGCAGTTGCTGTGCCACGTCGGCCGCGCGCATGCCCTCGAACCGTTCGAGCAGTTGCGTCACGTCCTGTCCCGGCCTGCCGATCTCGTGGGGCGTCAGGCCGGACACCCTGGTCCAGTCCACCACGTGCACCGTGCGCCTGCGGCCAAGCCTGCGGTGCCCGCGCACGGCCACCCTGCTGACCAGCCAATCCCTGGAACGCGCCTGTTCGATGCCGAGATCGGCCACGTGGACGTCCACGCCGGCCAGGTCGGGCAGGTCGGGGTCATCGACCCGCACCATCGAGTCGACGATCTGCGCCAAGGCGAGCATCTCGCCCGGTCGCTGGGTGAAACGGCGCAGGCTGACCGTTCCGGTGTTCAGCGTGACCACGCCGGGCTCGATCGCGGTGATCCGCAGGATCGGCACGAAAATGCGCCGCCGGGTGGGCAGTTCGACGACCAGGCCGTGCACGCGGGGCTGCTGGCGGTCGGACCGCACGGCCACGACGACGTCACGAATCCGGCCGATAGACTCCCCGTCCGGTCCCAGTACCGCCAAACCGGCCAGCCTGGCGACGTACACCCTGGTAGCTGCCATGCTGCCAAGGCTAGATGTTCGCGCGCGGGTGTTCGCATCCCGCCACGATCGACGGGAGTGATCATGAAGCCACGCCGTTCGGTGCTCGCGTGCCCGGGCAGCAACCCGAAGATGATCGAGAAGGCCAAGACGTTGCCCGTCGACGAGGTGTTCCTCGATCTGGAGGACGCGGTCGCTCCGGTCGCGAAGGCCGAGGCGCGGGCGAACATCGTCGCGGCGCTGAACGACTCCGGGTGGGGAACGCAACTCCGGGTGGTCCGGGTGAATGACTGGACCACCGAATGGACCTACGCCGACGTCATTTCCGTGGTCGAGGGCGCGGGCGCGCGGCTGGACGCGATCCTGCTGCCCAAGGTGACCGACGCGGGCCAGGTGCGCGCGCTGGACCTGCTGCTGACCCAGCTGGAGAAGACCTGCGGCTTGGACGTCGGACGGATCGGCATCGAGCCGCAGATCGAGAACGCTGTGGGACTGCGCGACATCGACGCGATCGCCACCGCGAGTCCCCGGGTGCAGACCCTGGTCTTCGGCCCGGCGGACTTCATGGCCAGCATCAACATGCGCACGTTGGTGGTCGGCGAACAGCCGGAGGGCTACGACACCGGCGACGCCTACCACCACATCCTGATGACCATCCTGCTCGCCGCCCGCGCCCACGGCCTCCAGGCGATCGACGGCCCGTACCTGCAGATCCGGGATGTTGACGGCTTCCGCCGAGCCGCCGCGCGCACAGCCGCGCTCGGGTTCGACGGCAAGTGGGTGCTGCACCCCGGTCAGATCGAGGCGGCCAACGAGATCTTCAGCCCGCGGCAATCGGACTACGACCGCGCCGAGGAGATCCTGGACGCCTATGCCTTCCACACCTCGGCGGCGGGCGGCGCCCGCGGCGCGGTGATGCTCGGCGACGAGATGATCGACGAGGCCAGCGCCAAGATGGCCCAGGTGATCGCGGAAAAGGGCCGCGCCGCCGGAATGACGCGCACCACGCGTTTCACACCACCGCGGGATGCGTCGGAATAGCAGAATGGAACTATGACGAATCCCTTGGGGAACTCGAGCCGTGCGCGGCAGGCCCTCCCGACGCCTCCGTCGGGCTGGCCGGTCGGCTCCTACCCGACCTACGCCGAGGCGCAGAAGGCGGTCGACTATCTGGCCGACAACCAGTTCCCGGTGCAGGACGTGACCATCGTCGGTGTCGACTTGATGCAGGTCGAGCGGGTTCTCTACCGGCTGACCTGGGGCAAGGTGATCGGCGGCGGCGTGGTGTCTGGCGCCTGGCTCGGCCTGTTCCTCGGTCTGCTGCTGAGCCTGTTCACCACCAGCGGCGCGCTGGGCCCGCTGATCGTCGGCTTGGTCGGCGGCATCATCTTCGGCCTGATCTCGACCTCGATCCCGTACGCGGCGACCAGGGGTCAGCGCGACTTCGCGTCCACCATGCAATTGGTGGCTGGCCGCTACGACGTGCTGTGCGATCCGAAGTCGGCCGAGCAGGCACGGGACATGCTCGCGCGGCTGGCGATCTGACGTATGGAAGTGCTGGAGACGGTCCGCACCGAGGTGCTGGGCCATTTCGGTGTGGACGCCGCGAACGTCGACGCCGCGTCGGTCACTTTTCTGGGCTTGGAGCCGATCGAGATCCTGCGCATCGTCGAGGACGATCTGGTGCACTACGTGACGCTGGGCGGCAGCAGGCATCCCATGGGCGATCCCACCGCGGTGCACGCCGACCCGGTGCGCGGCCCGCGCGCGGAACTCGTGCTGACGTTGCGGTCCGGTGTGGGAGCCAGCTCGGGCCTGGCCAAGTCGCTCGGCGTGCTCGCCGCGGCGCCGGTCGTGGAAGGTGTTGTGCTGCAAGCGGACGCACTGATGGATCTGGGTGAGCCGATGTGGCGCGACGCGCCGTTCACCGCGGTTCTGCTCGGTGAGAGCGACATTCCCGAGGTGCCGCTGCCCGAGCCGGCCGAGCCGGTGCGGTACTTCGCGGTGACGCCGGTGACCGCGACCGAGGCGGCCTGGGTCCGGGTGCGGGGCGCGCAGGCGTTGCGGGAGGCCTGGCAGGAGGCGGGCATCGATGTGCGCGACCCGAGGCGCGGCGCCGCCAGCTTGTGATGCCTAGCCCGGCTACAGCCACTTGTTGCGGCGGAAGGTGAAGAACAAGCCGGTGCAGATGGCGAGGATGAGCACCCACACCATCGGATAACCCCAGACCTGGTGCAGTTCGGGCATGTGGTCGAAGTTCATTCCGTAGATGCCCGCGATCATCGTCGGCACGGCCGCGATCGCCACCCAGGCCGATATCTTGCGCATATCCGTGTTCTGTTGCACGCCGATCCGGGCCAGCGCGGCGCTGATCAGCGCGCTGAGCGCCTCGTCGAAGTCGTTGATCCGCTCGGCCACGGCGGCGTGATGCTCGGCGACATCGCGCAGGTAGCGCCGGACCTCCTTCGGCACCGGCAGATCGGTTTTGCGGCTGAGCTGTTCCAGCGGCGCGGCCAGCGGATTCACCGCGCGCCGCAGCTCGACCACCTCGCGCTTGAGCTGGTAGATGGATTCCACCGTGACCTTGCTGCGCGGGGTGAAGATCTCCTCTTCCATCTCGTCGATGTCGTTCTCGACCGACTGGGCCACGTCGATGTAGGAGTCCACGATCCGGTCGGCGATCGCGTGCAGCACCGCGCCCGGTCCGAGGGCCAGCTGCGCGGAGTCCTCCTCCAGCGCCTTGCGTACCTCGGCCAGTCCGGAGTGCTCACCGTGCCGGACGGCGACCACGAAGTCGGGACCGGTGAACACGATGATCTCGCCGGTCTCCACGATCTCGCTGACACTGTTCATCTCGTGCGGGACGTAGCTGACCGTGCGCAACACCAGCAGCAGCGAATCGTCGTAGCGCTCCAGTTTCGGCCGCTGGTGCCGTTGCAGGGCGTCGTCGGTGGCGAGCTGGTGCAGGCCGAACGTCGCGGCGATGTCTTCCATCTGCGTCTGGTCGGGATCGTGCAGGCCCACCCAGACGAACCCGTTCGGCTCCTCGCGGGCTCGCGCGAGTGCGGCCTTGTGGGTGAACCGTCCGGGCAGACGCTTTCCGTCCACGTACACGGCGCAGTCGACGATCGCCTGCGCCGTCGGAACCGGGATGAACCGCTGCTCGGACTGCGACGGCGTCCGGCCGGATCCACGAAGCGAGGAAAGCGGAGAAAAGGACGGCACGCTGACGATGCTACGTCGCCGCAGGCCGGCGGAACGTCGCCTGCGCGTGCGGGGGGACGGCGCAGCACTGTAAGACTTGAAGGCGTGCGCATCGACCTGCATACCCATTCGACCGCGTCCGACGGCACCGATACTCCGGCGGAACTCGTACGGAACGCGGCCGCCGCGGGCCTGGACGTCGTCGCGATCACCGATCACGACACCACGGCCGGATGGTCGGAAGCGGTCGACGCGCTGCCGAAGGGGCTGACGCTGGTCCGCGGCATGGAGATGTCCTGCGTCGGCCTGGGGGAGGATGGCTGGCCGGTGCCCGTACATTTGCTGGCTTACCTGTTCGACCCGACCCATCGCGGCTTCGCCGAGGAACGTGAGCGGCTGCGCGCCGAACGGGTGGAACGGCTGCGCGCCATGGCCGAGCGGATGGCGGCCGACGGACTGCCGATCGATCCCGACGCCGTGCTGGCCTCGGCTGGGCCGTCGGCCGGGCGCCCGCATCTGGCCCGGGCGCTGGTCGCCGCGGGCGTGGTGCCCAGCGTGGACGCGGCGTTCGACGAATTGCTCGCCCCGCACGGTCCCTACTACGCCGAGAAGGCCGACACCCCGCTGCGTCGCGCGGTGCAGATGATCGCCACCGCGGGCGGAGTCAGCGTGCTGGCGCACACCAGGGCGCGCAAGCGGGGCAGGCTGCTCGCCGTCGACGACATCCGGGAGCTGGCCGCGCTCGGGCTCGGCGGCCTGGAGATCGCGCACCCGGACCACTCCGCGGCCGACCGCGAGCTGCTCACCGATCTCGCCGCGGAACTCGGCCTGCTCACCACCGGTTCATCGGACTATCACGGCACAAACAAGACCATTCGGCTCGGCGAGTTCACCACCGACGCAACGCAATTCGAGAAGCTGGTGGGCAAGGCCTCCGGCGTGCCGGTGATCGCCGCGTGAGATTCGTGCGCGGCCTCAGCGGCGTCGTCGCCGGTGGCGTCGTGGTGGGCATGCTGGTCGTGGTCGGCGCCGCGGTCATCGCGCAGCGGCGCGGCTTCCCCGGTCCCGGTGCCGAATCGGTGGCCTGGCACGTGGCGGCCGCGGTGGTCGCCCTGGCGGCGCAGATATATTCGGACCGGCATCGTGGTTCGGCCGCCTTTACCGGTTCGATGATCGTTTTTCTGGCTGCTGGACTATTGCTGTGGACGCAATGGTGGAGCTGACTCCCGAGTTTTGGTTGCGGGCCGATGAATTGTGCCCGAACATTTTTCTTTATGACCGAACTCGAGACGGATGTACTGGTACTCGGCGGTGGTCCCGCCGGTACCTGGGCGGCCGTCTCGGCCGCCGCGGCCGGCGCCACCGTGGTGCTCGTCGACAAGGCGCGCTGCGGGTCGAGCGGGCCGACGGCGTACGGCGCGATCTCGCTGTGGCACCTTCCGCCCGGCCCGGCGCGGGACGAGGCGGTCCGGCGCGGGCACGCGCACGGCGGCGCGCTGGGTGATCCGGACTGGATGCACCGCGTGCTCGAGGAAAGTCATCAGCGGGTCGAGCAATTGGCCCGCTGGGGCTATCACATCGCCGGTGACCCCGCGGGGCCGGCCAGGCGGCGCAGCTATCTCGACGGCGCCCGCTACCTGCGGCGAATGCGCCGCGCGGTGCGGGAAGCTGGGGTCCGGGTACTCGATCATCACCCGGCGTTGCAACTGCTGGTGGACCGCGACGGCGTAGTGCGCGGCGCCACCGGGCTGCGCCCCCATGACGGGTTCGGGCGCTGGACCGTGCGCGCGGGTGCGGTCGTGGTGGCCACCGGTGGCTGCGCGTTCCTGTCCGGGGCGGCGGGCACCGACGTGGACACCGGCGACGGTCTGTTGTTCGCCGTGGAAGCGGGCGCCGAGCTGTCCGGGATGGAGTTCTCCTGCGCCTACAGCCTGATTCCGCCAGGCAAGGCCGAGCCGACCGCGCTGCGGAATCTCGCCTTGCGGTACGCCCCGCTCTACGACGAATCCGGCGTCGAGCTGCCCGGGCATCGCTCGGCGGCGCTCGCGGCCATCGCCGATGGTCAGCGCGTTTTCGCCGCCCTGGACGACGTCCCGGTGGCCCTCCGGTCCCGGCTGGCGCGCCATGGCTTCGTCGACCGTGCCGAACGGGTGCCGCTGCGCGCCGTGCTGGAGGGCACCGTGCGCGGCACCGGCGGACTGCGCGTCACCGGACCGGAATGCGCGACCACCGTCGCGGGCCTGTTCGCCGCGGGCGACGTGGTCAGTCGCGAGCCGCTCACCGGCGCGGTGAGCGGATTCGGCGGACTGAGCGCGGCGTGGGCGATCGCTTCCGGCGTCTGGGCGGGCGCGGGCGCGGCGAAATTCGCCCGGACGACGGACCGGCGTGCCCCGGCGCGCGAGGTGACCGGAGCCGGGCTCAACGCCGTGGCGCGGATCGATCCGAGGGCGGTGGTCGGCCTCGTCCAAGAGCACACTCTGCCGTTGCGGCGCAGCTACTGGCGCAGCGCGGGCAGCCTGCGCGACAGCATCGGCGAACTCGACGGCATGTGGCCCGGGGCGGAATTCGACCTCGGCGGCAGCGGCGCCGACCTGCTGCGGGCCCGGCAGGCCGCCGCGCTGCTCGCGGTGGCGCGCTGGACCAAATACAGCGCGCTGACGCGCACGGAGAGCCGCGGCATGCACCGCAGGACCGATCATCCCGGCGCGTCCGACACCTGGCGGACGCGACTGATGTCCGGTGGTGTGCGCAGCGTGTGGGTGCGCCCGGACGCGCAGAGGACGATGCCGGAGCAGCCCCGCGATATCGTCGCTTGACAGAGCGCCGCCGGGCGGCGCTCGGCCCGCTGGTACTCACACCGCCGCCGCCCCGAGCGGTGCGATCGCTCACCGCGCGCGACTGCTGAACGGGGAGTTTCCGCTTACCTGAGGGTAATTCCCGCCCCATAACGTTGGGTGATGGAGCGCGACACGGCCCAGGGGGTAACCGGTTTGGCAACTTGCCTACCGGACTGGCAGAATGTGTCGGATTCCTTGCCTCCGCCACCGCCGGGTGAGGGAATCACGGAGGTCTCCGCCTCGCCGACGTACCGTCGCGACCCGCGAGATCGCACCGCACGTTCTGTCCGGGCGCACCCGCTCGGTTCTGCTTCGCGGATCAGTGCCGCGCCCGCCATCGAGAACTCGGCAAGTCGCGTTCGCCGCTCGCAGCCAGCTCGAAACGCACCGGTCAGCGCACCCGATGAGCGTCGTGAAACCCCTTATACCCATTACCCGGTGGTAACCGTCCCCCGGTTTAGCCCGACCCGAGCAGGAGTGAAATCGTGTCACCTGTGACTGATGCACCGAATTCCACGGCAAGCTTGTCCGAAATCACAAACGACGAAATTTTCGCGGGACATCTCGGCGGCAAGCTCTCGGTCGAACTCAGTGCGCCCCTGGAGACCCAGCGCGATCTGTCGATCGCCTACACCCCGGGCGTCGCCCAGGTCAGCCGCGCGATCGCGGAGGACGAGGCGCTGGCCAAGCGCTACACCTGGACCGATCGGCTCGTGGTCGTGGTCAGCGACGGCACCGCCGTGCTCGGCCTCGGTGACATCGGCCCGCGCGCCTCGCTTCCGGTGATGGAGGGCAAGGCGGCGCTGTTCAAGAAGTTCGCCGGGCTGAATTCGATCCCGATCGTGTTGGACACCAAGGACGTCGACGAGATCGTCGAGACGCTGATCCGCCTGCGGCCGAGCTTCGGCGCGGTGAACCTGGAGGACATCTCCGCGCCGCGCTGCTTCGAGATCGAGAAGCGCGTCATCGAGGCGCTCGACTGCCCCGTGATGCACGACGACCAGCACGGCACCGCCATCGTGGTGCTCGCCGCGCTCAACGGCGCCGCCAAGGTGCAGGGCCGCGGCATCGAGGGCCTCAAGGTCGTGGTGTCCGGCGCGGGCGCTGCGGGTGTCGCGTGCACGAACATCCTGCTGGCCGCCGGTGTCCGCGACGTGACCGTGCTCGATTCGAAGGGCATCGTCGGCGCCGACCGCGGCGACCTCAACGAGGTGAAGGCCGAGCTGGCCACCCGCACCAACCCGCGCGGCCTCACCGGCGGCGCGGCGGAGGCGCTGGCAGGCGCCGACGTGTTCCTCGGCCTGTCGGCCGGTCTGATCGCCGAGGAGCTCATCGCGTCGATGGCTCCGGAGGCGATCGTGTTCGCCATGTCCAACCCGGACCCGGAGATCCACCCCGAGGTGGCGCGCAAGTACGCCGCGATCGTGGCCACCGGCCGCAGCGATTTCCCGAACCAGATCAACAATGTGCTCGCGTTCCCCGGCGTCTTCAAGGGTGCGCTGGACGCGGGCGCCCGGCGGATCACCGAGGGCATGAAGATCGCCGCCGCCGACGCCATCCTCAGCGTCGTCGCCGACGAACTCGGCCCGGACAAGATCGTGCCGAGCCCGCTGGACCCGCGGGTCGCTCCGGCCGTCGCCGAAGCGGTCGCCGCCGCCGCTCGCGCCGAGGGCGTCGCGTAACGCCACCGCACGCCAGCCGAAGGGCGCCCATTCGACCGCGAATGGGCGCCTTTTGCGTGTCGCGGCCGAGTAAGCGCCTCGCGTCACCGACGACTGAGCGGACACGTGGAGAGCTAGTTGGGCACGGTGGCTCGGTCCTGGGTCGATAGCGGAGCAGATTGCGCGGCCGGGGTCGGGCGACGCAACCGGCCGGTTCCCGGCGCGCTGGCCCACGCCGCGAAGGCCAGCAGCCCGTCCAGCAGCATCGCCAGCACCGCCACCAGCAGCGCGCCGACCAGCATGCGGTCGTAGCGGTAGAGGCTGATGCCGTCGAAGATGTAGCGGCCCAAGCCGCCGAGGTTGACGTAGGCGGCGATCGTCGCGGTGGCCACCACCTGGAGGGTCGCGCCGCGCAGCCCGGTGAGCAGGATGGGCAGCGCGTTGGGCACCTCCACTCGGAACAGGATCTGCCGTTCGGTCATGCCCATGGCGCGCGAGGCGTCCACGACGTCGGCGGGAACGTTCGCGATTCCCGCGTACGCGCCCGCGAGCAGCGGGGGGATGCCGACCGTGATCAGTGCCAGCAGCGGCGGTATCAAGCCGAGGCCGAGCAGCAGCACCAGGAAGGTCAACAGGCCGAGGGTGGGCAGCGCGCGCATGGCGTTGGCGAAGCCGACCAGCACCGCCGCCCCACGCCGGGTGTGGCCGATGATCAGGCCGAGCGGTACGGCGATCACCGCGGAGACGGCGACGGTCAGGAAGCTGTACCAGAGGTGCTGAACGATGCGGCTCCCGATGCCCGACGGACCGCTCCAGTTGGCGCCGTCGGTGAAGTAGTGCCAGGCGTCGAGGAAAAGGTTCATGCCGCAGTGCCTTTCGCCCTGACGGTCCTGGCGTCCGCGCGCACCCAGGGCGTCGACCAGCGGCCCAGCGCGTACACCACCCGGTCGGCGACCAGCGCGAGCGCGAGCGTCACGATGATGCCCGCCATGATCTCGTCCGGATAATCGCGCTGGTAGCCCTGGGTGAACAGTTTGCCGAGCCCGCCGACGCCGATCAGCGCGCCGACCGACACCATCGCGATATTGGTCACCACCACCACCCGCAGACTGGATACGAAGACCGGCACGGCAAGTGGCATATCCACGGTGAGCGTGCGGCGCAGCGGGCCGTGGCCCACCGCGTCGGCCGCGTCGAGCACCGTGGCGGGCACCGAGTCCAGAGCCGCCGGGACCGCGATCACCAGCAGCGCCGTGGAATAGATGGTGAGCGCGATGATCACGTTCAGCGGGTCGATGGCCGAGATGCCGACGAGCGGAGGAATGATCACGAACAGCGCCAGCGACGGAACGGTGTAGGCCAGGCTCGCGGCGGTCACCGTGACCCGGCGCAGCCACGCCGCTCGCCGCACCAGCGCGCCGACCGGGACCGCGATCACCAGGCCCAGCAGTAGCGGCACCAGGGCGAGATAGAGGTGGGTCGCGGTGATTCCCATGATCTCCGAGAAGTTCTCGACGAGGTATCTCATGCCGCTCTCCGGATTCCGGCGTGCACGACGCCGTCTCGCTCACGTCCGTTCACGGCACTCGTTCTTCGAAGAAGTGCCGGTTGCGTTCGGCGTCTTCGTGGGCGCGCTGCCCGGCCAACTGCTCGAGCACCTCGGTGGCCAGCACTCCGCCGCGTACCGCACCGGCGCCGTCGACGGCGACACCGATTCCGGATGGCGAGGAGATCGCGGCGTCCAGCGCTTGGCGCAGGTCGCCGGACGGGGTGAACAGCGAACCGCCCGCCGACATGCTGTCCGACAGTGCGCGGCCCGCGCGGAATCCCTCGACGCCGGTGACGTCCATCCAGCCCACCGGCTTGCGGTCGGTGTCGACCACCAGCACCCACTCGCCCGCGTCGAGTCGCAGTTCGCGCACCTCATCCGTGACAGCCGTCCGGATCTCGTGCAGCGGAATCTCATTCGCGGACCGGAAGGACAATCCGCGGTAACCGCGGTCGCGGCCGACGAAGTCGGCGACGAAATCGGTGGCGGGCTGGGCGAGCACGCGTTGCGGCGCGTCGTACTGCTGGAGCACTCCGCCGCGTCCGAACACCGCCACGCGATCGCCGAGCGTGATCGCCTCATCGATGTCGTGTGTGACGAACACGATGGTCTTGTGCAATTCCGCCTGCAACCTTTGCATTTTGACCTGCAATTCGGCGCGCACCACCGGGTCGACGGCGCTGAACGGCTCGTCCATCAGCAGGACCGGCGGGTCGGCGGCCAGCGCGCGGGCCACGCCAACGCGCTGCTGCTGACCGCCCGACAGCTGCGCCGGATACCGCTGCGCCAGCGAGCGATCCAAGCCGACCCGGTCGAGTACCTCGAGCGCCGCGGCACGGGCGGCCCGGCGCGAGTCACCGCGCAGGACCGGAACGGTCGCGACATTGTCGACGACCGTCCGGTGCGGCAGCAGTCCGCCGCTCTGGATGACGTACCCGATCCCGAGGCGCAGCCGGACCGGATCGACGGTCGAGACATCCTGCCCGGCAATGGTGATCGTCCCCGAGCTGGGCACGATCATGCGGTTGATCATTCGCATCGAGGTCGTCTTACCGCAGCCGGAAGGCCCGACGAACACGGTGAACGACCCGGACTCGATGCGCAGATCCAGGTCGGTGACGGCGTGCGTGCCGTCCGGATAGGTCTTGCTGATACCGGAGAATTCGATATCGGACACCGAATCTCCCTCCCTAGCCGACCGGCTTGTTCAGCCCCTTGGCGGCGACCCAGGCCGCGGCGGCGGCCTTGGGCTCGGTCTTGCCGGTGCCGGAGACCGCCTCGTTGAGCTTGATCAGTTCGGCGGTGGTCAGCTGCGCGGATACCGCGTTCAGCGCCGCGAGCGCCTTGTCCGACTTCTTGCTCGCGTTGAGCAGCGGCACCACGTTCTGCGGCGGGAAGTTGTGCTTCGGGTCGTTCAGCACCACGAGGTCGTTCTGCGGGATGGCGGGCGAGGTGGTGAAGATATCGGCCGCGGTCACCTGGCCCTCGACCAGCGCGCGAACCGTCGCGGGACCGCCGCCGTCGGCGATCGGCACGAAATTGCCCGCCGCGACATCCAGGTTGTAGTTCTTCTTCAGGCCGGGCAGACCGCCCGCACGCTCCTGGAATTCGGCTGGCGCGCCGAATTTCACCTCGGCCGAGTGCGCGGCCAGGTCGGCGATCGTGCTCAGGTTCCAGCGCTGGGCGGTGGCGCGGGTGACGACGACGGCGTCCGAGTCCTCGCCGGGCGCGGGCGTGCCGATCGCGAGATCGGAACCGAGCGCCTTGCCGAGCGCGCTGTTCACGTCGGCCGCGCTGGTGGCGGTGGCGTTCTTGTCCAGGTACTGCAGCAGATTGCCGGTGTACTCGGGGATCACCGAAATGGCGCACTTCCGCAGGGCGGGAAGATAAGCTTCCCGGCTGCCGATGCCCAGCTTGGTATCCACGCTGAAGCCGTTCGCGCGCAACACTTCCGCGTACACCTCGGCGATGGTCTCGGACTCGGGGAAGTTCGCCGAACCGACGGTCAATCCGTCTCCCGAACAGCTGCCGCCGGTGGCGAGTGGATCGGAATCGCCACAAGCCGACAGGGCCATCGCGACGGCGAGGGCGGTCGCGGCGGCGAGGATACGGGCGCCGCGCAGTGCGGCGCGCGCGGCGGGGTGCCGGTGCGCGGCGGCACCGGGGGTGCGGGTGGATTTCACGAGAGTCCTTCCGACATGACGGCGGGCGCGGTCTCGGCACCGAGCGGCCGCCGGTACATTCTGGGTGTCCATACTGCCCGCTTCCGGGTTTTTCTGTTGGCCGTGTCGAGTCGTCGGAGAGTTGGTGTCGCCGGATGGTGTTGGCCTCGTCACAGCGGGTGCTGGCTCGGTTGCTGGTCGTCGCTTCCGTCGCGCTGGTCGTGTCCTGCGGGAACGACGAGCCGCAGCCGTCGATCACGGTCGGCGCGGGTGATTCGATCGAGTCCTCCGTGCTCGCCGAAATCTATGCGGGCGCGCTTGCGCGCGCCGGTGTGCGGACCGCGGTGGACCCGCGACTGGGCAGCCGCGCGGACTACCTCGCCGCGCTCGATGCGGACCGGGTCCAAGTGGTCGGCGAGCACACCGGCGCGCTGCTGGCCCATCTCGACGAACACACGACGCCGCGGCTGCCTGAGCAGGTGAAAGATGCGGTGAGCGCCGCATTGCCCGAGGGGCTGGTCGTCTCCGATCTCGCCGACGGCACCGATCTGCGGCCGCGGGTGCTGCTCACCGCCCAGGCGGCGGCGCAGGACCGAGTGCGTTCGGTGCGTGATCTCGCGCCCCGCTGCGGTGGACTGACCGTCGGCGTAGCGGCCACGCCCGGCCTGCTGCCGCAGGCCGGGAGCGATCGCGTCGCCGGGTGCGACTTCGCCGCCACCGTGGCCTTCCCGGATCCCGCCGCACTGCGGAAAGCGCTGCTGGAAGGCCGGGTTCAGGTCGGCCTGCTCGGCGGTCCCGCCGAACTGACGCCCGGTGCGACCGACGGATTGGCCGTGCTGTCCGATGACGAGTACGCCGTGCGAGCCGAGAACGTGCTGCCGCTGTTCCGCAAAGGACTGCTCGACCGGCGGCAGATCAAGAAACTCGACTACGTCGCGGGCGAACTGACGACCGACGAGCTGGCGGCCATGATCCGGAATGTCCGGGACGACGGCGCCGCACCGAGTGATGTCGCGCGCGCCTGGTTGGACAAGCACTCCTTGTAAGCGTGCCCCGTACGGCGTTTGCCATCGTCGGCCGGGACTGCCGAGTCATAAGCTCGCGTCCTTTGCTGTCGGGAATCGAGCGATAGATGTCGCATCCGACACTGCCGCCGGTTGCGAGCCGCGGCATAGGCTGGTTGAGCAGCCACTACACCCTCCCGCACAGCAACGGCGCTGGAGAGGGTCGCCGACGTCGTCGGCCTTCGGCGGGAGCCGAAATCGAGAGGCCATCGAGAAGTCACATCTCGATGGCCTCTCGTCGTGTACGAGCCGGGACATCGGGAACGCGATACGCGAGGCTGTGAATTGTGGGGGTCATCACGGGTCGCAGCGTCTTGTTCGCAGGCAGCTCCGCGCCGTATATTCCACGTGGAATATTTAGCGTGGAGCATGTCGGGACCGGGCGATAGCGTGCCGGGCGGCGGCAGGCTCGCAGCGTCGGCGGCCGAAGGCCGAGACGACCGAGTGACGGAGGTGAACAAGCATGGGGCAAGGGCAGGCGCATCCGTCGGTGACGCCGTTGGCCATCGCCGTGCTCGCACTGCTGGAGGAGCGGCCCATGCATCCGTACGAGATGTTCCAGACGCTGATCGCGCGGCGGGAGGACAAGCTGGTCAAGGTGCGGCCGGGCTCGCTGTACCACACCGTGTCCCGCCTGGCCGACCAAGAATTGGTGCACGCCGAGGGCGTCGACCGGGCGGGCAACCGGCCCGAACGCACCACCTACCGGATCACCGGGCGCGGCAGGGAGGCGTTGCGCAACCGGATCGCCGAGATCGTGCGGCGACCCGTTCCGGAGTATCCGATCTTCCCGGTGGCGCTGGGCGAGTTGCACAATCTGCCGAAGACGGAGGCGCTCACGCTGCTGCGCGAACGAATCGGCGTGCTGGAGACCGAACTGGCCGATGCCGACATGCTGATCGCCTGGGCCGAGGAGCACGTCGTTCCCCGCCGCTACTGGATCTCCCTGCCGTATCTGCGGGCGATCCTCGCCGCCGAACTCACCTGGGTCAAGGAGTTCACCGCCGAATTGGCCGGCGGCGCACTCGAGTGGGAGGACTTCGACCCCGTGACCGGCGAACGCTCCGCGGCCGAACCGGCCGCCGACACCCCGGTGTCGCTGCCGGTGCCGCCCGGCGCTGTGGCGGCCGCCGACCCGAGATTTTCGGATCATCCGAGTTAGGAAACGAAACAGATGTCCACACAACGCAATCCGTGGCTGGCGCTGGTCGCGCTGGTCGTCGGCTTCTTCATGATCCTGCTGGACATGACGATCGTGGCGGTCGCCAATCCCGCGATCATGACCAGCTTGCACGCCGACATCTCCCAGGTGATCTGGGTGACCAGCGCCTACCTGCTCACCTACGCGGTGCCGCTGCTGGTCACCGGACGGCTGGGTGATCGATTCGGCCCCAAGAACATCTATCTGATCGGCTTGGCGGTGTTCACCGCCGCGTCGCTGTGGTGCGGTCTGTCCGGCACCATCGGCATGCTGATCGCGGCACGCGCCGCCCAGGGCATCGGCGCCGCGCTGATGACGCCGCAGACCATGGCCGTGATCACCAGGACCTTCCCGCCCGACCGGCGCGGCGCCGCCATGGGCCTGTGGGGTGGCGTCGCGGGCCTGGCGACGCTGGTGGGCCCGATCCTCGGCGGTGTGCTGGTGGACGGTCTCGGCTGGGAGTGGATCTTCATCGTGAACGTCCCGGTCGGCGTCGTCGCCTTCGCGTTGGCCGTCTGGCTGGTGCCCGCGCTGCCGACGCACGAGCACAAGTTCGACATCCCCGGTGTGCTGCTCAGCGGCGTCGGCATGTTCCTGCTGGTGTTCGGCATCCAGGAGGGCAACACCTACGACTGGTCGTTGCGCATCTGGCTGCTGATCGGCGCCGGCTTGGTGGTGCTCGCGGTGTTCCTGGTCAACCAGGCCAGGAACAAGGGCGAGCCGTTGCTGCCGCTGAGCCTGTTCCGCGATCGCAACTTCGCGCTGTCCAATGCCGCGATCGCCGCGATGGGTGCGGCGGTGACCTCCCTGATGGTGCCGACGTACTTCTACCTGCAGGCCGTGCGGGAGCTGTCGCCGACCAAGTCCGCGCTGGTCTTCGCGCCCATGGCGATCGTGACCGGTTTCTCCGCCCCGCTGGTCGGCAAGTTCGCCGACAAGCTGCACCCGCGGATCGTGCCCACCATCGGCTTCGGCTTGTTCGCGCTGTCGGTGTTCTGCTTCGCGGCGCTGATGAAGCCGGACTCGTCGCTGGTCTGGTTCCTGGTGGCCGCGGCGCTGGCCGGTTTCGCCAACGCCTGCATCTGGGCGCCGCTGGCGTCCACCGCCACGCACAACCTGCCGGTCCAACTGGCCGGCGCGGGCGCCGGTGTCTACAACACCACCCGCCAGGTGGGCTCGGTGCTCGGCAGCGCGGCGATCAGCGCGCTGGTGGCGGCCAGGATGACGGCGAACGGCCTGGGCGGCGGCCCGGTCGCCGAAGGAGGCGCGGGCCGGGGCCCGCTCCCAAAGTTCGTCAAGGATGCCTTCAGCACCGCGCTCGGCCAGTCCGCGCTGCTCCCCGCGGCCGTCCTGCTGATCGGCGTCGCCGCCTCGGTACTGTTCATCCGCCACGGCGAGTCGGCCCCGCCGCGGCTCGAGAAAGAACGGGTCGAGGCCGACGCCGTAGCGAGCTGACCGCCGAAATCCCATGCCCCGCAGAAGAGGATCCTTCTGCGGGGCATGTTTCGTCGGCGTGCAGGCACGGTGCAGGGGCGGTCCGGTCGCGCTCAGGCAACCTGGACTGTGACCGAGGGGTAGCCGGTGGCGCCGTCGGGGATGACGTCGCGGCGTTCGGCTGTTTGGGTTTCGCCGGTGCCGTCGGTGGCGCGGGCGCGGAGGGTGTGCGGGCCGGAGGTGGCGTCCCAGTCGAAGACCCACTGGCGCCAGGTATCGATGGACTGCTCTTCGGAGAGGCGGGCCTGCTGCCAGGGGCCGTTGTCGACTTGCACTTCCACGGCTCGGATGCCGCGATGTTGTGCCCACGCGACTCCGGCGATGGGGATGCGGCCCGGCTGGAGGCGGCCGCGGGCACGGGGAGTGTCGATGCGGATGCCGGTCTTGATCGGGCCGAGTGCCGACCAGCCGCGGCGGGTCCAGTACGCGGTGGCGCGGTCGAAGCGGGTGACTTCCAGTTCGGTCACCCATTTGGTGGCCGAGACGTAGCCGTAGAGACCGGGCACGACCAGCCGGGCTGGATACCCGTGCCGCACCGGCAGCGGTTCGCCGTTCATGCCGACCGCGAGCAGCGCGTCGCGTCCGTCGGTGAGCACCGCCAGCGGCGTGCCCGCGGTCCAGCCGTCGGCGCTGTGCGAGAGGACCATGTCCGCGTCGGGGTGCGGTCCCGCCTCGGCGAGCAGCTGATCCACGCGGTAACCGAGCCAGCGCGCGTTGCCGATCAGGTCGCCGCCCACCGGATTGGACACGCAGGCCAGCGTGACCAGGTGTTCCTCCACCGGGCGAAGCGCCAGATCCGCCCAGGTGAGCCGGATCTCGCGGTCGACCATGCCGTGGATCCGCAGCGACCAGCCGTCCTTGGACACTTGCGGCACGATCAGCGCGGTGTCGATCCGGTAGAAATCGTCGTTCGCGGTCAGGTACGGCGTCAGTCCGGGGACACGAAGGTCCACGCCGGGAGCGACCGGCTCGGCGGGTGCCGACGGCTCCGGCAACTGCACGGCGGCTCGCTCGCCGGAAACGTCGCTGCGGCGGGCGCCGAGCACCCGTCCGCCGATTCCGGTCACCGCGGCCAGCCCACCGGCCACCAGTAGTCCCCGCAAGACTTGCCTGCGCTCCGGAGCCGCCGAGCTGAGCTCCGAAGCCCCGGCGGCCGATGCGGGCGAGGCCTCACCCGCCGGTCTGGCCTCGACCCTTCCCGGTTCGTCCGCGGCGGCGAGGTTCTCGCCCGCACCAGGGCGTTCGGTGCCTGGCCGGTGCACCGATGAGTCCGGACGCGAGTCCACGTCGGTGATCGCCCGGTTCTGCCCGTCGGCGACATCGGCGTGCTCTGAGTGATCTCGGTCGGCGGAAGCCGAACCTTCGGCCACGGTTCGAGCAGGGGCGGCCGACGATGGCGTTTCCGCGTGCCTCGCACCGGGCGACTTGTCGACCGCCGCGTCGATGCGACGGGTCAGCGCTCGCAGCGAGTAGATGCCGACGGCGACGCCGACGACGGTCGGCAACGCGGCGGTGAGACCGGTGCGCGCCACCGCCACCCAAGCGGTGATCACTCCGAACACGGCGAACAACCACGACCCGGCGGCACGGGTGGTCCGCTCGATCGCTCCGGCCACGCCGGCGACCAGGACGGCGATCACGCTCATGATCAGGTACAGCGCGGCCTTGTCGTTGGTGCCGAAGGTGGTGATGGCCCATTCCCGCACACCGTCGGGCGTGTGGTCGACCACGGCCGAACCGAGAAGGTGCAGCGGCGCGCTGTCGGGGCCGAGGAAGGCCGCGAGCAATTCGGCGACACCCAGCGTGAGGCCCGCCGAGACGATCCCGGCCACCACACGCAGTCGCAGATCGGCCATGGCATCGAGACTACTGCCGGTCGACCGGCTCGGTCCGGCATCCGCGACAGCGCACGGATCGTCGTGGACGGACCCGGACACGCGAAAGGCGCTGCCCGCGAACGGACAGCGCCTTTCCGCGATCGGTTCAGTTGTAGATGTTCGCCACGTCGTCGGCGTGCTGCTTCATCACGACGGCGCGCTTGAGCGACATCTTCGGGGTGAGTTCGCCGGTTTCCTGGGTCCAGTCGATGGTCAGCAGGCGGATCTTCTTGATCTGCTCGGCTTTCGACACCTTCTTGTTCGTCTCGGCCACCGCCGCGTTCACCTCGGCGAGCAGATCCGGGTTCTCGATCAGCTTCTCGATGGGGGTGTCGGCGGGCAGGCTGTTGCGTTCCTTCCAGCCGGGCAGCGACTCCGGGTCCAGCGTGATCAGCGCGCCGATGAAGGGCTGGCCGTCACCGACCACCATCACCTGGCTGATCAGCGGGTGCGCCCGCAGCGAGTCCTCCAGCAGCGCGGGGGAGACGTTCTTGCCACCGGCGGTGACGATGATCTCCTTCTTGCGGCCGGTGATGGTGATGAAGCCGTCCCCGTCGATGGCGCCGAGGTCACCGGTCTTGAACCAGCCGTCCTCGAACGCGTCGTCGGTGGCCTCCGCGTTGCCCCAGTAGCCGCTGAACACGACCGAGCCGCGCAGCAGCAGCTCGCCGTCCTCGGCGATCTTGGCGGCGTGGCCCTCGATCGGCCGCCCGACCGAGCCGACCCGGATGTGCTCCGGGGTGTTGACCGCGATGGCCGCGGTGGTCTCGGTGAGGCCGTAGCCCTCGTAGATGGTCACGCCGACGCCGCGGAAGAAGTGGCCCAGCCGCGCGCCGAGCGGTCCGCCGCCGGAAACGGCGGCCTCGCACTGGCCGCCGAGCGCGGCGCGCAGCTTGGCGTACACCAGCCTGTCGAACAGCGCGTGCTTCAGCTTCAGCGCCAGGCCCGGTCCGCCGTTGTCGAGCGCCTCGCTCCATGCGATCGCGGTATCGGCGGCGGCGTCGAAGATCTTGCCCTTGCCGCCGTCGTGCGCCTTCTGCTTGGCGCTGTTGAACACCTTCTCGAACACCCGGGGCACCGAGAGGATGAAGTGCGGCCGGTAGCTGCCGAACTGCTCGACCAGGGTGGACCAGTCGGCGGTGTGCGCGACGACCACCTTCGCGTCGAACGCGGCCAGCGCCACGGCGCGGGCGAAGACGTGCGCCAGCGGCAGGAACATGAGGGTCTTCTTGCCCTCGGTGACGTACTTGTTCAGCGCGATCCGGTCGGACTTGGACTCCGCGTACAGGTTCGCGTGGGTCAGCATGACGCCCTTCGGGCGGCCCGTGGTGCCCGAGGTGTAGATCAGAGTGGCGGGCGACTGCGCGCCGACCTGTGCGCGGCGCTCGTGCACGGCCTGGTCGTCCAGGTCGGCGCCGCGGCCGAGCAACTCGTCCACCGCGCCCTTGTCGATCTGCAGGATCTCCCGCAGCTCGGGCAGCGCCCCGGTTTCGATCTCGTCGATCACCTTCCGGTGCTTGTCGCTGTCCACGACCAGCAGCTTGGTGGCCGAGTCCTGCAGGATCCACTTGGCCTGCTCGGCGGCGGAGCTGTCGTAGATCGCGACGGTGCAGCCGCCCGCGGCCCAGATGGCGAAGTCGAGGACGGCCCACTCGTAGCGGGTGGGGGCCATGATGGCGACGCGATCGCCGAGTTCGAGACCCGAAGCGATCAGGCCTTTCGCCACCCCGGTAACGGTTTTCGCGAACTCGGCGGCGGTGACGTCCCGCCAGCCGCCACTGCCGTTAGGCACGTTGAACAGCACCGTATTCGGCGACTGCTCGGCGTGGCGGAAGACGTTGTCGGAATTGTTCGCGTCATCCGGAATGGTGTAAGAAGCCGGGACTTCGAACTCTCGCATCAGTGCCCTTCCACGTGGGTTTACTCGCCAGTAATCTACGACACCTGCGCCGGGCCCGTGAGGTCGACCACCGCCAATCGCCTCCGTACATCACCGCAGGCTGGGGACCCGCTCGAATTTCATCCTAGTTCGCGCAGGTCCGCCGGTTGAATCGCTTCGCGCAGGAACTCGGCGAGTTCGCACAGCGCGGCCGCTGCGGGCGCCGCCAGCGCGGCCTGCAATTGAGCGACGTGCCACAAGCCCTTGCTCTCGGTGAAGCGCACGTGTACCCCCGCCTCGCGCAGCGCGGCGACCAGCGCGACGCACTGCCAGTGCAGCAGTTCGCTGACGTCCACCTGCACGTAGGTCGGCGGCAGGCCGCGCAGTTCGCCGGTCAGGGGTGCGTAAGCCGGGTCGGCGGAATCGCTGTCGCCCAGGTAAGCGGCGGCGCAGGCGCGTGACCAGGGCCTGTTGATAACCAGATCGCGTTCCCGCTCCGGGATCTCGTTCGGGTCCGCCCACGGCGCGATCAGACCGAGCGCGGCCGGGGTCTGCCCGTGCCGGGCGATCAGTCGCTGCGCCAGCGCGAGCGACAGACCGCCGCCCGCGGAGTCACCGGAGACGGCGATCTGGTCCGGCCGCAGTCCCGAGGTCGCCACCAGCTCCAGGAACGCCGCCTCGGCGTCGTCCAGTGCCGCGGGGAAGGGGTGCTCCGGCGCGAGCCGGTAGTCCAGCACGTAGACCGCGCAACCGATGTCTCGTGCCAGCCGGGCCGCGAGCGAGCGATGTGTCGCGACCGAGCCGACCGCGTATCCGCCTCCGTGGAGATAGAGCACGGCACCGTGCTCGGAGGTGTCCGCGAAATCGATCCGCTCGGCGGGCCTGCCGCCGAGGCGCACGGGCCGCACGACAGCGCCCGCGGGCAGCAACTGCGCCCGCGAAGTCACGTCGAGCAGCCTGCGCTGCACCGTGAACGGCAATCGCTTGTTCAGCGTGACCCGGAAGATCGGATTCAGTATCGCCCGCGCGAGGGGCAGTGGCAGGTCGATGTCCCGCATTCGTCGTTCCTCGAATCCGGGTCAGGGCAGGAAGCGGCGTTCGACGTTGGCCGCGATCCGCTGGTAGCCCGACGCGGTGACCCGGACGAACAGATCCAGCAGTTTGGCCTCCCAGCCGATCAGCACGCGGCCGTGCCCCTTGCGCACGCCCTCGACGATGGTCTGCGCCGCCATCTCCGGGGTGTGGATGGCCAGCTTCCGGTCGAACATCGTCGCGGCCGACTTGGCGTCGATGCCCTCGGCGTAGGTGGCGTTGCGCGCGACCGCGGTCTTGATGCCGCCGGGGTGCACGCAGGTGACCTTGACCGGGTGCCGCGCGACCAGCATCTCCTGGCGCAGCGACTCGGTGAAGCCGCGCACCGCGAACTTCGCCGCGTTGTAGGCGCTCTGCCCGGGAATCGCGATCAGGCCGAAGAGGCTGGACACATTGACGACGTGGCCGTCGCCGGACTCGATGACCATCGGCAGGAACGCCTTGGTGCCGTTGACGACGCCCCAGAAATCGACGTCCATCACGCGTTCGAAGTCCTTGTACTCCGAGCGGATGACCTCGCCGTGGTGGGCGATGCCCGCGTTGTTGTAGATCTGGTGCACCGTGCCGAAGTGCGCTTTCACCGCGTCGGCGTAGAGGATCACCGCTTCGCGTTCGACCACGTTCAGCCGGTCGGACTTGACCTCGGCGCCGAGCTGTTCGCAGCGGCGTACGGTCTCGTTCAAACCGTCGACGTCGATGTCCGACAGTGCCAGTTTGGCGCCGCGCCGGGCCAGATTCATTGCCAGCGCACGGCCGATCCCGGAACCCGCTCCGGTGATCACACATACCTTGTTCTCGAAGTAAGCGTCACTGCTCACGATGCCACTGCTTTCAAATCGGCCCGGGAAATGGAGATGTCGTACGCCGCCACGTCGAATGTCTTGGTCAGCCTACGGAATTCGAAAGTGAAGTCCGGCCACAGCGTGGTGTTGTTGCCGTGCTTGTCCAGGTACCAGCTCGAGCACCCGCCGGTCAGCCAGACGCTGCCCGCCAGCTTCGCCTGCAGGTCGGCGTTGTAGGCATCCTGCACGTCGCGGCGCACCTCCACGGTACGCAGGTCGAGGCGGTCGATGGTAGCCAGTGCGTCGGCGATGTAATTGATCTGAGATTCGATCATGTACACCATCGAGGTGTGCCCGAGGCCGACGTTCGGGCCGAGCAGGAAGAACAAATTGGGGTAATTGGCGATCGCGGAGCCCTTGTAGCCCTGCTGGCCGATCTCGTCGAATACCTCTGCCAAAGTGCGACCGTCACGGCCCGCGATGGTGTTGTAAGTGGGGGAGTCGGTGACGTGGAAGCCGGTCGCCACGATCAACGCGTCGATCTCGCGCTCGGTGCCGTCCTCGGTGACGATCGAGTTCGCGCGCACCTCGGCGATGCCGTCGGTGACCACGTCGACGTTGGGGCGCGACAGCGCGGGGTAGTAGTCGTTGGAGATCAGCATGCGCTTGCAGCCGATCCGGAAATTCGGCGTGACCTTGGCGCGCAGCTGCGGATCGCGGATCTCGTGGCGGAGTTTGGCCTTCGCGATCGCCTCGAACAACTGCATCAGGGCAGGCACCTTGGCCAGGCCGACCACCTGGGTCTCGCGCGCGGCGTAGATGGCCGCGCGGGATAGTCGCTGCAGACCCGGCACGTACTT
Source organism: Nocardia sp. NPDC004168 (assembly GCF_040610355.1). Lineage (NCBI taxonomy): Bacteria > Bacillati > Actinomycetota > Actinomycetes > Mycobacteriales > Nocardiaceae > Nocardia > Nocardia sp. NPDC004168. The sequence goes on along the minus strand of NZ_JBEXME010000012.1, from coordinate 187,941 downwards.
GAAGGCCATTCGCTCGGCCTTCGTGTACGGGCGGTCCAGGCGCGGCAGCAGCCACGGCGCCGTGCGCTGGTAGACGTCCAGGTGGCCGACCTTCGGGGCGATGGCAGGCACGATCTGGATCGCCGAGGCGCCGGTGCCGATGATGGCGACCCGCTTGCCGGTGAGGTCGGCGTCGTGGTTCCAGCGGGCGGAGTGGAAGATCTCGCCTTCGAATTCGCCGATGCCTTTGATGTCCGGCAGCGCGGGCTCGCACAGCGCGCCGACCGCGGAGACCACCGTGTTCGCGGTGAAGCTGCCTTTGGTCGACTCGATCTCCCAGAGCGCGGTCTCGTCGTTCCAGCGGGCGCTGGTCACGTCGCAGTCGAAGATGTGCTTGTCACGCACGTCGTAGCGCTTCGACACGTCCTGGATGTATTGCTGGATCTCGCCCTGCCGGGAGAACGACCGCGACCAGTTCGGGTTCAGCGCGAACGAGTAGGAGTACAGGTGCGAAGGCACGTCGCAGGCCGCGCCGGGGTAGGTGTTGTCCCGCCAGGTGCCCCCGACGTCGCTGCCGCGCTCCAGCACGAGGAAGTCGTTGCGCCCCTGCTGGGTCAGCCGGATGGCCAGACCCAGGCCCGCGAACCCGCTGCCGATGATGATCGTCTTGGCGTGGCGCGCGGGTCGGCCGGCGACAGCTTTGTCTGTAACCTTGCGACTCATGTAATGGAGCCTACGGTCCTATTGAGCGCGAGTCAACAGTGTATTGACTGACGTTCAGTAGGATTGGGCGCGTGACGAGAACCCAGGGAGACGCCCCCAAGCGCACGCGGCTGAGTCCCGACGAGCGCCGCGAGCAGCTGATCACTCTGGGTGCGAAGATGCTCGGCGAGCGTTCCATCGAGGACATCTCCGTCAGCGAGATCGCCGCCGAGGCGGGCATCTCCCGCGGCCTGCTGTTCCATTACTTCCCGACCAAGCAGGACTTCCAGCTCGCGATCGTGCACCACGCCAACGCCGAACTGCTCGAGCGTGTCGCCCCGGACCGCTCGCTGGGCCTGTTCGAGATGCTGCGCGACTCGATCGAGCGCTACATCGAGTACGTCACGGAGAACCGGACCTCCTATCTGGCGCTGCTACGCGGCCCCACCAGCGTCAGCCCCGACCTGGCCCCGCTGGTCGACCAGACCCGCGACGCGATCATCGGGATCATTCTCGCGGAGACTCCCACTCCCATTGTGGAATCCGACCACCCCCGCCTCATGCTCGCCATGCGCGGCTGGATCGCCTTCGTCGAGGAATCCACGCTCACCTGGCTGCGCTCGGAGCCCATCTCGCGTACGGAGCTGATCGATCTGCTGGTCGAATCGTTGATCGCCATCGCGTTCTCCGTGGACCCGGATCTGGCCGCGGCGCTGCGAGGTTGAGGGGGCTCGCTCGCGTCCGCCGCGCCGGCCGTGGGCCGATCAGCCGTCCGCCGCGTTGTAGCGGACCAGGTACCCGGCGAGTTCGGCGAGGTCCTCGTCGTCCCAGTCGCGGAACCGTTCCGCGAACGCCTCCCGGCGGCGCTGCTCGGCCTCCCGTGCGATCCGCTGCCCGGCGGGGGTGGCGCGCAGGATGTGGTTGCGGCGATTGGCGGGATCGACCTCCCGGGTGAGATACCCGAGCCGTTCCAGCGCCGCCACCTGCCTGCTCACCGTGGATTTGTCCAGCAGGAAGTGTTCGGCCAGTTCGGTGGCCAGGCAGCCGTCGCGTTCGATGACCAGGTCCAGGATGCTCGACGCGACCAGCGGCAGTTCCGGATGCAGTTCGGCGGCTCGGCCACGGGCTCGGCGGGCGAATGCGGTGAGCTCGCGCTGAATGGTGTGGATCGCGGTCGAGCGAGTGGGGAATGCCGGAGATTGCCGCATGGTTGTATAGTACAACGAAGATAGTTGTATTTACCAACCTTTTGGGGAGTCGTCTCATGCACCAACTACGGCATGTCGCCGCGCATCTGCTCACCCCACTGCTGATGTGCCTCGGCATGGCACTGGCGTATCTGGGCGCGTTCCACCAGCCCGAGCCGAACCACCTGAAGGTGGCGATCGTGGGTGACGCACCGCAGGTCAAGGTGCTGGCTCAGACGCTGAAGGACCGGGCCGGAGACGCGCTGGAGGTTGTCACTCTGCCAGGTCGGGAGGAGGCGGTGCGGCAGTTGCGGGAGCGGACACTGGCCGGCGCCTACGTGCCGGAATCGCACGAAGCGCTGGTCGCCAAGGCTGGTTCCGACACCACGGCGATGGCGGCCGAGGCCGTCTTCGACCGGATCGCCGCCCAGCAGGGCGCACCGGTCGAGGTCACCGATATCGCTCCGCCGAGCACCGGCGATCCGACCGCGCAGGGCTTGTTCTTCCTGCTGGTGGCATTGAGCATCGGCTCCTACGGCAGCGTCGCGGCGATCGGCGCGGCCGGGGCGGGACTGAGCATGGGCGTTCGCGCACTGCTGGGCCTGGTCACGTCGCTGGCGGTGAGCGTCATCGGACTCGGCGTCGCGGGGCCGGTATTCCATGTGGTCGACCACGACTACGCCGCCGTCTGGGCGATGTCGTGGCTGTATTCGGCTGGGATTCTCGCGGTGGGCATCGGGCTGCACACCTTCTTACGGCGCTGGACCACGCTGACGATGATGGTGCTGTTCGTGATGCTCAACTTCACGACATCGGGCGGCGTGTACGGGCCGTGGCTGCAGAACGATTTCTTCGGCGCGCTGCATTCGTTCTGGAACGGAGCGGGTTTCGTCGAGGGCGCGCGCACCCTGTTGTACTTCGACGGCGGTGCGGGATTCGGCAACCGGGTGTTGAGCTTGGTGCTGTGGCTGGCGGCCGGTGCGGGACTGGTCCTGGTGGCGGGCGGCTACGAGCGCAGGCTGCGCACGGCCGCGCGCACCGAGACGGTCGGCGTCACGGAACATGCGGCCGAGGAAGAGATCGAAGAAGCGGTCGGGGTCTGACGCACCCGAGTGTGGCGCTGCCCACACGCCGTCCTTCGCACGCCCTTGTGCTGCCAATATCATGCTGCTCCAGTGCCTTTCGATTTTGTGGCGGAAATCCCGGCGCATACCGTTGTGTGGTCGATGGTGTGGACGGCGATGGAGGCCGCCGATGTTGGTCATCAATGAACGAACGACGGCGCCGCGATCCGAACAGCGCGTGCTCGACTGGATGCGGAGCTGGACCGGCCAGTACGTCATTGTGGGACTCGCGATCTCGGGGTGTTACCTACCCGACCGCGAGCGCAAGGACGAAACGCAGGAAGCCGATCTGGTGGTGATCACCCCCAGGGCGGCGGTCGTCGTCGAGGTCAAGGGCACCGTCCCGGAGGCGACGAGCGGTGTCCTGTCGGTACAGGCCAACGGCCGCTGGCGGCTGTCCGGCTACGCGGGCGACCCGATCCACGTGCGCGACCACGACAGCAGCCCGTTCGACCAGGTGACGAACAACGTCTTCAACTTGAAGACGCTGGTGCGCAAGCACAATGCCGAGGCCTTCGTCGACGGACTGATCGTCGTGGTGCCGCCCAAGGATTCGAACCTCACGCTCAACATCGAGTCGCGCAGGCGCGGATGCGCGGTGGTGCTCGGAGCCGGGCAGGCCGACCTGCGCGCGTGGTTCCACCGCACCGCGAGCCGCAAGCTCATCTGGACCGCCGAACGCACCCACGCCCTCCTGACGGACTTGAACCTGGGCGACCAGATCACCATCGACGACCTGGTGGCGGATGGTTTTCCGGCGGAGCGGAAGTTACGGGCCGGGACGCTGGCGGCGTTGGAGAGCGTGACGCGGAAGGCTCCCGAGCTCGAGGGTAGGACGTCCAGCGAGGATTCGGACACCGACGACGTGTCGGCTGGTTCGGACGCGCCACCGGTCGACGCCGTGCCCGAGCCGCACGACCTCGATCCGGATGCTGCGCGACTCAGCGAATCCGGCTCGACGCGAACCGTCGAAATCGGTGACGAGGCAGATGAGGGTTATCAGCAGGTCCCGCAGGTAGATCAGTCGCCCGCGTCGCAGTCCGCGATGCCTGCGCTGGAGCAGACCGACGCCTCGGGAACCGTGGCCGCGCAGGTTGTCGACGAGCACGAGGGCTCGGAGTTCGAGCCGTCGACGCGGCCCAGTGCCGAAAGCGCACAGCGAGCCCAAGGGGCGTCGTCGACGGCTGGACAGTCACTCGAGTACACGGATGTGCCAGGCGGCAGCCAGAAGGTGTCCGCGTCAGAGTCGCATTCCCCGCAGGCACTTGTCGCCGTAGCTGCGCAGGCGCAACCCGCCCAGGCGGATCCCTTCGCGCCGGAATACCTCGCGCCGGAGCCCGAATCACATCCCGCGGCGTCGGACCCGACAACTGATGCCGAGCACGCGGAGCCGCCTCGGTTCGAAGGCCGACTCGCGGCGAAGCCCGCACCGTCGTCCTTCACGGACAACTGGTCGTCGTGGATCGAGCCCGCCGCCGACCGGCCTCGGAGTCCACGTCCGGTGCAGGCGCCTCCGCCGAGCCGGCCCGCATCGTGGTCAACGCCCACCCCCGCGCCCGAGCCGCTGCGCCGACCCACGCCGACGGCTGTGCTCGAGCGCCGTCCACGGGTCCCGGTTCGCGAGCAGCTAACCGCCCTGTCCGCGCGGATCCCCGGTCGCACCTCCGAGAAATCGAAGTCACGCGGCCACCGCTCGCAACAGATCGCCGCGGTGGCGCTGATCGTGCTGGTCATCGGCACGATATGGATACTGGCCGCCTCCTGCTCGACCCCCACCGGCGGCGCTGTGCAACCCACCCAAGCGCCTGTGCTCACGACCGAGGCGGTTCCCCCACCGCCGCCCGTCACGGAGACCCCGGCCCGCATGAACCTGCTGCCTCTGTGCACTCCGCTCACGCCGAAGTGCTGACGACGCAGGCGGGCATGCGGGGCCGATCGGGGTCGGCTCTCATGCCCCGGCGTGAAGGTAGGCGGCCCAGAGCGAGGGGGTGGCGGGAAGCGCGTCGCGCACAGCCTGGATGGCGCGATGCAGCGCGTATGCGGCATCGGTCACGTCCGGGTCGGTGACCAGAGCGGCGTAGAAGGCGTCGGCCACCTGCACGGCGATTTCGTCGTCGATGGGCCACAGTGTGCCGATGACGTGTGGGTATCCGGCGAGTTGGAACGCCGAGGCAAGGTGAATGGCTTCGTCGAGGAGCCGGGTGTTGGTGGTGAGGGCGGTTTCGCAGGCCGAAAGGTAGGCCAGACGCGCGTGGTCGAGGTGGACCGGGGCGAGTTCGGCGACGGTGAGCGGGTCCGCGTCGTGGTCGTGCAGCAGCAGGTGGCTGCGGGATGGGTCGGCCGGATCGGTGGTGCCGTGGCAGGCGAAGTGCGCGATGGCGCAGTCGGCCAGGCGATTCAAGACATTGGCCTTGGTCGGAAGGGTTGTGGCGGAGTCCGCTCCAGCGAGATCGACCTGGATGCCGGAGTCCGGCTCGGTGAGCGTGATCGACGACGACAGGTGGGCGGCGACCGTGCGGACTTCCTCGGGCACGTGGTGCAGGCGCCCCGCTACGCCGGGGGTGGTAGGCATCGCGACGATGAGTGCGGGCCTGCGTGCATACGGCTCGGTGCTCGGTGAGCGCCGCCGCGCATGGCGGAGGGCGGCGATGGTGGGGGTGTAGGAGGAGACAACCCGGTCCAGCACCGCCCGGCCCGCGGGATCAGGTGGTGCGGTGTGATAGCCCGCGGCGTGGATGGGCAGTAGACCCAGCAGACCCCCGGGTATCCACCACACCCGCGGGCCGGTCCGGTCCACAGGGAACCGATCGCGGTAGCCCAAGGCGTCCAGAACCGGGCCTGCGGCGTTGTCCCACAGCCATTCCAGGATCCGGCTGAGCTGTCGTTGGGCGGTTTGCCGCTCCGGCCCGGTGCGGCCGTGACCAGCGGCCTGCAAGGCTTCGTGGAAGGCGAGAACCTGGTCGATCACGGTCTCGAGCGGCAGGCCGGGCAGCGGCAGACAGGTCGCTCCGCCGGCGGTGAGCAGCAGCGCGTCGCTGCGGTGACCGCTGATGTTGAACACCACCACCGGGCCTCGGCCGGCCTGAGCGATGAGTTCCGCCGCCGACGGCGGCAGGGCGAAGTACTCGAATCCGCGCTGCGCCCGGATCCGCGCCAGCACGTGGTTCAACTCCCGCGCCGAGCGCGCCCGGTCCGCTATGGGGTCGGCTGCCGCGTCCGACGCGGCGGCGGCATGGGAAGTTCGGTCGAGAAGTTTCCGAAGCCGGACGAAATCGGCGGCCAGATCTGGATGCTGGTCTGCGAGGTCGGCTATGTCGCCGCGCACTTGCAACGCTTGGCTCAACAGCACCGCCCGCCCCGCCTCCAGCAGCTGCAATGCCAGGACGGGCCGCTGGTCCGGCGGTGTGGACGGATCGTCCAGCGCCAGTGCCGCCGCGTCGGAGGCGATTCCGGCGTACTCGCCCAGAGCATGTTGTTGATCCGACCGCGCCAACTCACGTGGCGCGACTTCGGGCAACAAGCGGACCGCCCGCCGCAGCAGTTCCGCCGCCCGGCCCGGCTGCGCCGTCGCGGTGAGCTCGGCGGCGCCGCGAGCAGCCCGGATGCGCAGGGACGGAGTCGCTGTGGCCAGTTCCGCAGCCTCCTGCAAGGCGGTCGTCGCCTCCTCCCGATCAGACGCCGTGCCTGTCCGCGAGTATCGGGCCCGCAAAGCTTCGGCGAGGTTGACCTGCATGACGGCGTGGCCAGGGTGCCCGGTCGGGATGGCCGCGACCGCCTGCCGGGCGAGACGGATCGCGTCGTCCAGATCGTGTGTCGTGCCCGTCGATTCATACCGAATCGTCAGGGGCACGGCGAGGTTCGACAGTCGGTTGGCGCGTTCGGGGTGGTCGGTCGGCGTGGCCGCGACTGCCAGCCGGCCCATCCGGATCGCCTCGCCCAAGTCATCCGCCGTTTCCGTTCGCTCGGAGCGCTTCCAAAGCACTACTCCGAGGTCGGCCAGTATCCCGGCGCGAGCGGGGTGGTCGACCGGGGTGATGTCCACGGCTTTCCGGAGCGTGGCTATGGCTTCGTCCGCGTCGGCGATCATCCCCGTCCGCTCGAACCGGCTCAGCAGGAAGGCCGCGAGTTCGGTCGAGATGATGGGAAGATCAGGATGGTCTTCGGGTGTGGCCGCGACCGACTGCCGACCCATTCGAATCGCTTCGTCCAGATCGGCCATCGCGCCGGTTCGCTGGAATCGAATCCGCAAAGGGATGGCTAGATTGGACAGGTGGCGGGCTCGGAGGGGGTGGTCGTCCGGTATGGCCGCCACCGCTCGTCGGTTCGCGTATATCGCCTCGTCCAGGTCGACCGGGGCTCCGGTTCGATCGAACCGCTTCCACAATGCGACACCGAGATTGGACAGCAGCGTGACAAGATCGGGATGGTCGGGGGCAAGAACGTCCGCGGCATTCCGGAGGGTGGCGATCGCCTCGTCGAGGTCCGGCGTCTGCCCCGTACGGTGAAATCGGCTCACCAGGCAGATCGCGAGATTGGACCCGGTGGCGGCCGAGCCGGGATGGCCGGTGGGTGTGGCAACGACCGACTCCCGTCCGATCCGGATCGCTTCGTCCAAGTCGGCCATTTCGCCTGTCCGGTGAAACCGGCTCGCCAGGCAGGTAACGAGATTGGACAGTGTTTTGGCCAGGTCAGGGTGGCCGGTGGGCAGGGCTGGCACCGCCTGTCGGCCGAGTTCGATCGCCTCGTCCAGATCGGGCAGCTCGCCGGTCCGCTCGAACCGCTTCAGCAGGGTGACGGCGGAATTGGTCAGTATGCTCGCCAGATCGGGATGATCGGGAGACGTGACGTCCACGGCTTTCCGGAAGGTGATGACGGCCTCGTTCAGATCGCTCATTTCGCCGTTTCGCTCGAACCGCCGCAGTACCGCGACCCCCTGACCGGACAGGATGTTGCCGAAGTCGAAGCGGCCGAAGCCGGTTTCCACCGCCTGTCGGCCGACCTGAATCGCCTCGTCCAGGTCGGCCTGGGCCCCGGTCCTTTCGAAACGGTTCAAAAGGGCGATACCGAGATCGGACAGCGACACCGGGCGGACTGTTCGGTCGACGAGGTCCACATTCACGGCCTTCCGCAGGGTGGCGACGGCCTCGTCCAGATCGGCTGTCGAGCCTGTTCGCTCGGACCGGAGCCGTAGCGCTGATCCGAGGATGGACATACTTTCGGCACGGTCGGGATGCTCTAAGGCTGTGACCATTACCGCTCGTCGACCGATTTCGATCGCCTCATCTAGATCGTCCGGTAGACCCGCGCGTGCGAACCGGTGCACCAGAGCCCGGCAGAGGCTGGTCATGTGGTCGGCACGCTTGGGGTGGTCGGGCGATGTTTCGGCTATCGCCTGCCGACCTACTCGGATCGCTTCCTCCAGGTCGGCCTGCCCGCCCGTTCGCTCGGCCCTTAGCCGTAAGGAGATCCCGAGATCGGACAGAATGCTGGAACGCTCGGGGTGGTACGGGGCCGCGGCCACCGCCTGTCGGCCGAGTCGGATCGCCTCGTCCAGATCGGGCAGCGCCATCGTCAACGTGAACTGATGCCGCAGGGCGCGACTCAGCGCGCTGATCCTTTGGGCCCGCTCGGGGTGATCGGTGGGCGTGGCCGCGATCGTCAGCCGCATTGTCCGGGCCATCTCGTCCAGATCGGCCATCGCGCCCGTCAGCTCGAACCGGATCTTCAGGGCTGCAGCGATGAAACCCAGCAGGCCGTCCACGGGGCGATCGGGTGGCGTGGCGTCCACCGCGCGTCGAGCTGTCCGGATCGCCTCGTCCAAGTCGGGCGACATCCCGGTGCGCTGGAAACGGATCCAGAGTCCGCCGCCGAGTTCGGTCAGTATGACGGCGAGGTTCGGGTGACCGGCGGGAGTGGCCTCCACGGCTTTCCTGAGGGAGACGATGGCTTCGTCCAGGTCGGCGATGGCCCCTGTCGCCTTGAACCGGCGATAAAAAGCGTCACCGAGGCGGAAAAGGCACAGCACCCGCGTGGGGTGGCCGGTCGGCAGCGTGGTCAGCTTGCGTTGCCACAGTTTGATTTCGGCCGTGATGATGGTGGCGTTGATCGTCATACCGCATCCATCCATCCCCCTGCCCTATCGAGCCACGCTAATCACACGGCCACCCCTGGCACAACGGTTTACGGCGATATGATCACACGACACGCTCGCCGGATCGTGGCCTCGGCGGCAGTGTCCATCGTATTCACCTGTGCACCTGGGGGTTCGGTTGCCGCCGTCGCAAGATGCAACTCGGGTCACCGCCGGGCTGGCGTATCTGTGCGGTCATCTGCAGGAGATCCGCGGCACTCTCGGCGATGACGGGACGGACATTTCGACCCCGCTGCACAAGCTGCTCAGCTCGGTCCGATCGGGGGACGGTGCGGGCATCGCCGCCGCGCTGGACGGGGTGCACACCGCTCTGCGGGCGGCCGGCGATGCGCGCGGTGTGTATGGACACCATCGCGGTCTGGTGCCGGTCGGCGTGCACAGCATCGAAGTCGTCTACCGCTGCCCGCTCGAACGCTGCGACGGCCGCGACGATGTCGATGCCGAGCCGCCCCGATGCGCCGTCAGCGGACGGGAATTACGGCGCGAACGGCTCTCCTGATGAACGGGTTGTGGAGTGAACTCGCCAAAAAGCTGGCCGAGAAATGGTTTTCGCTTCTCGTGTTGCCCGGCGCGTTCTATCTGGCGGTCACCGCCACCGCGCTCACTCTCGGCCACGCGCATGCGTTGGACATCGGCCTGCTCACCCGACATATCACCGACTACGCCAGAAATCCCGGGGTGACCAGCACGGGCGGGCAGGTCGTCGTCTTGGCCGCGATTCTCGCAGCCGCCGCGGCGGTCGGTTTCGTCGCACAATCGATCGGAACGTTTGTGGAGCGGGCTGTGCTGGCGGCGGAATGGCAGGCTTGGCCGATTCCCGTCCGGTTCGCCGCTCGGTGGTCGCTCGCCCGCCGTCAGCGTCGGTGGGACAGCGCCAACGCCGACTACCTCCGTGAATACCAGAATGCCTTGACTCCCGATCCGGCGTCCCGGCCCGACCCGGCGCTCAGGCACCGTGCGGCACGCGCGCGAGCAAGGATTTCGGTCGAGCGGCCCGAGCGCCCGACCTGGAGCGGCGACCGAATCCAAGCAACGGCGATTCGACTCGATCGCGATCACCATCTCGACCTGGCGACCGTATGGCCGTCGCTGTGGCTGGTCCTGCCGGACCCCGTGCGCGAGCAGATCACCACCGCCCGCACCGCTCTCTCGCGAGCGACCACGCTTGCGGCCTGGTCCGTTCTCTACCTCGTTCTGACCGTCTGGTGGTGGCCCGCCGCACCTCTCGCCGTCGTCATCGCCGCGACCGCTCATCACCGAATCCGCGCTACCACCGATGCCTACGCCACCCTGCTGGAAAACGCCACACGCCTGCACACCACCACCCTCGCCACCCAGCTCGGCATCGACCACACCGGTCCCCTCGGCCCGCATCTGGGTCATGCCCTCACCCGCCACCTCCGTTCATCGACCGCGTGACCATGGATGGATGCGGTGCCTGCATTCCCACACGTGGCATCCGGCGCTGAGTTGCATTCTGGTTGAATGGAATTGGCGCAACCGTGATGTTGCTCGTAGCACCGATCTCTGGAAGGACGCGTGTTCACCACTACCGAATCCGAGCTGGAAGATCTCTACGCGGCCATCGAGGAATCCGCGCGGCTATGGAACGTGCCCTGCACTCGAGAAGCTGTCCGGCCCACTCTGACCGCGTACGGCGCGATGCTCACGCGTTCCGTGATCTCCCTCCGAGTGGTCACCGACGCCCGCCGCTCAGGAGACCTCGACTACCGCTTCTTGACGCTGCCGAGCGACATCGACCCCTATGACATCGCCCTTTCCAACGAACTCATTTCCGAGACCGATCATCCGGTCGGCGCTCTGCTGGACGAGGTCCGGGAACGGTGCCCGATCCACAGCTACGGGATCGACATCGGTGTAGTCGGCGGCTTCAAGAAAATCTGGCCGTTCTTTCCCGCCGACGGCATGCAGAAAGTCTCGGAGCTCGCCGAACTACCGTCCATGCCGCCCAGTCTCGCCGACCACGCCGGCATGTTCGCACGTCACGGCTTGGAGGACAAAGTCGGCTTGCTCGGTATCGACTACCACGACAAGACGATGAACGTGTACTTCCCCGGACTGTCGGCCGACTATTTCGAACCCCGCGCCATCGTGTCGCTGCACCGGGATGCCGGACTCCCGGACCCGAGCGATGACTTTCTCTCACTCACCGAGAAAGCATTCGATATATACGCCACCATCAGCTGGGAATCGCGCCGAATCGAGCGCCTCTGTTTTCCGGTGATAACACCGGACCCGACAACGCTCCCGGTTCGAATCGAACCGCGCTTCGAGCAACTCGTCGACAAAGTTCCGATCAGCACGACCGACCGTCGATTCACCTATGCCGCCACCTCGTCGCCCGATGGGGAGTCCTACAAGTTCAGTTGGTTCTACCAATGGCAGCCCAGGATATTGGACAGGATGAAGACGTCCGATTCATAGAACTGTCGACAGGACGTGTCAGCTGAAGAGTCCACTCCTGCTAACACAGCCTCTCGATAGCGGTGCTGACCGGAGGAGTTGGACGGCCGCCTCGAGCGGCGCCCTGATGATGAAGATGTCGGCGCGGAGTTTGTGCGGTCCGGGAATCGGTGGACCGGCGTTCGCCTGGGGGCCGGTGACAGGGCTGCTGTGACGTGGTCGATCCGTCATGATCGGACGACGTGTCCGCCGACGTCACCGCGCTCGTTTCGCAAGCGATTCGGCTTCGTATGCCGCGTAGAGGCGGATATGGGTTTCCGCTGATGAGGTTCCCGACGCGCAGATCGTGAGGTGCAAGCGACGAGGGCGTCGAGAATCTCAGGCATGGGCGATAGCCGTCGCGAGCTGATTCTATCCAACGGCGGTAGGTACCTTGGTCCCTGGCGGATGGAAGTGCGCTAATAGATCACGGGCATTTGAAGTGGAGTCGTCGACCGTTCGTGGATTCACGGCTACCAGACGCGCCCGAACGCCTTTGTCAGTCTCGTGGACAGTGCAGGTGTCAGGTGTGGCGCTGATGTCGCCAGCCGCTGGATTCTGCGAACCTGCGCGGTAGCATCTTTGCGGGAAGCAGACTGTGCATGATCAGGATCGAGTAGGGGCAGGGGCTTGTGGACGCGCGATTGACGATGCTGGCGAGGACGTCTCCTAACTTCGGCCGCCTGTTCGACCACAGTGCGTTGCTCGCAATCTACGGAGCGCAGGCCGAGGCCAACGTATACACCGATGCGAACGGCGCGCTGGTTCATACGCGACAGTTCGGGGAGGTGTTGGCCGAGCTATTGGCCACGCAAGCCGGTCTCCATTTGGAGAACGGCATTACGCAGGTGGCGCGGTTGCATCGGCTACGGAAGGCCGGGTTGCTGACCGCCCGGGTCGAAGAGGCGTTCACCGTCTTACGCAAGGCCGGCAACGATGCCGCACACGCGCACAGTTTCGATCGGCAGCGCGCACTCAACTCGTTACGGTCAGCCTTCGCGCTCGGGACCTGGTACTACCGGGTCATCACCGATGACCGCGCGGTGATCGAGTTCGTTCCGCCGGTCGAGGCCGAAACCCTCGATCCGGCCGAACATGAAGCGCTGAAGCAAGCCTTCGACGAGCACAAGCTAGCCCTTACCGAAGCACATCTGCGTCTGTCGGAACAGGCGGATATCGTGCTGGCTTGGGAACGAGCGCAGGTCGAGGCCGAATCGAAGATCGCGAAGGCACGTCTCGCGCAGGAAGAGCTGCGTGCTCAGAATGCGGAACTGAACGTCGAGATCGAACGGTTGAAAGCGGTCCATGAGCAAACCATCGCCGCGGCTCAGGAAACGCCTGCCAAGATTTCGGTCGGTGAGCGTGAGCAGCTGGTCGAGCGTGCGATGCGACCGGCTCCCCTCAACGAGGTCGAAGCGCGCCGCGTCATCGATCGGATGCTCACGGAATCCGGATGGGTGCTGCAGGACTTCACCGCGCTGAATCCGTCTGCTGCGCAAGGTGTGGCCGTCCGCGAATTCCCTCTCGCAACGGGGCGCGCGGACTACGTGCTGTACGTCGGTAGCAGCATTGTCGGAGTTGTTGAAGCAAAGCGTGAAGGCGAGACTCTTGCCGCCGCACGGGCTCAAACCCTTCGTTACGCAGCAGGTGTCGAGCCGGAATACACACTGGCGCTGTGGAAGCGAGAAGAGCCGTTCCCCTTCCGATACGTCAGTACCGGTGCGGAGACGATGTTCGTCAACCGGCTCGACCCGGTGCCCACCAGCCGGGCCATGTTCTCCTTCCATCGTCCCGAAACCATCGACAGGTGGATGTCGCAGACTCGTGAGAGGCCGCAGGTGCCTACCTATCGTGCCCGACTGAGGACCTTGCCCCAACTGGACACCCGCGGATTGCGGCTGGCCCAGATCGAGGCGATCGCCGGTCTAGAAAAATCACTCGCCGACAATCGCCCACGGGCGCTGATCCAGATGGCCACCGGCGCTGGCAAGACCTTCACTGCAGTCACCGAAGTGTATCGGCTTCTCAAGCACGCCAAGGCTGGTCGGGTGCTCTTCTTGGTTGATCGCAACAACCTCGGACGTCAAGCGTTGAAGGAGTTTCATAGCTATACCGCGCCCGATGACGGAAGAAGGTTCGCTGAACTCTATAACGTGGAACGGCTTTCGGGTAGGGGGATTAACCAGTCGTCTGCAGTGGTAATCAGCACTATCCAGAAGATGTATGCCTTGCTCCGCGGTGAGTCGGTCGTCAACAACGATGCCACCGATGACGAGCAGGATACGTTCGACGACTCCTACGATGCCGATCGCCCGGTGGAAGTCGGCTATAATCAAGACGTCCCGCCGGAATCGTTCGATCTGATCATCATCGACGAGTGTCATCGCTCTATCTATGGTCTGTGGCGCGGGGTGCTCGAATACTTCGACGCACCGATGGTCGGGCTGACCGCGACGCCGACAAAGCAGACATTCGGATTCTTCGGGCAGAATCTTGTATCCGAGTACACCTATCCGATGGCGGTTGCCGACGGTGTGAACGTGGACTTCCAGACTGTGCGGCTGTCCACCAAAATCGGCGAAGAAGGCTCGATCATCGATGAGGGCACAACGGTGCGCCGCAGAGATCGCCGCACGCGTGCTCAACGTCTCGAACAGCTCGAGGACGACTTCACTTATACCCCAACGCAATTAGGTAGATCGGTCATCGCCGAAGACCACATTAGAACGGTTCTCGTGGTCTGGCGTGACAATTGGCGGACCTGGTTCCCGGATCGTGCGGTGGTGCCAAAGACTTTGATCTTCGCCGCCGATGACAATCATGCCGAAGACATCGTCCGGCTCACGCAGGAAGTATTTCCGGAAGCTGGGGACGACTTCGTCCAGAAGATCACCTACAAGGTGCGTCATGCCGGGCTCGACCCCGAGGAATTGATCAACCAGCTTCGCAATAGTGTCACGCCGCGTATCGCTGTCACCGTTGACATGATCGCAACCGGCACCGACGTCCGGGCATTGGAGTGTCTGATCTTCCTGCGGCAAATCAAGTCCGCGGTGTTGTTTGAGCAGATGAAAGGGCGTGGCTCCCGAACCCTCGATCCTGTTGAACTCGCTGAGGTTACGCCCGAAGCCGATGAACGCACCCGCAAAGACCAATTCCTGCTTCTCGACGCGGTGGGCGTCACCGAGTCCCCGTTGGTTGATGCTGATCCGCTGTCCGCGCCGTTGTCCGGAGACAGCGAGAGGCGGCTATCGATGAAGAAGCTTATGGACAAGGCTGCCTCGTGTGCCATCACTGCCGACGAGGCGCGCGAACTCGCGGGCCGTATCTCCCGACTCGACCGTCGCATCAGTGACGAAGACCGCGAAGAACTCGCGGCTGTGGGCGGCGTCACGCTCGCCGAACTGGCGCGCGGAATCGTCAAGGCCACGGATCCCGATACCCAGGAAAAGGCGGGGCGCAAGAGGGCGCGCCAGTTGGTCGTGGAGTCGGTCGCGTCACTCACCGCCAACCCCGAATACCGGGACAGGATCGTAATGATCAGGCGTGAGTATGACATCACTTACGACGAAACCACCAAGGATGAAATCCGCGCCGTCTTGGTGACGACCGCCGCGGACCGGGCGGCCGAGCGGATCCAGTCCTGGCACAGTTTCCTGGAGAAGAACCGCGACGAGATCGCGGCCATCGGAGTAATTGGCGGGCCACGTGGCGGAGGCGGTCGCGGAGCTTGGGAAGCGTTGAAGCAGATCGCCAGCAAGATTCGGCACTCGCCGTACTCGTTCACGCCCGACGCGCTATGGGACGCCTACGAAGCCCTTGAGAAGACCGCCGCTCAAGGTCGCGAGGCTGGGATACCCGATCTGGTGTCGCTGATCCGCTACGAACTCGGCCTCGACGCCGACCTCCGTCCCTACGCCACTGTGGTAAACGAGCGTTTCCATGCCTGGCTGTTGCGCCAACGACAGGTCGGCGTAGTCTTCAACGACGATCAGTTGTGGTGGCTCGAACGGATTCGCGACACGGTCGCGCGGGGAGTAGGGGTGAGCGTGGACGATGTGCGGTATGACGTGACCTTTGCCGAGCGCGGCGGACCAGTCGGCTTGGTTCGGGTCTTCGGTGGGCGCGACCGGGCGCGGGAGCTGATCAACGAATTGGATAAGGAACTGGCTTGAGCGAGGCGCTACCACAGGGTTGGGCCAGTATTCCCCTGGCCGATCTGGGAACATGGTACGGTGGCGGCACCCCATCGAAATCTAATCCGTTGTTTTGGACCGGTGGGACTGTGCCGTGGCTTTCGCCGAAAGATATGAGTGGTGGCACCATCCTGGGAACTCGGGACCGTATTACCGCGGTCGCGCTGGATCGGTCATCGGCCAAACTCGTGCCGCCAAACTCAGTTGTTTTTGTTGTGCGGTCTGGTATTCTCGAACGGAAGTTTCCGGTTTCGCTAGTTCGGTTCGAAACCGCCCTGAATCAAGATATGAAGGCGATTGTGCCATTTGCGGGAATAGATTCGCGATGGTTGACGTGGGCGCTTAGGAATCTTGAACGAGTAATTTTGAACAACTGCCGTAAAGCTGGAACAACTGTTGCCTCGATTGAGACTACGGCACTGAAGCAACTTAAAATTCCGATTCCCCCGCTAGCTGAGCAGAAACGCATCGTCGAGGTGCTCGAAGATAGTCTGTCGAGACTAGATGTGGGGGAATCTGGTGTTGAGTTGGGGCTCCGCAAAGCGGAGCAACTCAGAAAGTCTGTCATCGTTGATGCTGTCCCGACAAAAGGGCGGGATAATTGGAAGTTATTGACTGTTGCCGATGCGGGCATTGTTGATCTCGGAAGGCAGCGGCATCCTAACTGGCACACTGGCCCGAACATGCGCCCCTATCTGCGGGTGGCGAATGTTTTCGAGGACCGGTTCGACGTTTCAGATATCATGCAAATGGATTTTCCGGATGAGATCTTCGCCAAGTTTAAACTGCGGCCGGGTGACATACTTCTGAATGAGGGGCAGAGTCCCGAATATCTGGGTCGTCCCGCAATGTACCGCGGCTTTCCGGAAGAGGTCGCGTTCACCAATAGTTTATTAAGGTTTCGGGCTAGGGACGGCATCGAACCGGAGTGGGCTTTGCTGGTTTTTCGTCGCCACCTTCACGCTCGGCGGTTCCTCAAAGAGACTCGGATCACCACGAATATTGCGCATCTGTCGGCTGGCCGGTTCAAGTCTGTCGAGTTTCCGGTGCCGCCGCTTACGGAACAGAAGGCCATCGTGGCGACGACAATGGATCGATTGGATGACGTCGAGCGGTTGAAGACGGGGCTGCGCGCAGCACTCGAGCGAGCGGAAAGTCTGCGCGCTTCCTTACTAAAAAAGGCGTTTACGGGTCAGCTCGTTCCGCAGGATCCCGGTGACGAGCCCGTCGCGCGACTGCTGGCTCGTGTCAGTGCGATGTCGGACTCGAAGTTTAAGGTGATGGGGGTCCGTCGACCGAAAACGGGTGCGCCGCGTGCGGTGCCGCTTGGAGTGCAAGGGGAGTTACCGCTGTGACAGTTGAGACGATCGTGCCCACACGCTCTGCTCGCAGTGATGCTGCGGTCAATTCGCTTGTGGCGAAGCTGTGGAACTACTGCAATGTGCTCCGCGACGATGGCCTGTCGACGATCGACTATGTGGAACAGCTGTCGTATCTGCTGTTTCTTAAGATCGCAAAGGAGGCTCACGAGGCGGACCTCAGCGACGATCCAAGGGCGATCGTGCCGGCAGGACTCGACTGGGACTCCCTTGTGGTGAAGCAAGGTGAGGAGCTTGAGCGTCACTATCGAACTGTGCTGAGTGAGTTGGGCAAGAAACCAAGCACAATGCTTGGCACCATCTTCACGAAGGCGCAGAACAAAATCACCGACCCGGCAAAGCTACGGCGGTTGGTAGTTGATCTTATCGATAAACAGGACTGGCAGGCGCAGGGCGTCGACGTGAAAGGCGACGCTTACGAGGGCCTCTTGGCGCGAGGTGCTGAGGACGTCAAAACCGGTGCTGGGCAGTATTTCACGCCGCGCGCATTGATTCAGGCGATGGTCGACGTTGTTCGGCCCACGCCGGATGACACGGTAGTGGATCCCGCATGCGGGACGGGCGGGTTCTTGATCGCGGCGCACGAGTACATCCGGAATAATTTCCTCGACGGCATGAGTCGGGCTCAGGTCAACCATGTCGCCGGGGCCATACGCGGTGTAGAGTTGGTACCGGGAACGGCGCGCCTGGCAGCGATGAATATGTTGTTGCACGGCATAGGTCGCTCCGATGGTGAATCGTTGATCACCGTGGACGATGCCTTGCGTAACAAGCCGACCGAGCACGCGACAGTTGTTCTTGCTAATCCGCCATTTGGCAAGAAATCCTCAATCACGGTATTCGGCGAGGGCGATAGGGCCGATGGTAGAGACATCGCCTATTCCCGGGATGATTTCCGCTCGACTACTACCAACAAGCAGCTCAACTTCGTTCAACATATTATGTCGTTGTTGGCGATACGGGGTCGGGCTGCGGTGGTTTTGCCGGACAACGTGTTATTCGAGGGGGGTGCAGGGGAAAAGATTCGTAGGCGGCTGCTCCGGGATTTCGACGTGCATACTCTGCTACGTCTGCCGACGGGGATCTTTTACGCGAACGGCGTGAAAGCGAATGTGCTGTTCTTTGATAAGAAGAACCAGCGGGCTGATGGCCGACCGTTGACGGATAAGCTGTGGGTGTACGACTTCAGGACCGCCCAGCACTTCACGCTCAAGGCGAAACCCTTGCGGCGCGCGGACCTCGACGACTTTGTTGCCAGCTATAGAGTGGGCGAAGACCGGTCGAGGCGTCAGGAATCGGACCGCTTCAAGGCGTTCACCTATGACGAGCTCATCGTCCGCGACAAGGTAAACCTGGACATCACTTGGCAAGAGGATTCGGCGGCTGCAGAATCGGATACGTTCCTACCACCTGCGGTGATCGCACAGGAGATTGTCGAGGAGTTGCAGTCCGCGCTGTCCGAGTTCGCCGCCATCGCCGAAGCGCTGGGCGAGACCGGCGCCGTCGCAACCGTCGACACGGACGACGCCGCGTAGTCATCTCCTAATTTCCTTGAGGTGCAAGCTTATTCAGTGGTAGGAATTGCTGGACAGGATCGGCGACTGCACAACGCGACCGGGGTAGAGCCAGTGAGTGGGGATCAGCAGTGAGTCTGGCCGGGCCGAAGACCCAACAGTTCAGGGTGTTCTCATCGAACATCAACTATGCGCGCGACCTGGTAAAGGCCGGGCAGTCCCTGGCTGACCTGAAGGCGGGGGCATTCGATGTTGGTGATCTGCACCGCGCGGCGTGGGTGCAGGCGGTCTCGGCGCTAGACCACTGGCTGCACGAGGAGATCTATTCGCGAGTGAGGGTTCTGGCTGACAACACTTCCAGCGTGCCGATAGCACTGCAGAAGCTACCGCTGACGTTGGCGGCCGTCGAGGACATTCGACTCGGCAAGACGTTGCTCAGTGCGGCGGTGGTCGAGGAGGTACAGCGGACGTGGTCCTATCAGGCATTGCAGAACCCGAAGAAGATCGCCGAGGCATTGAAGCTTGTCTACGACGATGGTGATCTCTGGGGCAAGGTCGCGAAGGAGTTTCGACTCCGGCATCACGGCGCCGTGGGCTGGACCGCGGATACGATCAGGGCCCGGCACGAGGAAATACTCAAGCGCCGCAACCAGATCGCGCACGAGGCGGATCTGGATCCGACTGGCAATCGGCGCGATATCACCGCCAGCGAGGCATCGGATGCGATTGCCTGGATCGAGCGTATAGCCCTCGCGATCGCTGCCGTGATAGGTCCTGGAGCGCCCTGAGATTCGATCATCGAACAATAGCGGCCGCAGAACGATGGTTCGGTCGGTCGGCGCTATCCTATGCTCGTTCACGAGAGGGTAAGCGCTACAGGTGAATAATGGAGGGGATCGTCGAGATGGATGAGCCGAGCGGGGTCGGTGGGTGGGTGTTCGCTGCTGAGAACGAGCTTGCCGAGCTGGTCGATGAGGTACGTGGCTACCGCAACTCGCTCGGGAGCCGTGGAATGTCGACACTTGAGTTCCTTGAGCAGTTCTCCTATCTCTTGTTCATGAAGCTCGCTGCTGAGGACCGCGATGCCGGGCTGTCCGGTCAACCGCACCATGCCGCGCGTTTGTGGGATACGTTGCGGGGCAGGCGTGGGGATGATCTGGAGAGACAATACCGGCATGTCCTCGGTGAGCTCGCCAAGAGCTCAGGGACCTCAGGCGCGGTGTATGCTAGGGCGCAGAACCGCATCGGGGATCCCGCGTTACTGGAGAGGCTCATCGTCGACCTCGTCGGCGGCCACGATTGGTACCCGAAAGGGACACGCATTCTGGGCGGACTCTTCGAGGATTTCCTGCAGAAGAGCGTCGGCGAGAACCTTGAGGCGGGAAACTTCCTGACACCGCGACCACTGATCCAGGCGATTGTCGATGTTATGCAGCCAAGGTCGGATGACGTCATCGTCGATCCCGCGTGCGGCAGTGCCGGATTTTTGATCGCTGCGCACCAGTACATAGCGCGTCGTCTCGCGATGATTAGCAAGGACGAGCTGGAAAGGCTTTCGGCCGGGACCATCCGGGGGATGGAGATCAAAGATCGAAGAGCCTGCCTTGCGGTAATGAACATGCTGCTGCATGGTATCGGTAGGGTCAACGGTGACGCACTGGTGACGGTCGAGGACGTGCTGGAAGATAAGCCGTCCGCGTACGCGTCGCTGGTGCTGCTGGACCCACCGTTCGGTCGGCGGTCACGCGATCCGGGAAACGATGGAGCCGATGAGTTGGAAGGCAAGGCATATCAGCGTGATGACTTCGTAACGACGACGAAAAGCACCCACCTCAATCTCGTCCAGCACGCTATGACCTTGCTGGATCGCGGTGGTCGGGCCGCCGTCATCGTCCCGGACAATTTGCTTTACCAGACTGGAGCGGGTGAGAAAATTCGGCGTCGACTCCTTCAGAACTTCGATGTACACACCCTCTTGCGTTTGCCCGCCGGGATATTCTACAAACAGGGAGTCAAGGCAAACGTACTTTTTTTCGACAAGAAGAGCCCGCACGCCGATGGCTCCCCGGTAACGACCGAAATCTGGGTATATGACTTCCGTACCGGACAGCACTTCACCGGTCGGAACAAACCCTTGCAGCGTAGCGACCTCGATGACTTCGTTATGCAATTCAAGCCGGGTGTTGACCGCAGTGAGCGGAAGAAGAGCAGTCGGTTCAGGCCGATTTCGCACAAGGAGCTGGTTGCACGCCACAAGGTCAACTTCGATATCGCCTGGCCCATTGATGATTACGACGATGCTGACGTACGACTTGCTCCCGGGGTGGTCGCTCGCGAGATCGCTGACGAGCTGCTAGCCGCGCATGACGAGTTCATGGCCATCGCCGACGCCCTGGAGATAGTTGAATAGCACGGTCGCACATCGGTCAGGCAAGGGCCACGTTGGCCGTTCAGTGAAGGATGTCGGTGCTCGGTAGCAGTGCCGTAAGTGGCCGATGTCGTTTCGGTTGAGCGTTCCTTCTGCGCGACAATCTCTGGAACACAGAGCTATTCACGAGCGGCGGTTGCGGTAGCATCGAGCAGCCGAGCCGGGACCGGTCATGATCAGATGGGGAGTGGATGTCAGCCGCGCAGTCGAGTTCGAGTATTCAGGTGGGCCACGTACGGTCAGCGATTCTCCGTGAGTTCAGTGAGCGCATCGACATGTCGGACGTGGAGACGACGAATCCACAAGAGCGGCAAGCTCGCCTTGTTTCGCGGGCGCTCTCGGCGCTGGTCGTGCGGATGCTGGTCGGATGTGAATCCGATGCGGCGGCGGCCTGCGTCATCGATGGGCGAAAAGATCAAGGGATTGACGCAATCGGCTTCGGCGATGGCGCTCCGGAGCTGTTCTTGATTCAGGCCAAGTGGAGTGATAAAGGAAACGCCGGAATCAAGGCCTCGTATGTCAGGGATCTCATTTCTGGGTTTCGGCAGATCGAAGACCAGAGCTTTGTGCGTTTCAATCCAAAATTTGGCGTATTGGCGGGCCGTGTCAAGGCATTGATTCAAAACCCGAAGGTTCAGGTCACCCTAGTTTTGGCGATGATGGGCGACGGCCGTATCGAGGAGGAAGTGCAAGACGAGCTCGATGCGGCGAGCATGTATTTCAACGGGCATGGCAGATTACTGCATCACCAGGTGCTGACAGTTTCGGATTTCTGGCAGTTCATTCGGTCAGATATGAGCCCGGCGCCGATCGAACTGTTCGTGCCGATGAGTCGTTGGTTGCCGAGAGATGGGTTCGCGGATTCATACTTCGGTGTTGTTTCAGTCGACAATCTTGCTCGATGGTACCGCGAGCACGGTGACCGCCTTTTCGAGGGTAACGTGCGTAAGGCTCTCGGCCTCACTGCCGTGAACCAAAAGATGATTCGAACCTTGCGGGAGGATCCAGAGAGCTTTTGGGCGATGAACAACGGGATTACAATCCTGTGTTCGCAGATTCAAAGGACTCGCTACTATGGTAGCAGCGCACGCTTCGATCAGCCGGTCGACCTCACGTTGCAGGGCGCCGTCGTCGTCAATGGTGCCCAAACAGTGCACGCGGCGTATCGAGCAGGCGAGAGTAACCCCGACACGGTGTGCAGGGCCGATGTTATGGTCCGAGTGATCTCAGTGCCTGCGGAATCGGGTGAGATCGGTCGCGCAATTACGGAAAGCACCAATACCCAAAATCACATCGAGCCACGCGACTTTATTGCTCTTGATCCGATACAGGGACATATACGTGACGATTTCATGCTTGCGCTGAACCTCGTCTATGTGTTCCAACGAGGTGATGGCGAGCCGGCCCGTGAGGCAGGTTGTTCCGTTGTCGAGGCTGCGGTCGCGCTTGCTTGCGCCCATCGAAATCCGGCGCTCGCAGTGCGTACCAAGACTAGTATGGATACCCTCTGGGAGCAGGGGCGTGGTGGGACGTATCCACAGTTGTTCGGCAACCAGCCCACTGCCCTATACATCTGGCGTTGTGTGCTTCTGCACCGCGCGGTACGCGATGCGTTGGCAGCGGAGATGAAGAGTCTGCGTGAGCGTGCGCTTTCCATCGCGGAATACGGGAACCTGTTGTTGGCGCATATGGCTTTTCGGTTGGTGGAGCCGGACGAGATCGAAGATGCGGAGGTGGACTGGGACGCTGTCGTCGGCCGCGTCTGTGCTCAGGTCGCCGCGCTGTTGTTGTGGCTCATAGCGGAGAATGACTCTACGTATCGAAAGTCGTTCATTTCCAGAACCTTTACGGATGAGAGCAAATGCCGTGCTTTGGCTGACCGGGTACTTGCGCATCTGCGTGGTGAGGAGGTGACGCCAGCCCTCCCAGCGGATTACTTGCCCCCGCAGCAGTCGCCCAAGACCCGAGCACGAACTGCCGTTGCGGTGATTCTCGATGCCGTGTACCTGAAGCAGGGAACCCCGCTGCTGTACCAGCCGTTGAACGCTCGTGAACAGGCCGCGATGGCAGAGTGGATACGGTCGGATCCCCGCCGATCCCGAGCTAGTTGGGTCGTTGACAGAAGTCGGCCCATCCTATGGGAGGCGGATGGCAAGCAGTATTCTCCCACTGGTTTGGTGTTACGTATGTGGGAACAAGCAGGTTGGACCGAGGCCCCTGTCGCAGTGCAGGGGACGAAATCGTGGTACCTAGCGGACGAGGGATCGCTTGCCGACATTGCTGCTAAACTGCGTCGCGATCCGTCGGAGGATGATTAGCAGGTCGGCCCCACACTTAAGCTCCTTGGTCGCGGACACGACGGTGATTGCAACCAGGACTCCGATAGTAGAAACTGCGCGACACGGCCGGCCGCCATTCCTTTGCCGGACCGAGCAGGTAAATCTGCGTGAGGTCGCCGAGGCCGTCAATGCCGACGACGACAATTTTCGCGTCTCCGGCGTTCGCTGCCACGTGCGGGCATCTAGTTGTGTGAGGCCGTGACGTTGGTGACGCCAGCGTGGAGGCGGCTGGCTGGAGGCCGGTTTCCGGCGGCGGAATGTGGTCGATGGTCCCTCTGTATTGTCAAGCCGCTGACGGGACCTGTCGATCTGGGGCATGTGCGCGTGTTCGGTGATCGTTGATCATGGTGCGCCAGAGGACGCTAGCGAGTTGGCGTTTCAGGCAGCGGGTGGCCTCCCGCGCGGTTTTCCCTTCCTCACGTTTCCGGTCGTAATAGCGTCGGCCGGCGCTGCTGCGGGTTCGGATCTGGATGACAGCGATCGAGTGGATCGCTGAGTTGAGATCTCGGTTTCCGAAGCGGGAGAGCCGGTGTCGGTCGTAGTTACCGCTGGCGACCTGGACCGGCGCGGTCCCCGTGTAGTTCGCGTAGGCCGCGGCCGTGGGGAACCGCCGGGGGTCACGGGTGCCGGCAAGGACCCGTGCAGCGAGTACGGGCCCGACGCCGACAATGGCGGGCAGCGACGTGGCGTGTTCGTCGAGTACCTGCTTCATTCGGGCGGTGTTGTCGCTGAGTTGCCTGTCGTAACGGCGGATATCGTCGACGAGATCGCACGCGAGCTGGACACGGACGCGATCGGCGACAGTGCCGGGCATGACGGTGCGCAGGATGGATTCGGCGGCGGTGGCCGACAACGAGCGTTTCGCGCCGCCGGGTATCAGTTCCCGCAGAAGGGCGTGGAGTTGGTTGAGCAGCCTGGTGCGGTGCCGGTTGAGTGTGTGGCGCCGCTCGTCGAGCAGTGCCAGCGCGTCGGTGTGCCCCTCGACGACGACCGGGCGGCTGTCTCCTCGGATCGCTGCGGCGCAGGCCGCGGCTGCAGCATCGATCGGATCGTTCTTGCGGCGGCCTCCTCGGGACAGGGCACGGATCTTGGCAGTGGCGGTAGGTGGAACATCGACGACACGCTCACCCTGCCCGATCAGCCACTGAGCGAGATGGTGTCCGAGCCCATCGGCGTTCTCGACCGCCCAATATCGGTCGGTCCACCGCTGAGCCCACTGCAGTAGCCGACGGTATTCGTCGAGGCTGGACGAGATCCTGATCGTGTCGACGGTCGTCGTCTCACGCGCCTCGACCGCAGTGGCGGTATGCGACGACTTGTGCGGGTCGACACCGAGAATGATCATCCGACGGGCTTCCTTGCGTGACTGTTGGACCAGGAGGGACCGCGGCCGACAAGCCGACTTCCAGAAACGACGCTGAAGCGTCGTGGTCGTCATCCCTCTGTCGAGTCAGGCCGCAGACGGAAGCGAGCGCAGCGACCAGACCATCGGCGAGTCAACCCAGACCGGGCAACAGATAGTTGTCGAGCCAGCCGCGCCCGCCTCCTGGCACCCCTTCACCGGGTAGCTACTCCCGCGAAACGATGCTTCCACGACCATAAGTCGATAGTTGTAGTGGATGTTCCAGACGCCGAGTGCGTCGGCGCGTTGGGTTTCGCTGGTCCATTCTCGGGCGTAGAGAAATTCCTCGGCCAGGATCCGGGGGTAGCGCTCGACCTTGCCGTTGTGTCGTGGCGTGTAGGGCGTGATGCGCTGGTGCCGCGCTCCGAGCAGGACTTTCGCGAAGTCGGTTGCTTTGTAGCAGGCGCCGTTGTCGGTGACGATCCGCTGGATGTGGATGATGCCGTGAGCGGCGAAGAACGCTCGCGCCCGGAAAACGAATCCAATTGCGGTGACGGCTTTCTCGTCGGGCAGGGCCTCGGTATAGGCCAGCCGGGAGAAGCCGTCGACCGCGGTGTGCAAGAAGACGTAGCCGGTGCGGGTGCCGCGTTTCTTCGTGCGGGCGACAGCCTTATCCCGGTCCGAGCCCTTGCCGTGCACACGCCAGCCGCCGCCGTCCGGAATCCTTCCGACCTTCTTCACATCGACGTGGACCATGTGCCCGGGTCGGCGGGCGAGGATGCGGCGCGGTTCGCGGTTCGATACGCCGGCCGGGTCGAGAAACCGCCGCCGGTTGAGTCCCAGCTGGTGCAGGTGACGGCTCACCGTGCGTGCCGAGATCACCGTGCCCTCGGTATGTAGTTCGGTGGCGATGCGTCGTGCCGACCATTTGTGCTCACGCCGCAGCTGCTCGATCCGGACGATGATCTGGGCCGGAGTCGCTGTCGGTGACCGGTGCGGTGTCGAGGACCGGTCGTGCAGGCCGAGTTCACCGTACCGGCGGAACCTGTTGACCCACTTGCTCGCACACTGACGGGACAGGCCCATCTCGGCGGCGACATGAGCGATCGGCCGGGTCTGGCAGCGCTGCACGAGCCGGTAGCGGCCCTCGACTGTCAGCGGGGCATTACGGTGAATCACGGCGGTTCTTTCGGCTTGCGGCGGACGTGGTAGTTGGCGCTTCACATCCTGCCGTCGAAAGAACCGCCTTCAGCTCACCACCACTGCCACCGCGTCACCAACGTCACGCCCCGCAACAGCTAGTTGTGAAGTGAAGGGGGGACGGTGGTCGACGGAATACATTCGGCTGGGCACATCCAGCGCCACCGTTCTGATCGCCGCTATCAAGAAGCTGCCCGGGTTTCTGCGATCCCGGCGCTCGGACGTAACAATCGAGGTCGAGACGGGCGCTGATGGCCAGACGACGTCTGTCACCATCACCGCTACGAATACGACCGACGCGGAACGTCTGGATCGAATCTGTGCTCCGAAGCCGACGCAGCGAGGATTGACCGGAGGCTACGAGGCTGCTGCTACCAGCGCCAGGATTAGCACAGAGGTGGGTAGTAAGGAGTACTCGATGAGTCTCCCTGAGGATTTCGTCGAGCAGGCTTGAGCCTATGTCGATCCGGGAGGCTTCTCCGCCTATGTCGCCGAAGCGTTGGAGCAGCGTGTAGCGATGGACAAGCTAGGGAAATTGGTAGCCGACTTCGAGAAGGACGACGAGCCGTTGACCCGTGCCGAGATCGTTCAGGCGCGGGTGAAATTGGGTTTCGAGCGGCGTCGTAACCCTTCGGCGTCCTGAACTCATCATCCGCAGATACGAAACCGGGCCGGGTCGCTCGAAGGATTGAGCGATCCGGCCCGGCGTCACAGCAGGAAACTAACTAGTCGGCTCGAACGCCTCCGCGATGATCTCCGCCTGCTCCACCGCGTGCACCTTGCTCGACCCCGAGGACGGGGCCGACATCGCGCGGCGGGAGATGCGGCGCAGTCGGGTGTTGGCGAAGCGGGGTGGGAGGGTTTCGGGGAGGTTGAGGCCGAAGAAGGGCCAGGCGCCCTGGTTGGCCGGTTCTTCCTGGACCCAGGCCAGGTCGGTGGCGTTGGGGTAGCCCTCGAGGGCCTCGTTGAGGCGGCGGACGGGCAGCGGGTAGAGCTGCTCGATCCGGACGATAGCGACGTCTTCGCGCTTCTGCTTGGCCTTTTCGGCGGCGAGTTCGTAGTAGAGCTTGCCGCTGGTCATCAGGACGCGCTTGACCTTGCTGCGGTCGCCGATGCCTTGCTCGTAGCCCGGTTCGTCGAAGACCGAGCGGAACTTGCTCTCGGTAAAGTCCTTGAGGTCGGAGACCACGGCCTTGTTGCGCAGCATCGACTTCGGGGTGAAGACGATCAGCGGGCGGCGGATGCCGTCGAGTGCGTGGCGGCGCAGCAGGTGGAAGTAGTTGGCCGGGGTGGACGGCACCGCGACAGTCATCGAGCCTTCCGCGCACAGTTGCAGGAAGCGTTCGATGCGGCCGGAGGTGTGGTCCGGGCCCTGGCCCTCGTGGCCGTGCGGCAGCAGCAGCACGACGTCGGAGAGCTGGCCCCACTTGGCCTCACCGGAGGAGATGAACTCGTCGATGATCGACTGCGCGCCGTTGACGAAGTCACCGAACTGCGCTTCCCACAACACCAGCGCGTTGGGGTTGCCCAGCGAGTAGCCGTATTCGAAACCGACGGCGGCGTATTCGCTCAGCGCCGAGTCGTGCACGGCGAACCAGCCCGGGTTCTCGCTGCCGATGTTGTGCAGCGGGGTGTACTCCTCGGCGGTCTTGCGGTCGATGATCACCGCGTGGCGCTGGGTGAACGTGCCGCGGCGGGAGTCCTGACCGGTCAGGCGCACCGCGCGACCCTCGTCGATCAGCGTGCCGAAGGCGAGCAGCTCGGCGAAGGCCCAGTCGACCTTGCCCTCGTAGGCCATCTCGCGGCGCTTCTCCAGCACCGGCTTGACGCGCGGGTGCACGTTGAAGCCGTCGGGCACGTTGAGGAACGCGTCGCCGATGCGCTGCAGGATCGACTTGTCCACGGCCGTCACGACGGACGCGGGCACCGGCTGGTCGCCCTCGACCGACTCGCTCGGCTCCGGCGAATACTTCTCCAGCTCGCGGACCTCGTTGAACACCCGCTCCAGCTGGCCCTGGTAGTCGCGCAGGGCGTCCTCGGCCTCTTTCAGCGAGATGTCGCCGCGGCCGATCAGGCTCTCGGTGTACGCCTTGCGGACCGAGCGCTTGGTGTCGATGACGTCGTACATGTACGGCTGGGTCATCGACGGGTCGTCGCCCTCGTTGTGGCCGCGACGGCGGTAGCAGATCATGTCGATGACGACGTCCTTGCGGAACTTCTGCCGGAAGTCGACCGCAAGGCGGGCCACCCAGTCGCACGCCTCCGGGTCGTCGCCGTTGACGTGGAAGATCGGCGCGCCGATGAACTTCGCGATGTCGGTGGAGTACTCGGTGGAGCGGCTGTTCTCCGGAGCGGTGGTGAAGCCGATCTGGTTGTTCACCACGATGTGGATGGTGCCGCCGACCCGGTAGCCGCGCAGACCCGACAGGTTCAGCGTCTCGGCGACCACGCCCTGACCGGCGAACGCGGCGTCACCGTGCAGCATCAGCGGCACGACCGAGAAGCCCTCCGGGCCGTCGCCCTTGTCCAGCAGGTCCTGCTTGGCGCGCGCCAGGCCCTCGAGGACCGGGTCGACCGCCTCCAGATGCGAGGGGTTCGCGGTGAGCGAGACCTCGATCTCGTTGTCGCCGAACATCTGCAGGTAGGTGCCCTGCGCGCCGAGGTGGTACTTCACGTCGCCGGAGCCGTGGGTGGCGGCCGGGTTCATGTTGCCCTCGAACTCGGTGAAGATCTTCGAGTAGGGCTTGCCCACGATGTTGGCCAGCACGTTGAGCCTGCCGCGGTGCGGCATGCCGATGATGACCTCGTCGAGGCTGTGCTCGGCGCACTGGTCGATCACCGCGTCCATCATCGGGATGACGGCCTCGGCGCCCTCCAGCGAGAAGCGCTTCTGCCCGACGTACTTGGTCTGCAGGAAGGTCTCGAACGCCTCGGCCGCGTTCAGCCGGTTCAGGATGTACTTCTGCTGCGCGACCGTCGGTTTCGCGTGCTTCTGCTCGACCCGATCCTGGATCCACTGCAACTGCTCGGGCTCGAGGATGTGGGTGTACTCCACGCCGACGTGGCGGACGTAGGCGTCGCGCAGGACGGACAGCACGTCGCGCAGCTTCATCTGGTCCTGGCCGTGGAAGCCCGCCACGTTGAACGTGCGGTCCAGGTCCCACAGGGTCAGGCCGTGCTGGGTGACGTCCAGGTCCGGGTGGCTGCGGAACTTGTCCTTCACCAGCCGCAGGGGATCGGTGTCGGCCATCAGGTGGCCGCGGTTGCGGTAGGCGGCGATCATCTCCAGCACGCGGGCGCTCTTGTCGACAGCGCGCTCGCGGATGTCCTTGCGCCAGCGGATCGGCTCGTACGGCACGCCGAGACCGTGGAAGATCTCGTCGTAGAACTCGTCGGCGATCAGCAGTTGGTGGATGGTGCGCAGGAAATCACCGGACTCCGCGCCCTGGATGATGCGGTGGTCGTAGGTGGAGGTGAGCGTCATCAGCTTGCCGACGCCCAGATCGGCGATGCGCTCGTCGCTCATGCCCTGGAACTCGGCGGGGTACTCCATCGCGCCCGCGCCGATGATCGCGCCCTGGCCGTTCATCAGGCGGGGCACCGAGTGCACGGTGCCGATGGTGCCCGGGTTGGTCAGCGAGATGGTGACGCCGGAGAAGTCCTCCGCGGTGAGCTTGCCGTCGCGGGCGCGGCGGACGATGTCCTCGTAGGCGGTGTGGAACTGCCCGAAGGTCATCGCCTCGCAGCCCTTGATGGCCGCGACGACCAGCGATCGGCTGCCGTCCTTGCCGGGCAGGTCGATGGCGAGGCCGAGGTTGGTGTGCGCGGGGGTGACCGCGTTCGGCTTGCCGTCGATCTCGGCGTAGTGCCGGTTCATGTTCGGGAACGCTTTGACCGCCTGCACGATGGCGTAACCGAGCAGGTGGGTGAAGGAGATCTTGCCGCCCCTGGTGCGGGCGAGGTGGTTGTTGATGACCAAGCGGTTGTCGATCATCAACTTGGCCGGGATGGCGCGCACGCTCGTCGCGGTGGGGATGCTCAGCGAGGCGGACATGTTCTTCGCCACCGCGGCGGCGGCGCCGCGCAGCACCTTGGACTCGTCGGCGGCGGTGTCGGCTTGCTTCGGGCCGGAGGTCGGCGCGGCGTTCGAAGTCGGCGCCGGGGTGGTCTGCGGTGTGCGTGTTGTCACAGCGGCGGGCTTGGCAGCGGCCGGTGCGGGCTTGGCGGCAGCCGGTGCGGGCTTGGCGGCGGCCGGGGCGGGTGCTTTCGGGGCCGCGGGGGCGGCGGCAGGCTTGGCGTCGTTGCGCGTGGCGGCGGCGGGCTTGGTGGCCGCCGGAGCCGGTGCGGGAGCGGCAGCTTGCGCGGTCGCGGGGGCGGGCTGGCTGTTGCCGGTGTCGCCACTCGCGTCAGGCGTGTAGTCGGCCAGGAACTCGTGCCAGCTCTCGTCGACCGATGATGGATCTTGTTTGAACTTCTGATACATCTCGTCGACTAGCCACTGGTTCTGTCCGAACTGGGATGTTGAGCTGCTCACAGCAGGTGTTCGCCTCATTTCGTTCTTCGCGCTGCGACGTTTGTGACGTGCCCGGCACGGGGATCAGCGGATTGCGCGCCGATGCGCCCTATCTGAGGATAGGCCCAGCAGCAAATCGGCCGATTCACTGACCACCCGACACCCCCGACCCTATTGGTGATGACCCGGCGTCACCCGAGAATATTCCCTCCGACGCCTGTGCCGCTGCCCAGAGCCGGGCATATGGCCCACCTGCGGCGAGCAGCTCCGTATGCTCGCCGAATTCCACGATCCGCCCGTGGTCGACGACCGCGATCCGGTCGGCGCGCGCGGCGGTGCCGAGCCGGTGCGCGACGATCACCGTGGTGCGGTCCCGGCTCAGCGATCTGCTCGCTGCCAGCACCGATGCCTCGGCGTCCGGATCGAGCGTCGCGGTGGCCTCGTCGAGCAGCAGCAAGTCCGGAGCGACCAGTTCGGCACGGGCCAGCGCGATCAGCTGCCGCTGCCCGGCCGACAGGCCCCGGCCGCGCTCGCCGACGGGTTGTTGCATGCCGAGCGGGAGGCCGGCGATCATCTCCGTCGCGCCCACCGCCGCAGCCGCCGCGGCGATCTCGTCGGGGGTCGCGAATGGTTTCCCGAATGCAATGTTGCTCGCCACGTCGCCGGTGAACAGGTGAGCTTCTTGGGGGACGATGCCCAGCCGCGAGCGGTAGTCGGCGAGGCGATAGTCGCGCACGTCGACGCCGTCCACCCTGATCGCGTCGCGAGCGTGTCCTTCGGCTGCTGCGGCGGGCACTCGCGTGCGCTCGCCGGAATCCGGGCGCAGGTCGTACAGCCGCGCGAGCAACTTGACGACGGTCGACTTGCCCGCGCCGGTCGGGCCGACGAGAGCAAGGCTGGAACCCGCCGGAATGCGCAGCGACACACCGTCCAGCGCGGGAACACGACTTCCCGGGTAGTGGAAACGGACGTCGTCGAACGCCACGTCACCCCGCAGCGCGGGTCCGATGGTCACCGGGTCGGCCGGGTCGGCGGCGATCGAGGAGGGGGTGCGCAGCAGGTCACCGATCCGGCGCAGCCCGACCCTGGCCTGCTGGTAATTGTCGAACACCTGGGACAGCTGCAGGATCGGCACGAACAGCAGCTCCAGATACAGCACGAACGCGACCAGCGTGCCGGCGCTGGTCGCACCGGTGGCGACCTCGCGCGCACCGAAGAACACCACCGCAGCCAGCGCCACGTCCGCCCATCCGACGACGAACGCGAAGTACAGCGCGATCGCCCGCTGCGCTCGCAACCGGCTGTTGCGGTAGCGCTGCGAGTACTCGGCGAAGCGGCGGGCGGCGCGCGGCTCGTGCCGGTTCGCCTGCACCGCGCGCAAGCCCGTGACGTTCTCCTGGAAGTCGGCGTTGACCGCCGACACGTGCTCGCGCGACACGGTGTAGGCGGCGGAGGACACCCGCCGGAACAGCACCGTCGCTATCGCGAGGGCGGGCACCGTCGCCAGCACGACCAGAGCCAGCGATACGTCGATGACCAGCAGCGCGACCGTGATGCCGACCAGCGTCAGCAGCCCGACCAGACTGGTGGCCACGCCGGTCTGCAGGAAGGTCGACAGCGCGTCGACGTCGGTGGTCATCCGCGTCATGATCCGCCCGGACAGTTCGCGCTCGTAGTAGTCCAGGCCGAGTCGTTGCAGGTGTGCGAAGCTGCGCACCCGCAGGGCGAACAGCACGCGTTCCCCGGTGCGCGCGGTGAGCAGCGTGGTGGCCGCGCCGACCGCCAACCCCGCCGCGGCCAGTACCGCGCCGAGCAGTGTCGCTCGGACGAGTGCTCCGGCGTCGTCGCCGAGCACGCCGCCGTCGATCGCGTAGCGCACCAGCGGCGGGAACGCGATGGCGATCGCCGCGTCCACGGCCAGCAGCGCCATCACGGTCAGCACCAGCCCGCGGACGGGACGCAGCAGGCGGGTGAGCCGGAAACCTGGATCCGGCTCGCGAATGCGTTCGCTGTCCGTGTCCGGCTGCTCGGTGGCAGGCGGCAGCCGCTCGATGGTCCGGCGCAGCTCGGGCGTCTCGCTGATGTCAGCCGCCGCCGCACCGAAGCGACGGCCGGCGGATCCGTCGCCGACTCGCCTGCCCGTGGCCGAACTCGCGTCCGGCTCGGGAGCGGGGTGCCCGGCGGGCGCGGGCAGCCGGATCACGCGATCGGCGTGGGCGAGCGTCGACTCCCGGTGCGCGAGGATGAGCGTGGTCCGTCCGCCCTGGTCGGGCAGCGCGTCGAAGATCGCCGCCTCGGTCACCGCGTCCACCGCGGAAGTGGCGTCGTCGAGCACCAGGATGCGTGGACGGGCCAGCAGCGTCCTGGCCAGCGCGATCCGCTGACGCTGGCCGCCGGACAGGGTGAGGCCGCGCTCGCCGACCACCGTGTCGTAGCCGTCGGGTAGCTCGGCGATGAATTCGTCCGCCGCGGCCTGGACGGCCGCCTGCCTGATCTCCTCGTCGGTGGCGTCCGGTCGCCCGAGCGCGATATTGGCCGCGATGGTGTCGGAGAACAGGAACGGATCGTCGAAGACGACGCCGATGGCGGCGCGCAGGTCGGCGGCGCGCACGTCGGCGATGTCGACGGCCTCGCCGATTCGGGTCCCGGCTCGCGAAGTCGGGGCTTTGATCGCGTCGACCGCGCCCGCGTGCGGCGCGGTGGGGTCGGTGAACAGCCGGATACGGCCCGCGTCCGGCGCGTAGAAGCGCGGAAGCAGCAGAGCGAGTGTCGACTTGCCCGAGCCCGCCGGACCGATGACCGCCACCGTCTCGCCGGGCCGCACGCGCAGATCCAGTTCGCGCAGCACCGGCCGCTCGGGATCGAAGCCGAAACTCAGCGCATCGAGCTCGATGCCGAGTGGGCCGTCCGGCAGCTCGACCGGGCGTTCGGGATCGGCGATGACCGGGGCGGTGTCGATCACTTGGAAGACCCGCTCGGCCGCCGCCCTGGTGAGCTGCGCCATGACGATCACCGAGGAGAGAATGCGCGCGGTGCCGGTCATGACGGCGACGTAGGCGGCGAACGCGACGAAGGTGCCGATGCCGATGCTGCCGTGCAGCGCGAGCAGTCCGCCGAGCGCGATGACCGCGACCATCCCGAGCTGCGGGATCGCCGCGACGGTCGGCGCGAAGCGCGCGTCGATCCGTGCGGCGCGCATCCGCTCCGCGAACAGCTTGCGACCGTGCCGCTCCAGCAGGTCGACCATCCGCGCTTCCTGGCCGAAGCCTTTGACCACCCGTACCCCGGTGACCGTCTCCTCGACGTGCTGGGCCAGATCGGCGGCACGCTGCTGCGCGGACCAGGTCGCCGCGTGCAGGCGCGGCCGCATGCGGTAGACCACCAAGCCGACCGCGGGCACCACGAGCAACGCGACGGCGGCCAGCGGCGGGGAGAGCCAGAGCATGACCGCGGCGGCGAGCCCGAATTCCAGCAGGGCCATGCCCGACAGCGGCACCATGGCCAGCAGTCCTTGGACGAGCTGCAGATCGGTGATCGATCGCGACACCACTTGGCCGGTGCGCAGGGTGTCCTGACCGACGCCGTCGAGCCGCTGCAGTGCGCCGAGCAGCTGCACCCGCAGGGTGTGCTGCACGTCCAGCGACAGCCGCCCGGCCAGCCAGCGCCGTCCGAATCCGGCCCCGGACCGGCTCACGGCCACTACCAGGATCAGCCCGGCGACCACGCTGATCGCCGCCGTGTCACCGATCCCGGCCGCATCGACGGCCCGCTTGGTCAGCAGCGGACCCGCTGTCTCGACGATCGCCCCGCCGAGCACCGCGGCGGCGAGGCCGCCCAGCACCGCGCGGTGCGGTAGGCATTCGGCCCACAGCCTCCGTGTCCAGCCCGGACTGCATCCCCCGTCCACGTCGTTCGCCCGTCCCCTTCGTCGTACCGCGTTCGTCATCGACGGTACCGACACCGGCCGACAAGTCGTTGTTCCCGGCGGGTCCTCGGATCACAGATCGCGGGTGCGCAGATTCCACCAGCTCGCGGCGCCCAGGCCGATGGTCCACAGCAGCAGGACCACCACGGCGGCCGGAGTAGGGGCGAGGAAGTCGCTGTCGGGATAGGAACCGACCGCCACAGTGCCGACGGTGGCGGAGACGGGCAGCAGGGTGACCACGCCCGGAATACCGAGACCGCGCGCGATCAGCCAGATCAAAGGCTCGGCGACGACACTCCAGCCGAGCAGCAGCGCCGCCGCCTTGGTCGAGGACCGCAGCAGGATGCCCGCGCTCGCGCCGATCAACGACCAGCAGACCGCGGCGAGCAGCCCGCCGCCGAGCACCGCGAAGAACTCCCCGGTGACCGGGACCTTGCCGCGCCCCACGCCGAACAGCGCGCCGGCCGACACCAGTTCCACCGCGACCGCCGCGGCCAGCGCGCAGCCTCCGATGACCAGGAACTTCGCGGCGGCGAGCCGGTCGCGGTCAGGGCTGAACAGCGTGGTCACGGCCATGCTGCGGTACTGGTACTCCGCGCCGGTCGCCAGCGCGCCGAAGACCGCCGCCGCCAGCACGACGAAGGCGAGGCCGAAGTAGAGCCCGATCGTCGCGGCGCCGGTGGCGGGCTGGCCGCGCGGATCCGGCGGCCCGGCCAGGCTCGCCGACGCGACGCTCGCCAGCAGCGCCACGACGATCGGCGCTGCGGCGAGCGTCCGGCCGCGCGGCATGGTGACGACCTTGCGCACCTCGGAGTTGACGTTCGGCACCAGGTCCGTGGGCAGGATGGCGATCATCGTGGGATCCCGTAGGGCGTCGGCGAGGGTGGCTGGGCGGGCGCGGAGAGGCCCGGGTAGTGCGGCGCGGGCGTGGCGGTGGGTCTGGTCAGCGACGCGAGCACGCGGTCGGGGTGGATCGGGTCGGGCACGATGCTATCGATCCGCACCTGCGCCGCGGTGGCCGCCGTCCTGATCTGCGCTTCGCTCGCCTCGGCGACGGCGAGGCGGCCGTCCGGCCGGATCACCGCGTCCGTGAATCCTTGTGCCGCAAGCGTGGTGGCCAGCGCGATGGGGGTGGACGCGGCGACGACCAGCCGGTCCGGATGCCCGCGCCGCAAGCGCGCCGGAGTGCCCTGGTACACCACCGTGCCCTCGCTCAGCACGACCAGTTGGTCCGCGGCGGGCAGCACCGCGCCGAGACTCTCGCTGGTCAGCAGGACACTGCCGCCGCGCCGGGCGTGCTTGCGCAGGAAGTCGTGCAGCCAGCCGCGTTCGGCGGGGTCGAGTCCGTCCATCGGCTCGTCCAGCACCAGCAGCGGGGGGTCACCGAGCAGCGCGGTGGCCAGGGCCAGCCTGGTCTGCTGCCCGATCGACAGGGCGCCGATCTTCGTCCTGGCGTGTTCGTCCAGTCCGACCAGCTCGAGCACTTCGGTCACCCGGCTGTCGACGACGTTCGCCGCGGCCGCGTAGACCCACAGGTGTTCGCGCGCGGTGCGGGCCGGATGCAGTCCGCGCGGCGCGAGGACGCCGCCGATCACGTTCGCGGAGCCCGCGGTGTTTCCCCGGGAACCGGGCCCGCCGACGGACGCCGTTCCCGAGGTGGGAGCGAGCAGGCCGAGCAGCACCCGCAAGATAGTGGTCTTGCCCGCGCCGCGCGGGCCCACCAGTGCGGCGATGGTGCCGGAGGGCACGGTGAAGCTGACGTCCGTCACGGCGGTCGCCAGCTCGTACTGCTTGGTCAGTCCCCGGACCGCGAACGCGATCGGCCGCGTCCCGCTCATCGCGGAGTGGCCGGAGGTCGCGGCTTCGCCGGGTCGATCGCGGTGAGCGGATCGGCCTCGATAACCAAATGGCGGTCGACCGGCCAGGTGGTGGGCGGCGGCCCGAATGCCTTGCGCGCGTTGGTGATCGTGGCCTTGCCGAGGGCGCGGTTGCCCGCGCCGCCGATCACCGCGCCGATGCCTGCGGGCAGTACCTTGCCCGCCATCAGCGCCGCGCGCTTGGTGATGAACCGGATGATGAACCGCTTCAGCAGCGAATCGTTCATGCTCGACAATCCGGGGATGCGGTTGGCGAAGGCCGAGCCCCAGTTCTTCGCGGAGGTGCCGACGCTCTTCTGCACGATCTGCATGCCGCTCTCACCCAGCACGACCGCCAGCACGAGCGCCCTGCGTTGCTCCTGGTCTTCCGGCGTGATGCCGTGCACCGAGGCCACCGCGAGGGTGAACACCGCCGACGCCTCCATGAAGAAGGTGGTCTCCGCGCTCACCGCGGCGATGGCCGCGACGGTGCCGACGCCGGGGAAGGCTGCGGTCGCGCCGACCGCGCTGCCGCTGCCGGTCACCGCGAGCAGGTACTGCTTCTCCAGTCGGTCGACGATCTGTGCTGGGCTCTCACCAGGGTGGGAGCGGCGAATGCGGTCCACGTACTTGGCGACCGCGGGGGCCTGCAGGCGGGACCCGGTGTCGAGCAGTTCGACCACCGTCTTCTCGAACGCGCCTTTGAGCATCGGCGGCATCCTCCTCTTCCGGTCTGCTGGGTAGAACTGTATGGCACCGGTTGCCGTCAGCTCGTCATGACAACGAAGTACCCAGCCGCATCGGTTCCACCGGCGGCTGCCTCGCTTTCGACCCGGGCGGGTGCGTCCTTACGCGGAAGTGTGGATCGCGGGCACGCGTTCGCCCGATGCCGGAGGGGGAGGTGGGGTTCCGTCGCCGAACGGCCTGCCGCCGAGAGCCTCTCGGCCGTGCGGGGTCAGCCAGTTCGCCAGGTCGGGGCCCTTGGGGATGATCCCGGTCGGGTTGATGTCCCGGTGCACCACGTAGTAATGCCGCTTGATCTGCCCGAAGTCGATCGTGTCGCCGAAGCCCGGGGTCTGGAACAGGTCGCGCGTGTACGCCCACAGCACCGGCATCTCGGCGAGCTTGGTCCGGTTGCACTTGAAGTGCCCGTGGTAGACCGCGTCGAAGCGGGCCAGCGTGGTGAACAGCCGGACGTCGGCCTCGGTGATCGTGTCGCCGACCAGATACCGTTGTGCGGCAAGGCGTTCGGAGAGCCAGTCCAGCCGCGCGAAGAGCCGGTCGTAGGCGGCGTCGTAGGCGTCCTGCGTACCGGCGAACCCGCAGCGGTAGACGCCGTTGTTGACGTCGCGGAAAACGGCGAGGTTCACCTCGTCGATCTCCGCGCGCAGCGGCTCCGGGTACAGCTGCGGCGCGCCGGGCCGGTGGTGCGCGGTCCACTCGGTGGAGAAGTCGAGGGTGATCTGCGCGTAGTCGTTGGTGACCACCTGGCCGGTCGGCACGTCCACGATGGCGGGCACCGTGATGCCACGCGGGTAGTCCGGGAACCTGGCCAGGTAGGCGTCGCGCAGCCGCGGGATGCCGAGCACCGGATCGACACCACCGGGGTCCAGATCGAAGGTCCAGCTCAGCTTGTCGTGCGTGGGTCCGCACAAGCCGAGCGAGAGCACCGGCTCCAGTCCGAGCAGGCGGCGCACGATCAGCGTTCGATTGGCCCACGGGCAGGCTCGCGCCGCGACGAGCCGGTAGCGCCCCGGCTCGACCGGGTAACCGTCGCGGCCGTCGGCCGTGATCCGGGTGGTGATGTAGTTCGTGTCGCGTTTGAACTCGCCGGGCTCGACGTAGGAACCGGTTTTGCTGGCCGACTTGGTCACATCGACAGTCTTCCAGATCGACCTCGTACGCTGACCGGATGAGTGAAACGAAGGCCACCCGTCTGGAACGAGACGTCACCGACGGCGGAGCGGAGGTGGCGACCCTCACGCTCGCCCATCCGCCGCTCAACCTCTTCGACCGGTCGATGCTGGACGCGCTGGTCGAGGACATCGCCGAGCTGTCGGCGCGGCCGCCGCGCGCGGTGCTGCTGCGCGCCGAGGGCAAAGTGGTCTCCGGCGGCGTCGACGTGCACGTCTTCGACGGCCTGACGCCCGAGCAAGGCGCCGAGTTGTGGCGCACCCTGTTCGCGCAGATCATCCATCCGCTGGAGGCGCTGCCGTGCCCGGTGGTGTTCGCCGCGCACGGGTTGACCCTGACCGCCGCCTTCGAGATCGCCCTCGCCTGCGACATCCTGCTCGCGGCGCCGAAGGCGAAGTTCGGACTGGTGGAGATCGTGGTCGGGCTTACCCCCTCGATGGGCGGCCCGCAGCGTCTCGCCGAGCGCGCGGGCTCGGGGCGGGCCCGCGAGTTCGTGATGACCGGCGACCTCTACGACGCGGCGACCATGGCCGAGTGGGGCGTGGTCAACGCCGTGCACGAAGACCTCGACACCGCGGCGCGAGCGCTGACCCACCGGCTGGCCGATGGCCCGACGAAGGCCAACGCGGCGACCAAGAAGATCATCGAGGCCTGGCGTTCCGGCGGTGTGGCACATGCGGATTCGGTGACGCCGGAGGTGTCCGGCGAGCTGTTCGGCACCGAGGATCTGCAGGGCGGCGTGCGCAGTTTCCTCGAGCAGGGTCCGGGGAAGGCGCGCTACGCGGGCCGGTGACAGCTAGGACACGTTCATCGCCTATTCCAGCGAAGTTGTGACATGCGTCATATAGTCGCAGTGCCTGATAACTCGAGGCACGCGGAGGACGAATGTCGCAGTTGCTCGTCGAATATCCCCTCACCGGCCCGCACGTCTGGGACAACCCGCTAGCTCGGGGCGCCGACGGGGTGCTGCGCTACGGAAACCTCACACCCGCGCTCACCGAACTACTCGATCTTCAGGTGCACGCGTTCGGGAGCCGCGAAGCCGTGGTGGAGGTCGGCGGCCCGCGCCTGACCTACCGGGAGCTGTGGCACTCCGCTTCCCGCATCGCGGGCGGCTTGCAGGAGCACGGCATCGGATACGGGGACCGAGTCGCTGTCCACCTGCCCACCGGCGCTCGATGGGTGCAGGCATTCCTCGGCGCACTGCTCAGCGGAGCGGTACCGGTACTGGTGCACGACGGGCTCGCGGAGTCGGTGGCCGAGCGCGTGATCGCCGACAGCCGTGCCGATTTCGTGCTCGGCGGCAAGGGCGCCGAGACCGAGCTGCCCGACGGCGCCGCCTATATCGATGACGGCGCGGCACTGGGCGACCTGGCGCTGCTGTGCTACACGAGCGGAACGTGCACGCCCAAGGGCGTGGAACTGACCAACGAGAACCTGCTGTCGGCCGTGCGTTCGGTGGTCGCGGCGCTGGACCTGCCGACCGACGGCCTGCGCAACCTGGTGCTGTTGCCGTTGGCGCACGCGGGCGGCTGTGTCGATCAGCTGTTGCCGACCTTCGCCGTCGGCGGCACCGTGGTGCTCACCCGGGACACCCGAGGCATGGCCGAAGCCGTCACCGCCGAGCGCATCGACATGGTCTCCGCGACGCCGCGGATCTTCGCGGGCCTGCTGCCCCGGCTCGCGGAACTGCGCTCCGACGGATTGCGCACCGAGGGCATCGCGCGGATCAGTAAAGCCGGTCATCGCGCCGCGTCTCCGGCCGCCCTCGCGGCCGAACTGCGCGGCGTGTTCCCCGCCGCCAGGCAGTGGTCGGTGTGGGGCGCGACCGAGACCAGCGGCATCGGCCTCGCGGTGGACGACGCCGAGCGAGCGGACTCGTCCGAAGCCGCCGCGGTACTCGGTTTCCCGTTCGGCGGAACGGAATTGGCGCTGTGGGGCCCGCAGGCGATGGCGGGGCACGGCGAACTGCTGTGCCGCGGGCCGAATGTCACCCCGCGCTACTGGGACGACCCGACCACGACCGCGGCGCGGTTCACCGGAACCTGGTTCCACACCGGCGATCAGGTGACGATCGACGAAGACGGCTTGGTGCGCAGGGAACCGGTGCCCGTCGAGTGACCCTGTCTCACTCCAGCATTCGCTCGCGCAGCCGCCCGAGCAGGTCGGGCGTCAGTCCGATCGTCGCGAGATAGCCGTCCAGGCCGCCGTGCAACTCGCGCATCGAGGCGGTGGCGATGTCCAGGTATTCCTCCCGCACGCCGAGCAGGTCGATGGAGAGTTCCTCACCGCCGAGCAGCTTCGCCGTCATGAGCGCGCGCAGCGCCGGGACGGCTCCGTTGCTGAGCAGGTAGTCGGCCTGCACGTCGGTCTCTGTGACGCCGACCGCGCGCAGCAGCGTGGCGACGGCCCACCCGGTGCGATCCTTACCCGCCGCGCAGTGCACCAGCACGGCGCCGTCGCCGCGCAGGACGGACTCGGCGAGGGACGCGATGGCGGCATGCGCCTCGGGAAGTGCCGGGAACATCCGGTAGACCTCGAGCATGTGCGTGTAGGCGGTCTGCGCGGTCGCCTCGTGTGGCGGCGCCTCGGCCATGCGCGAGTCGAACGGGGTGATGCTCAGCCGGACGTCCGCGGGCAGCCGGTCGGCGCCGATGTGGTCGATCTCGCGCTGTCCGCGCAGGTCGTGGACGGCGCTGACGCCCAGGTCGCGCAGCGCGGCGTGGCCCGCGTCGTCGAGTCCGCTCAGTTGCGCCGAGCGCAGCAGGACGCCGGGACGGACCTTGGCGCCGTCGTCGGTGCGCAGCCCGCCGGTGTCGCGGAAATTGAACGTGCCGGAGAGGAAGTACTGGTCGGCGGGGGGCGAGAGAGTCACCGATCCAGGCTATCCGCAGCGCGGAACGAACAGGTGTCGGTAGCGGATCGAACCTCCCACGATAAGCTGACCGTTTTGAGAGGTTTCACTGTGGGATTCGCCACAGGATTTGGGCTGCTCGGCACCAGGACCGTACCGTTGTCAACGGTCTGCCGAGTGGTCGAGCGCCGCCGAGATCCACCGTCATAGCGCGATTTCCGGGTGACACGGCCCGATCGCATACCGATCGCGGTTGGGTAACAAAACATTCTTTCAGTCTGAAATTACCCATCGAACCCGTTCTCAAACCCCGGAAACGCTCTACCATTGGTGAATGTTGGACCGGGCAGCTCAGGTGTTTCCCGATGTTGTCCGCCCTGTTCAGCGAGTCGCGCCGACGCAGGTGCGTGAGTTCTTTCGCCGAGAGGGAGTCGTCGTTGAGCGCACGTGGAGAAGTGATAACAGAAATCCGGCTACGACCTGCCGTCATCGAGGCGGTCGAAGCGGCGGCGGCCACGGTCGACTACAAAGGCCTCCGTGCGCTGCGCGTGCTGCTGCACGCGGGAGTCAGCGCCTACTGGCCGCTGGTCAAGGCCACGCCGGAGAGGCAGATCAGGTCGTATGAGATGACCCTGCAGGCGCTGCGCGCCCGCTGGGCGGTCAAGGCCGACTGCTTCCCCGATCCGATCGCCACGGAGTTCTACCAGGAGAAGGACGCGGAAGTCACCGCGTTCCTGGAGATGTGTGCCGAGTTGTCCGGAACCCAGTGGCTGGAGCCGGTGGAGGCGATCGCCTGCAATGTCGTGTCGATCGTGCAGGGCACGGTGCTGCGCTGGCTGGCCGACTGCAACGACGAGACCATGCTGGTGGTGCTCGACGAGATGGTCAGCGGTCTGGCCGCCAAGGCCGCGGAGCTCTGACAAATACTGGACGTTTGACCAACTTGGTGGTTGAGTTGTCCGGGTGACCGAGACGTCGCCGATCGCGGGGCTGCATGCGGCCACCGCCGAACTCGACCCGCCGCTGGCCGCCCTCGACCTGTCCACCCTGCGCGCGAACGCCGCCGATCTGGTGCGGCGAGCCGGTGGCACACCGGTGCGGGTGGCCAGCAAATCCGTGCGCTGCCGTGCCGTGCTCGCCGAAGTCCTCGGCGCCGATCTCACCGCGGCGGGCGGCTTCGCGGGCATCATGTCCTATTCCTTGCGCGAGGCGCTCTGGCTCGTGCGCCACGGGGCGCGCGATGTCCTGCTCGGCTATCCGAGCGTGGACCGCGCCGCGCTGGCCGAACTGGCGGCCGACGACATCGCGCTGCGCTCCATCACGCTGATGATCGACGACGCCGCGCAACTCGACCTGATCCGCGCCGCCGTCGGCTCCGATCGCGTGCGGCCACGTGTCTGCCTCGACGTGGACGCCTCCCTGCGGATCGGCCCGCTGCACCTGGGCGTGCGGCGTTCCCCTGTTCGCACGCCGCAGCAAGCGGCCACGCTCGCGGGCGAGGCCCGGCGGCGAGGCTTCGACGTGGTGGGCGTGATGACGTACGAGGCGCAGATCGCGGGGCTCCCGGACGCCAATCTCGCGGTGCGCCTTGTGAAGCGGGCGTCCGCGGCGGAGATCCGCAAGCGCAGGGCCGAGGTGCTCGCCGCGGTCCGGTCGGTGACCGGCGAACTCGAGATCGTCAACAGCGGCGGCAGCGGATCCATCGAGGTCAGCGTCGCCGATCCGGACGTCACCGAGGTGACCGCCGGGTCCGGGCTGTACGTGCCGACGTTGTTCGACGGCTACCGGTCCTTCACGCCCAGACCGTCGCTGTATTTCGCGATGCCCGTGCTGCGGCGTCCCGCCACCGACATCGCCACCGTCTTCGCGGGCGGGTACATCGCCTCCGGCCCCGCAGGGCGGTCGCGGGTGCCCAAACCGGTGTGGCCGCGCGGGTTGAAGTTGATCGGCACCGAGGGCGCTGGCGAAGTGCAGACCCCGCTGTCCGGCGCCGCGGAACTGCGGATCGGCGACCGGGTGTGGTTCCGGCACGCGAAGGCCGGTGAACTGTGCGAGCGATTCGACACCGTGCATCTGGTCGACGAG
Organism: Nocardia sp. NPDC004168; assembly: GCF_040610355.1. Taxonomy (NCBI): domain Bacteria; kingdom Bacillati; phylum Actinomycetota; class Actinomycetes; order Mycobacteriales; family Nocardiaceae; genus Nocardia; species Nocardia sp. NPDC004168. The sequence goes on along the minus strand of NZ_JBEXME010000012.1, from coordinate 144,790 downwards.
GACGGCTCCCGCGTCAGCGCGCCGACCTATCGAGGCGAGGGCGCCTGCTTCGGCTGACCCGCGCCGGTCAGCCGCAGGAACGCGCCCAGATCGGCGAGTTCGTCCGGGTTCGCGGGCAGGTATTCGGTGAGCAGCGGTGAGCGGATGACGATCGCCTTCCACATGGCCCGGCACAGCGCGTGGATCAGCCCGCGCGACAGCAGCGACGGCATGCCGTAGGGCGCGTCGGCGGGGGAGGAGGTGGTCATGGACAGCAGCACCACCGCCGCCTCCCGGCCGCGGAAGCGATCCGGCGTGCCCACCAGGACGTCCTCGATCTTCGCGCGGGCCAGCAGCGTCCGGATGCGTCCCACCTGAGCGGCGTACGGAGCGACCACGAAGATGTCGTGGGGGTGCAGCCTGCGCGTGGTCGCGCCGCTGGTCCATGACATGCCGAGCAGCGCGCGGACCCGGCGCACCACTTCGCGCGCTTCCGCGGGCGACTCGGTGGCGTTGCCGTAGTGGTCCACCAGGACGGTGTCCACCCCGGGGTCCTCGCCGTGCAGTTTCCGGGCCAGGGTGACCGTCTCGCTGGCGCGCAGGCGGCCGTCGTAGTACAGGCGGGAGACGGGTTCGCACACCGCCGGGTGCATCCGCCAGGTGCGGTCCAGGAAGTAGCCGCGCTCGGTGGGCAAGGTCTGGCGTCCGTCCGCCAGCCAGCCGAGCACCGATTCGCCGACCGGGGCCGGATGCGCGCCGCGCGCGGTGGACGCCACCGGATCGCCGAGCAGCAACAGATTGCGCGCACACTCCGCGACGGACACCGTCTCGGCCAGCGGGAAGCGGCCCGCGTCGGCGATCACGAGCAGGTCGAGGCCCGCGCGGGGCACCAGATCCTCGTTCGCGAAATCGGCCGGTTCGCCGCCGAGGACGCAGCCGCTGATCGCATTGTCCAGGAATCGCGGGTAGCGGGCGGCGTCGATCACCACCCACTCAGGTGCGACGGTCGCCGCGTCCTTCTTGGCGACCAGTTCCGGCAGCACACCCGCCCGCACCACCGCGTCGAGCAGGTTCTCCACGGTGGCGGGTGTTTGCGCGAGGATGCCGATCCGCCACTTGTTCCGAGTGATCAGCCGCTCCAGCACCCGGGCCGCGGTCGCGGTCTTCCCGGTGCCCGACGGACCCTGCACCGCGACGTAGGAGTGATCCAGAGCGCACAGCGCGGCGGTGATCGCCGCGGCGTAGTCGCCGTGCACCTCGGGCAACCGGACGTCGCCGTGCAGCCGGGGCGGGCGGCGCGCGAGGATGTCGAACACGGCCGTACGCGGCGTTTCCGGCAAGGTCATCAGCAATTGCTGCGCCGCGAGTTCGATCGCCAGTTCGGCGTTCTCATCCCAGTCCGGCAGGCCCGGCGCGATCGCCGAGGGCAGTTCGTCGTAGGGTTCGCAGCCCTCCGGCAGCGATTCCTCCAGCCGGACGGTGTCGTCGAATTCGGCGTCCACCGAGCAGCCGAGCACCGTCGCGGTAGCGGTCGCCCGCTGCCCCGCATCGGTCACCATGCCGGCCGGCATCGGTTGATCGTAGAAGGTGTAGACGGCGGTACCCGGGGTCAGCGCGCTCGGGCCGGGGGCGCCGCTGGAACCGGTGCCGATCCGTCCGGTCAAGGTGAGATAACGCCGCATCCCCGGGCGGTCGGGGCGGCGATGCCACTTGGTGTCGACGGTGCCCCAGTCGGCGACCAGCACTCCCGGGGCCTGCGCCCATTCCTCCACCGGATGACTGAGCCGGTCGGCGTGCGCCCACCACAGCGGCTGCCGCTCGCGCCGGTGGTAGCCGAGCGTCGCGGCCATCAACGCGGCCGGATGCAGCGGATCGCCCTGCGCGGCGGCGTATTCCGCGAGCGCGGCCTCCAGCGACGACGGCCGGGACGACGGCGGTGCGGGCTCTCCGGCGACCGCTGAGGTGGACCGCGCGTCCGGAGTCCGGGTCCGGGTGGCGATGCGTTGCTCGGCCGCGCGATCGAGCAGCCAGTCGCGCAACCGCAGCACCGTGTGGCAATCGTGTTCCGCGGCAGCCGGATCGGTCGCACCGGGAAGCAGTCGGCGCAGGCCGCTCAGCCGGTAGGAGGACTCGCCGATGAGCAGCGCGCCGCGGACGATCGGATACAGATCGACCAGAACGCCCTCGCGCAGCAGTTCGTCGACCAGTTCCTCGTTGACCCCGTGCCGTCCGGTGCAGCGCAGCAGTGCCGTCCGCACCGCCGCGGAGTAGTGGTAGACGTGCAGATCCGGATCGATCCGGCGGCGCTGGGTCAGGTAATCGAGCGCCTGCTCGAGCACGCGGCGTTCGGCGGCCGCGGCGCGGCCGGGCTCGCTCGAACCGCTCGGTCCGCGCAACGAGAGGTGCACCGTGTCCGGGCCGCCGACCTCGACGACGAGCGGAGTCCGTCCGCCGCCCGAGACGGTGAGCGAGAGATCGCCGGGGGAAGGCGCGGGCAGCGCCCCGAGCACGGTCGCGTCGAGCACCGCGTAGGTCGGCTCGCCCGAAACTTCGCGGCGCAGCTGGGTTTGCGCCTGGCGGCGCAGCGCGGAAACGGTGCGCGGCGGCACGCCGGGCACCGAGCTCTCGGTGGTGGCCAGCCGATCGATGGTGTTCACCCCCGCTTCGCGCAGCCGGGCGCGGGCGGCGGGCGGCATGCCGGCCACGAGCAGCAGGTCGCGCGCGGCGGAGAGGGCATCGACACAGGTGCGGCAGCGGCCGCAGGCGAGATAACGAGGATCGCCCCACTGCACGGGCAGCAGTTCGCCGAGCTTCTCGTCCACGATGCGCTCCACCCGGCTCCTGCGCGCCCGATACAGCGGAAGCAGCTCGCTCAGCGCTCCGGCGCTGCTCTCCGTGCCGAGATGCAGCCGGACCAGCGGCGCGGTGAGCGCGCCCGAATGGTCGAGTGCCTCGGCGCAGGCGGCCAGTTCGAGCGCGGCGGCCACCCGATCGGCGGTCGTGGACGCGATGCCGTGCACGGTGTAGCGGACCCGATGTTCGGCTCGCACCAGAAAGTCGGCGGAGCAATGGAATCGGCCGTCGAAGAAGGTCGCGCCGTGCACCACGTGCGCGCCGGAGCGCAGCGCGGCGACCGTGTCGGCGTGCGCGGCGGTCAACGCCGCGACATGGCGGCCGGGTTCGCCCGGTTCGTCCGGGGGGCGGTCGATCTCGACCATTGCGCCGCCGAACCGCGCGCGGTAGTCGTCGAGCAGGCGTCGACGGACGTCATCGGTTCCCGGAGCGGGTTCGTACCCCGATACGGCGCTGCCGGGGTCGGCCGGGATGGTGCCGAGTTCGGCGTCGAGGGCGCGCAGCAGGGCGAACTCGCAGTGCGCCGCGCGGACGAGATCGACGGCGGTGCAGACGACACGATCACCGAACACGAACAAACGCGGCCCTCCTGTGTCTTCGCGGGACACCCGCTGCAGGCGTGCGCCGAATTACACACGGACCGCAACACTGTAGCTAGCGCGTCTGACCTCGACGTACCCTGCCCGGCTCAGGAACGCGGCTTACGGCGCTCCGGCCGCTTGCCGCCCTCGCGCTCCCGGCGCTGGCCGCGGCTGAACGTGCGATGCTGCGGCGCACCCTGATCCAGTTGCAGCTGAATGAGCACACCACTGATCCGTGTGCGCCGCAACGCTTCCAGCGTTTCATCCGGCAGCTGCGCGGGCAGTTCCACCAGGCTGTGGTCGGGGCGGATGCTGATGTGCCCGAAGTCGCTGCGGCGCAGGCCGCCTTCGTTGGCGATGGCGCCGACGATGGCGCCGGGCACCACGCGATGCCGCTTGCCCACACTGATCCGGTAGGTCGCCAGCTCGGTTCCGGTGGCACGGTGGTGCGAGGCGCTCTGCCGGTCCTCGTCGAAGCGGCGAGCGGGACGTTCGCGCGGAGTCCGGTCGCGTTGCGGGCGCTCCACCGGCTCCGGCTCGGGCTCCATGAAGAAGTTGTCGCCGTCGTAGGAGCCCACCGCCAGCGCCGCGGCGATGTCGGCCAGCGGGATGTTGTGCTCGCGCTCGTAATCCTCGATCAGCTTGCGGAACAGCGGGAGATTCGACGAGGTGAGGTTCTCGGTGATGGCATCGCCGAACTTGGCGACGCGCTGGGCGTTGACGTCCTCCACGCTCGGCAGCTGCATCTCGGTGAGCGGGTGGCGGGTGGCCCGCTCGATCGCCTTGAGCAGATGCCGCTCGCGCGGCGCGACGAACAGCAGCGCCTCGCCGCTGCGCCCGGCCCGTCCGGTGCGGCCGATACGGTGCACATAGGACTCGGTGTCGTGCGGGATGTCGTAGTTGACCACGTGCGAGATGCGGTCCACGTCCAGCCCGCGCGCGGCCACGTCGGTGGCGACCAGGATGTCCAGCGCGCCGGACTTGAGCTGGCCGATGGTGCGCTCGCGCTGGTTCTGCGCGATGTCGCCGTTGATCGCCGCCGCGGAGAACCCTCTCGCGCGCAGCTTCTCGGCGAGTTCCTCGGTGGCCTGCTTGGTGCGGACGAAGATGATCATCGCCTCGAACGACTCGACCTCGAGCACCCGGGTGAGCGCGTCCAGTTTGCGCTGGTGCGACACCAGCACCCAGCGCTGGGTGATGTTGGTGGCCGTCGAGGTCTTCGCCTTGACCGTGATCTCCACCGGATCGTGCAGGTACTGCTTGGAGATCTTGCGGATCGCGGCGGGCATGGTCGCGGAGAACAGCGCCACCTGCTTGTCGGAGGGCGTGTCGGCGAGGATGCGCTCGACGTCCTCCTGGAAGCCCATCTTCAGCATCTCGTCGGCCTCGTCGAGCACCAGATACTGCAGCTGCGACAGGTCGAGCGTGCCCTTCTCCAGGTGATCGATCACCCGGCCCGGCGTGCCGACCACGACGTGCGCGCCGCGGCGCAACCCCGACAGCTGCACGCCGTAGCTCTGCCCGCCGTAGATGGGCAGCACGTGCAGGCCGGGAATGTGCGCGGCGTAGCGGCCGAACGCCTCGGCGACCTGGATCGCGAGTTCACGGGTCGGTGCGAGCACGAGGGCGCGGGGGCTGCGACCGGTGGCCTCGAGCCCCATCAAGATCGGGATGGCGAACGCGGCGGTCTTGCCGGTGCCGGTCTGCGCGAGACCGACGACGTCGGCGCCGGAGAGCAACGGGGGAATCGTCGCGGATTGGATCGGCGAGGGCGATTCGTAACCGACATCGGCGATGGCCGCCAGAATGCGGTCATCGATACCCAGATCGGCGAAGGACGGGCCGTCAATGTCCCTGTCGTCGTCGCCAGGAACGCTGTCGACCTGATTGGTGCTCATTGAGCAGCAGTTTACTGCCTCCTGCTGGTCGTCCCGGCCACCGCCCCAATACGGTGAGATCTATGCAACTGGACAACTCGCCCGCGCATCGGGATGCGACGCCGGATCAGCTGGACGTGGCGGTCGTCCAGTTCGCCCCTTCGACCGCCCCCGCGGAGAACCTGGCCGCGGTGCGCGAACACGTGCGCACGGCGCGCGAACGGGGCGCGCGCGTGGTCGTCGCACCGGAATACTCGATGTTCGCCGTGACCCGGCTCGATGAGCGGGTCGTCGCCGTCGCCGAGCCGCTGACCGGCCCGTTCGTCACCGGCCTCGGCGCGATCGCCCGCGAGTTCGGCGTGTTCCTGGTCGCCGGAACGGTGGAACAGGTCGCGCCAGGCGGCGACCGGATTCGCAACACCCTCGTCGTGCTCGGCCCCGACGGTTCCCTCGTCACCAGGTACCGGAAGGTGCACCTCTACGACGCCTTCGGCCACCTCGAATCCGATGTGGTCGAGCCGGGCGCGATCGAGGCGCCCGCCACCTTCACCGTCGGCGATATCACATTCGGCATGCAGACCTGTTTCGATCTGCGCTTCCCGGAGGGCGTGCGCCGGGTCGCCGCGGCGGGCGCGCAGGTGCTGCTGCTGCCTGCCCAGTGGATCCCGGGACCGGGCAAGGTCGACCAGTGGACCACGCTGGTGCGGGCGCGGGCGATCGAGAACACCGTCTACGTCGCGGCCGCCGACCAGGCCGCTCCCCGGGGCGCGGGCGCGTCCATGATCGTGGACCCGGCCGGCGCGGTGCTCGCCGAACTCGGCGACGAACCGGGCGTGCTGACCGCCGGAATCGACCTGGCGTACCTGAGCAAGGTGCGCACGACCAACCCGAGTCTTGCCTTGCGTCGATTCGCGATCACCGAGCGTGGACCGGAGTAGCGTTCGGAATCGATGGTCTACACCGATCGGACCTCGGCGGGTCACGCGCTGGGTGCGCATCTGGAACACCTACGCGCGTCGGACCCGTTGGTGCTCGGGCTGCCGCGCGGTGGAGTTCCGGTGGCCGCCGCGGTGCGTGCGGTGATCGGCGGTGACCTCGACATCCTGCTGGTCCGCAAGCTGGGTGTGCCGTGGCAGCCCGAGCTGGCGCTGGGCGCCATCGGGGAGGACGGGGTCCGGGTGCTCAATCAGGATGTATTGGCGCACACCGGGATAACGCCCAAGAAGGTCGACTCGATCGAGGCGCGGGAGCGGGCCGAGCTGGAGCGGCGCAGGCAGGTGCTGCGCGGTGCGTCGCGGCCGATCCCGCTGACAGGTCGCACGGTGGTGATCGTCGACGACGGTATGGCGACCGGCGCCACGGTCGTGGCCGCCTGCCGGGTCGCGCGCCTGCACCGGCCCGCGCGCGTCGTCGCCGCCGTCCCCGTCTCCTCGACCGAGGCGATGCGCCGGGTCACCGACGAGGCCGACGAGGCGGTCTGCCCGTGGGTGCCGCGCTCGCTCGGCGGCGTCGGCGGCGCCTACCGCGATTTCCACCAGCTCGAGGACGCGGAGGTCACCGCGCTGCTGTGCTGATCAGATCTCGGTGATACCCGTGCGGTGGCGCTGCGCCAGGTCCGCGTAGAAGCCCGGGTTGAGCCGCACCCACATCTGCGCCTGGGTGCCTTCGATCGGCCGTTTCACCTCGGCGGGGGAACCGGCGGCGAGCACGCCGTCGGGGATCTCCGCCCCCGGTGGCACCAGCGAGTGGGCGGCGATCATGCTGCCCGCCCCGATCTTGGCCAGGTCCAGCACCGTGGTCCCGTTGCCGACGATGGCCTCGGCGCCGACCGCGGCGCCGTGGAACACCACGCTGTGCGCGATCGTCGCGCCGGGCCCGATCTCCATCGGCACATCCGGCGGCACGTGCAGCACCGCGTTGTCCTGGATGTTGGCGCGTTCCCGGATGACGATCGGCGCCAGATCCGCGCGCAGCACCGCGCCGTACCAGATCGAGGCGCCCGCCTCGACCCGGACGTCGCCGATCAGGGTCGCCGTCGGCGCGACGAACGCGGTCGGGTCGACCTGCGGACGTTTGCCTTCGAATTCGTAGAGTGGCACTCGAACACCGTAAATGGTCCCGTGGCGCCAACCGGAGCGGTGTCAGGCATCTGCCGCGTGGCTCAGCGACGGATCCGATGCGGACAGGGTGGCGCGCCCCCGCTCGTCGCGGCCGGTCGGTGTGCCGGGGCCGGGGTCGGACTCGCGTCGGGTCTGCGCGCCGCTCAGCGCCCGGCGTAGGCCGTCGAGGTGCGCGCGGCCGCGGCGACGAGCGGTCGCAGCTGGGCGGCCAAACGCTCGGCGGTCACCGCGACGATGTCGACGTCCGTGCCGGTGCGCACCGCGTATCGGCCGTCGGCGACCACGTCGATCCAGCACAGCACGCCGAACGGGCGCGGTTCGCCCACGCCGCGGCGCGCGGAGACGACCATCTGGCCGATGCCTTCACGCGGCTGCCGGAGCAGCTTGCGGATCCGGGACGGAATAGACGGGCCCGCGACCGGAACGGTGACCAGGTTGCGGCTGTCCTCGCCGACCTGGGACAGGGGAGCGGTCAGGCGCGGCAGCATGCCGGGATTGTTCTCCGGGAGCATCGAGACGATCCGCGGGCACAGGGTTTTCGAGCTGCCCGCGAACAATCGCACGTCGCCGCCGCGATCGGGCGTCGCACCGGGGCGTTGCGCGGCGACCACCGCGATGTTCCCGGCGGCGGCGCCGAGGATACGGATCGGTCGCGCCTCGGATTGCCGCCCGGTGTCGATTGCCGGTGGGCGTGGTCCACCGTTCTCGCGCGACGGCGGTTCTGACGCCGCGTCACGTTGACCGAACACCTCGACGCGCAGGTCCGGCTGGGCGAGGATGCGCAGCGCCGCTTCCAGATCCGCGTCCAGCACCTGAGCGCACCAGCGGTCGAGCGCGGGAAGCTGCGCGGTGCGTTCCGCGGTGTCGCGCGCCGAAAGGCGCACGGCGAGTGGATAGGGAATGCGATCCCCATCGGTGCGTGACCAGGCCAGCGCGAACTGATCCGGGGTCAGCGTCCAGTTCACTCGTACTCGGTCCATTCGCCGAGCACAGGCGGTGTGGTCGGATCGAGCGACCCGATGAGTTCGCCGCCGTCGTCGGAGGGCTCGAGGAACGTGGGGAGATCATCGAGGTCGAACTCGTCGTCCTCGTCATCGATCGGCGCCAAGCGTGCGTTCGCGGCGTTCGCGGCCACACTCGAACCGCCGCGCGGGGTGTCGACGGCGGCCACCGCACCACCCATCAGGCCACCCATCGCTCCGGCGCCGAGACCGGTGACCGCCGCGTCGGAGCTGTCGTCGTGCTTTCGCCGCTCGTCGCGCTTGCGCTGCTCTTCGGACGGAACCTGGCCGCCGACGCCGGGCACGGCGGGCAGCGTCGTCGGCTCGCTCGTCGCCGAGGCGGGCGCGGTCGCCGGACCCGGCGATCCGGTGGGGGGCGCGGTGCGGAGAACCGAGGCGGCCGCAACCGTCGAGAGCGCCGCCGTGGCGGCGGGTGCGACTCGTGGCGCGGCCGGGGCCGGTGTCTCGTCCGCGACCGCGGCGCCGGTCGTCGGCACGGCGGCAGCGGCGGCGGACGTGGCGGGCGTCTCGTCGGCGGGTGTCGAATCGGTGAACGTCGCCGAGACGCTCTGCTCCACCGTGTGGATCGGCTTCGGCGCGTGCGTCCCGAGCGAAGTGGGCTGCGCGTCGGGTGCGACCTGGGTTGTCCCGACGATCTTGCTCGTCGGCGTGGCGGTGGGAGCCGGGGCGGCCGATTGATCCGATTCGTCGGGGAACGCGGGCACGTCGGTGCCGGTGCGCACGAAAACCCCCGCGTAGATGTCGTTCATCGCGCGCACGACGTCCTGACGGGCGTGCTCGCTCGCCTTCTGCCCATCGACATTGCTGGTCGCCCGGGACGGATCGAGCAGTGCGGCCCCCAGATCCGGTGCGCCGGTGGACGGCTCGGTCACCGCGGCGCGCAGCGCCTCCGCCGCGTCGCTCGCCTGTCCGAGGCGCTGCGAGACGACCGCGAACACGTCGGCCAGGTCTTGGCCGCTCTGTTCGAATACGCGCACCACCGCGTCCGCGCTCTTGGCGGCGGAGCCGCGCCAGCCGTCGGCGATGGCCGCGCGGATCTCGGTGTGCGCCTGGAAGACCGCGTCGGCCAGGTGCGCTGCCGCGTCGCTCCACGCCTGCTCGCCGCCCGCGAGGACGGCCGGGTTCAGCAACTGGACCTTTGCGTGGATCTCGTCGTGGGCGAGGTTGTCGAACACTTCGACGTTCGGCGCGTAGGCGGGATCGGTGCGCCGGTGGGTGGCCCGCTGCCCGGCGCGCGGCATCTCACGCATGCGCGGCTCCCGTCACGTCGACCCGTTCGACCGCCTGCGCGAGCGCCTCGTCGGCCTGCTGGTAAACGGCGGCCGCGGCGCGGAAGGTCTGGGCGAGTTCTCGCGCGGCGGCGGCGTATTCGTTCAGTCGGGTGATCGCGCCGTCGGCCTTGCGCTCGAAACCGGCGCGCAGCGCGTCGCCGGAGGCGAATCCGCCGAAGCCGGGCAACGCGGTGGCGGCGCTCAGAATGCGGATCTGCTCGTCGACCCGATCGGCGAGCAACTCGTACTGGCGCGCGCACCGTTCGTGCGCGCCGTCGGCGACCAGGAGGCCGTCGATCCACAGCGAGCCGTCGTCGACCGCTCGGTTCAGCGCGGCGATGTCGACGCCGGGTGCGGTGACTTCCGCGCGCGGCTCTCCGCCGAACCCGTTCTCTTGCGATGGCATCTGCGCCGTCCCCCTTCCTCGTCCGAAGTGCGGTTACGGATGTCGTGCCAACCCCACGACGACACCCTGCATCCAATCCGCGATGTCGGCAGTGACCCGCGCGTGCACCGGCTCGTGCAGCAGGTCGTGCCCGGCGTCGATGTACTCCCGTAAATCTACCGATTCGTGGCGGCTAGTCCAGACCCTGATCGCATCGATCGGCGCGCGCCGGTCGTCCACGCCGTGCACCGCGAGCACCGGAAGACGCTGCGGCAGGGGCGTTCCCGGCGCGCCCGGCGCCCCGCCGCCCAGTGCGCGTTTCGGGACGCCCGACAGCACCAGGCCCGCCAGCGCGTCCGAGGGCAGGGCGGGCCGCAGTGGATAGTTCCGGTCCAGCACCGTCGAACCCGTTGCGGCATCGGTCGACTCCGGCACGGCGGCCCCGAGCATGCCCAGCGCGGTCACCGCGCCGAGCGAGTGGCCCATCAGGATCAGCGGCCGGTCGCCACGAGCCAGCTCGACCAGCCGCACCGCGTCCGCCACCAGCTCGGCGAGCGTGCCGGGCCGTTCCGGATCGCCCTCGCTCAACCCGTGCCCGGCGGTGTCCAGCGCCCATACCTCACCGGCGGGGCGCAGACCGCGCGCGAAGCGGTGGTAGTGGCCGCTGTGCTGGCCGATTCCGGGCAGCAGGACCACGGTGTAACGCGGGTGTTCGATCGGCCACCGCCGATAGTGCATCCGGCCGCGCGCGCCGTCGAAGAATGGCATCCACCGATAGTGCCAAAGATCGTGTCGCGGGTGGGACCGCGCGATTCCGCGCCGGAAACGGTTAAGATCCGCGGCGACTCATACCTACCGGAGCCCGAGGTGCCCGCGTTGCGAACTCTCCGCCGTCGAGGCGCCTTCCTCTTGTCCGCCGTGGCGCTGGCCCTCACCGGAGTGCTCGCGCCGGGCGCGGGCGCCGCGCCATCCATCGCCTGCGACCCCGCGGTGGCGGTCACGGCCGTCGCGGCGCGAGTGCCGGTGCTCGACTGGGCGGAGAACCTGGGCTACGACGCGCAGGGCAATCTGTGGGTATCGCGGCTCTACCGCAATGAGGTGCAGCGTTACGACACCGCCGGCAATCTCACGGCGACTGTTCCGGTGGAGTTCCCCGGCGCGGTGCGGCTCGGTCCCGACGGACTGCTGTACGTGGTCTACGGTGACGCGCCGGTCAGCGTCGTCCGTCCCGGCGGCGTGCTCCGATTCGATCCGGCGGCGGCCGTGCCGAAGCCGGAGGTCTTCGTCTCCGGCTTCCCGATGCCCAACGGCGCGGCGTTCGACCCGAGCGGCAACCTGTACGTCGCGACCCTCTCCGGCGTGATCAAGGTCCGTCCCGACGCCTCCCTCGACACCGAGTGGGCGGCACCGCTGGCCGGACTGGCCGCCAACGGCGCGGTCGTGCACGACGGCGTGCTCTACGTGACCGCCAACGGCGGCCCGCTCGGCCGGATCGTTCGCATCCCGCTCGACGCGCCCGCGTCCCGCAGCACCGTCGCCGACCTGTCCTCGCAACTGGCCGGTCTCCCGGATTTCGCCGACGATCTTCTGGCCGATCCGAGCGGCATCCTCTACGTCACCACCCTCACCGGCCAATTGATCCGCGTCGATCCGACCTCCGGCGCTACCTGCGCCGTGCTCAACGGCCAGCCGCTCACCGCGGTCGCCGCCGTCCCAGGCCGTCCGGACGAATTGACGGCGAGCACGGAATCCGGCGCTCTCCTCCGAATCCAGCTCTCTCGCTGAGGTCGAGCCGCCGTCGTCGGGATCACAGGCTTCGGCGCCGTCGCGGTATCCGCGCGAAGAGGGGAGCGAAGCGGCGTCCATCTCCACATCGATCGGCGGCACCGTGTCGGCGCGCCCGGCAATCCGGCCGCGCGGGTATCGCGCCGCAGGGCCAGGAGGACCGCGTGTCCACGAGCCGGCACCGAACGCGCGGTCCACACACCGCAGCGAGGTGAATATGCTGTCCGGCAGAGGTTTTGATTACGTCTTGCTTGTGCAAGCGGCCGGTAATGCTGTCATCGGCATACGGGACCGGCGAGCTCAGATCATAGGTCCCTGCCGTGGGTTGATCGCGCGCTCGGCGCGGTCAGCGATGGCCCGCAGATGGGCGATGAGTTCCGGAGGCTCGTGGACTTCGAAGTCCGCTCCCAGCGCGAGCAGCCGGTGAGCCAACCATTCCGGCGCGTCGTCGCGCCGGGCGTCGATCCGGCAGGTGTCCGGGTCGATCGCGACGACATCGCCGGGGCTTTCACTCAGCCGCCCCGTGACACGGTCGGCGGAGGTGTGGACGGTCACTCGGAGCCGGAAGGACGGTGTGCCCCAGTCGGTGCGGCGGCCCGCGACGTAGGCGGCGGCATCGGCGGCGGGTAGCGCACGCGGCGAGAAGCGGGCGGCGGTGGGCTGCGGACGGTCGATCCGGTCGACGCGGTAGACCCGCCAGCCGGCCCGATCGAGGTCGTAGCCGACCAGATACCAGCGCCGCCGGGCGGGTACGAGGCCGACCGGCTCGGTGTTGCGCCTGGTCTCGCCGCCCGCCTCGTCGCGGTAGGCGAAACGCACCCGCTCCCGGTTGGTCACGGTCGCCGCGAGCGTGGCGAGCACCTCGGGGTCGGCCGTGGGCCCGTCGGCGGTGGGCGGGGTCAGCGCGACGGCGAGTACCCGCACCCTGCGTCGCAACTTCGCGGGCAGCACCTGCTCCACCTTGGCCAGCGCCCGGACCGACGCCTCCTCGATCCCGGCCACCGCGGACCCGGCGGCGGCACGCAACCCGACCGCGATCGCGACGGCCTCGTCGTCCTCGACCAGCAGCGGCGGCATCGCCGTGCCCGCCGCGAGGCGGTATCCGCCCGCAGCGCCGAGCGTCGCGGTCACCGGATAGCCGAGTTCGCGCAGCCGATCGATGTCGCGGCGCACCGTGCGGTCGGTGACACCGAGGCGTTCGGCCAATTCGCTGCCCGGCCATTCCCGTGGCGTCTGGAGCAGCGACAGCAGGCGAAGCAGTCGGGCGGGAGTGTCGTTCACGAATCAGATGATGCCGGAAATCTAGGACTTGTTCGGTCCTAGATGCTGCTTAACGTCATCGCTGTACCGCAGCACCGACCGCCGAGGAGGCGTACCGATGACCACCGCCATTCGCCCGTTCCGCATCGAGATTCCGCAGTCCGACCTGGACGACCTGCACGATCGGCTCGCTCGCACCCGTTGGGCCGCCCAGCTGCCGGGCACGGGCTGGGATCGCGGCGTGCCGGTCGACTATCTGCGCGAGCTGGCCGAGAACTGGCGGACCGGATTCGACTGGCGGGCACAGGAAGCGGCGCTGAACGAGTTCCCGCAGTTCAAGACGCGCATCGAGGGGCTGGACGTGCACTTCCTGCATGTGCGTTCGCCGGAACCGGACGCGACGCCGCTGATCCTCACCCATGGCTGGCCGAACTCGTTCGCCGAATTCGCGGGGACCATCGGCCCGCTCGCCGATCCGCGTGCGCACGGACTCGATCCCGCGCAGGCCTTCCACGTCGTGGTGCCCTCGGTGCCGGGCTTCGGCTTCTCCGACGGGCCGCGCGAGCCAGGCATGACACCGGCGAAAGTGGCCGGGATGTGGCTGACCCTGCTGGATCGGCTCGGCTACCGGCGCTTCGGCGCACAGGGTGGCGATCTCGGCGCCTACGTCGCGCCGGAACTCGCCATCGCCGCGCCGGACCGGGTGATCGGCGTGCACCTCGACGGCGGGATCGGGATGCCCACCGAAGCGGACGTGCCCACCATGACGCCGGACGAACGTGCCGAGTGGGACCTCATGCAGCAGTGGATGACCGGCGGCGTGGACCATCACGTCCTGCTGCGCCCCGCCCCGCAGACCTTCGCCCACGCGTGGACCGATTCACCGGTGGGCCTGCTCGCCTGGCTGATGCAGAAGTTCACCGAGTTCGCCCCGCTCGCCGACCGGGTGGAGGACGTGATCAGCCGCGATCAGCTGCTGACCAACGTCAGCCTGTACTGGTTCACCGGCACGGCGGCCTCGTCGTCCTGGCCGATGTACAACGGCCTCGGCGAAGGCGGGTTCACCTGGCCGAAGGGACAGAAAGCGGTGCCGACCGGCACGTACGGCGGCGGCTCCGCGCTGATGCGGCGGCTCGCCGAGCGCGACAACACCATCGTGCACTGGCCGGAGGGCAACACGGGCAACCACTTCATCGCGATGGAACGCCCGGACGCGCACGTCGCCGACATCCGCGCGTTCTTCGCCGCCGTCCGATAGGGAGAGGCACCTGCCCGGCACGCGGTCGGTTCGGCGATGCGTGGAGCAGCCGGTGCCCGGTTGCTCGACGGGTGGCGGGAGTCCATGCGGCGGATCGGGCCATCCTGGCCGTTCGATTACCGACGCGACGGCGCGGTCGCATCGAGCGGCCGGGCCTGGGACGGTCGGGGCCGGGCACGACGGTCGGCCGTCAGCGACGAAACGTTGCTACGGGGTGGGTTCGCCGCCGGAGCCGCTCGGCGCGGGCTGAGCAGGGGCGGGGTTGGGCGCAGGAGCCGAAGGCGGCGGGGGCGGGTTGTCCGGCACCGTGAAAAGTCCCACGGTGGGAGTCATCACACAGTGGGCGAACGGGTAGTCGATGATGCCCCACATCGAAGCGAGCACCGTGCCGGGACCGCTGCGGACCGTCTTGGACAGCGTGGGCTGGCGGTACTCGGTCACGTCGTCGAGCGGGTCGATGCCGCTGGCGCCGGTGTTCACGTTCACCCAGGCGACCACGAGCCCGGAGGCCAGGGGAGCGCCGGAGTGCGAAGGAGTCGCGCTGAACCGCAGCTCGCCGGGCTCCACGTTCAGGTCACGGCCGTTGCCGGTCCCCTCGGTCGTCGCGGCGGCGATGATCGTGGTGATCGGGCCGTTGCTGCCGCAGCCGAAGGTGGGCGCGGCGTAGGAGAACGGGGTGAACACACTGGAGACCTCGCGCAGGTGCGCGGCGTCGATCAAGCCCGCGTAGCGCGTGAGCGCGGCGATGCCCTCCTGTGCGGACGGGTCGGCCCCCGCGATGTCGGTCAGATGCGCCAGGCCGGTGTCCACCGGCGCCTGGGTCTGCTCGGCGGTGGCGGGCGCGGAGAAGGTGAGAACCGCGCCGATGCCGAGGGATGCCGCGGCGGCCGCGGCGCGTGCGATGGTCCTGCCGTTCACTCGTTCTCCTCGATACCGAACCCTGTGGGCCCCCGGCCCACCTGCAGCAACGTACCAGCTCGCGCCGGTCGCCGTCCCGGGGAGCGGCGCGGAATCCGATGCCGCGAACGGCGAGTGTGTCCCGCACCTGTGATCCAGTCGACAGGGCAGGATTACCGGGGGGTAGTTTGGACTCGGACGTACGAGACACGCAGGGAGATGCGTATGAAACTATCCTTGTCCCCAGACGACGTCGCCTTCCGCGACGAACTGCGCAAGTTCTATCGGACCGAGATCCCGGCCGACATTCGCGAGCGCGTCCGGGACGGCCGTGAGCTGACCCGCGACGACATCGTCACCGCGCACAAGATCCTCAACGACCACGGCCTCGCGGTGCCCAATTGGCCCGTGGAGTGGGGCGGCAAGGATTGGACGCCGATGCAGCGCCACATCTGGCAGGACGAGATGCAGCTGGCCTCGGTGCCGGAGCCGCTGACGTTCAACGCGCAGATGGTCGGCCCGGTGATCGCCCACTTCGGCTCGCAGGAGCTGAAGGAGCGTTTCCTGCCGCCCACCGCGGCACTGGACATCTGGTGGTGCCAGGGCTTCTCCGAGCCGGACGCGGGCTCCGACCTGGCGTCGCTGCGCACGACGGCGGTTCGCGACGGTGATTCCTACATCGTCAACGGCCAGAAGATCTGGACCACGCTGGCCCAGTACGCGGACTGGATCTTCTGTCTGGTGCGCACCGACCCGAGCGCGGCGAAGAAGCAGGCGGGCATCTCCTTCCTGCTGTTCGACGTGAAGTCGCCCGGTGTCACCATCCGCCCGATCAAGCTGATCGACGGCGGGTACGAAGTGAACGAGGTCTTCTTCGAGAACGTCCGGGTACCCGCCGATCAGCTGGTCGGCGCGGAGAACATGGGCTGGACCTACGCGAAGTTCCTGCTCGGCAACGAGCGCACCGGAATCACCGGCGTCGGCCGCACCAAGGTCAAGATCGGCGTGGCGAAGCAGTACGCGGCGAAGATCAAGTCGGGCAACGGCACGCTGCTGGAGGACCCGGTGTTCGCGGCGCGGATCGCCGAACTGGAGAACGAGCTGCTCGCGCTGGAACTCACCCAGTTGCGGGTGGTCTCCAACTCCTCCGACGGCAAGCCGAATCCGGCCTCTTCGGTGCTGAAGCTGCGCGGTTCGGAACTCCAGCAGGCCGCCACCGAGCTGCTGCTGGACATCGCCGGACCGGACGCCATCCCGGTGGGCGCGGACGACATCGCCTCGCCCGGCTGGGCGCAGCGCAGCGGCCCCTCCTACCTGAACTACCGCAAGACAACCATCTACGGAGGCTCCAGCGAGGTGCAGCGCACCATCATCGCCTCCACGATCCTCGGATTGTGAGGCGCAACCATGGATTTCGATCTCACCGATGAACAGGTCATGCTCCGCGACACGGTCCGTGACCTGCTCGCGCGCAACTACGACGCCGAATCACGTCTGAAGGTGGTGGACTCCGAACTGGGCTGGAGCCGCGACGTGTGGCGTCAGCTCGCCGAACTGGGCGTGCTCGGCCTGAGTTTCACCGAGGAGGACGGCGGCGTCGGCGCCGGTCCGGTGGAGACCATGGTCGTGCTCGAGGAGGTGGGCCGCAGGCTCGCGCCGGAACCGATCCTGGACGCGGTGCTGGTGCCCGGTGGCCTGGTAGCCGCGGCGGGCAGCGCCGAACAGCGGCAGCGGATCCTGCCCGAGGTGGCCTCGGGTGCGAAGCTGCTGGCCTTCGCCCATGCCGAGCCCGGGGTGCGCTGGCCGGCCGCGGAACTGGCGACCACCGCCACGGCGCAGGGCGATTCGTACACGCTGACCGGCGTGAAGAACCCCGTCGCGCACGGCGACAGCGCCGACGAACTCGTGGTCAGCGCCGCGCTGCCCGAGGGTGGCGTCGGTCTGTTCCTGGTTGCGCCGGACGCGACGGGTGTGGTCCGCAAGTCCTACCGCACGGTGGACGGCCAGCGCGGCGCGCAGGTCGAGCTGACCGACGCGCCCGCCGAGCGGCTCGGCGCGGCGGACGCGACCGAGGCCATCGAGTCGGTGCTGACCCACGCGCAGGCGAGCCTGTGCGCGGAGTCGGTCGGCGCGATGGAAGAGGCGCTGCGACTGACCACCGACTACCTCAAGCAGCGCAAGCAGTTCGGTGTCACGCTGTCGAAGTTCCAGACGCTCACACAGCGAGCGGCCAACATGTACGTCTCGCTGGAACTGGCGCGCAGCATGAGCCTGTACGCCACGGCGTCGCTGGCGGACGGGGCCGACGATCCGGTGATCGCGTCGCGCGCACGGCTGCAGGTCGGCCGCGCGGCACGTCACATCGGGCAGGAGGCGATCCAGATGCACGGTGGCATCGGCGTCACCGCGGAGTACCCGGTGAGCCATTACGTGGCCCGGCTGACCGCGATCGAGCGCACCCTCGGTAGCGGCCTCGAGCATCTGCGGGTGCTCAGCTCGCGGGTCGGCGACTACGAGTTGCCCGAACTGTAAGGAGTGCCGCGGTGGTGCGTTTCGCGCACCACCGCGTCATTCGTCGTCTCGCGGCGTCGTCCGCAGTTGGGTGGGCGCTTCGTCCGTCGAGTCGCTCGCCGGCGCTCGCGCGGCCGTCGGCCTCGGCTCCTCGGGGGGCGCCGCCTGCGTGGGGTCGTCGTGCGGATTTCCCGGGGACGGCTCAGCGGTGGTGCTGCTCATGAAGCCCGAAAATGGGGTGGGGTGCCGCTGGTCGGCCGGTGCGATCCGCCAGCTGGGCGACGGCGGGATGACGACCTTGGGGGTCGTCGAGCCGGTGGTGTTCTCGTGGACAACGGGTTCGGCGTACTCGCCTGCCTTGAGCGGCGGGGGCGGCACGTAGGTGTCGTGCTTACCGACGCCACAGGCGCCGATCAGGACGAGCCCGATGGAAACCGCTCCTACGGCGATCGCCGGACCGGCGATCTTGGCCCTGCTGCTTTCCAACGGTGACGCTCCTCGGTGTGTATCGAGTGGACTCACCTTACTCGAGGCCGGTCGGTCCGGCGAGGCGAGTGGTCGCTGGGTATGCGCCGGACGGCGCATTTAAAACAGTTCTGATTCAGATATCGAATTGGTCTCTTCGGCGTGTCGTGGGCACGTGTCGCTATCTTCCGGCGTCCCGGAGTCGTAGCGTGTGTGAGCAAAGTTACGCGTGAGACGCCGGTTTAAGGATGAGAGACACGTTGTGTGAGAACGTGATTGTGGTTCTCTGACCGGCGTCATCGAGGAGTAGATGATGGGAGCTTACTCGACAGCGTCGCGGCGTGGTTCGTCCCGCGCCGCAGAAGATGCCGTGTCGGCAACGGCACAGCATCCCGCGTCGAACCAGCAGGGCCGCTCGCTGTCCACGATCGTGTCGCGGACGCTCGCCTGGCTGATCTTCATCGGCGGACTCGTCGGGGCGGTGCT
Organism: Nocardia sp. NPDC004168; assembly: GCF_040610355.1. Lineage (NCBI taxonomy): Bacteria > Bacillati > Actinomycetota > Actinomycetes > Mycobacteriales > Nocardiaceae > Nocardia > Nocardia sp. NPDC004168. Next base: position 126,040 of record NZ_JBEXME010000012.1, on the reverse strand, counting down.
CGGCATCGCCGGACTGCACGTCGAAATCACCGTCGCCGGACTCATTCTCGCCTGCACCGCGGGACTGGTTCTGCTCAAACTCCGCGCGGGTGGCGGCGAAGCGGACGGACCGTAAACCGGCCGGTCGGCCGCCCGCAGGCCCGGCGACGGGCGTGAGAAACGAAGGCGCGCAAGATCTCAGGCGCCTACCGTGATCTGTATGAGGATCGAGATCACCACCGACGCCGCCGAGTTCCGCTCGGTCGCGGGGGCGTTCCTGCTCCGCGATCCGCTGCGGCACACCGTGCTCACCACGAGCGTCGCCAACCATGTCACGGGCATGGATGCCCCGGCTGAGCCATCGCGATTTCTTACCGTCCACGGCGAGGATGCCGCGGTGGTAGGCGCCGCCATGCGCGTGTCCGGTCGCGACGTGTACCTCGGCGCGCTACCGCCCGACGGCATTCCCGCGGTGGCTCGCGCGCTGGCCGAGGTCGTCCCCGAAAGCGCGGGCGTCGAGGGCGTCGTCGCGGACGCGACCGATTTCGCCCAGCACTGGTGTGGACTGCTGGGGAGAGATTTTCAGCAGTCGTACCGCACCCGGCTGCACCGGCTCGGCGCGCTGCGGATCCCGGACGTAGCCGGAGCGCCACGCCGCGCCCTGGAATCCGATGTCGCCCTGTGCGGCGACTGGCTCGCGGCCATGCGCGCGGAGTCCGGCATGGCGGCCGGACTGGACGAGGCCGCGATCCGGCGCCGCGTCGAAGCGGGCCGGTGGTGGCTGTGGGAACGCGACGGGCAACCGGTCAGTCTTGCCGCGCATCAGATCCCGATCCAGGGCTGGTCGCGGATCGGGCCGGTCTACACCCCGCCGGACGCCCGCGGACACGGGTACGCCAGCGCGGTGACCGCGCACGTCGCGAAGCAGCTGCGAGCCCAGAACCTGGAGGTCTGCCTCTTCGCCGACACCGACAACACCACGGCCAACCGGATCTACCGCGCGATCGGCTTCCACCCGACCCACGAATTCGCGCACTACGTCTTCGAGTAGCCCGCCAGGACGCCCCGCAGGGCGGCGGTGAACCAGGCGAACACCGGCGTCAGGCTCGGCGGCGCGGCCCAGCCGTTGACCACCGCGAGCAACCGCCAGTACCGCTCCACGCGTTCGTCATCGGCCACCGCGAGGCGTTCCAGCATCCACTCGCGCAGCGCGCGATCGTCGGGCCTGCCGAACGTGGCCGCGTAACGCGCGGCGAGGTCGGCCACCACCTCGGCCGCCGCGGGAGAGCCGGGCGTGACACCCGCCGCCATGGCCGCCTCGACCCGGTCGCGCACGGCCTCGGTGAGTGCGTGGTGCAGACCCGTCGCATCGCCCTCGGCGCGTTCGCGCGCCTGGTACTCGGCCATCCGCCGGATCGCCGCCCGAAAGTCCGTGTCGGCGGTAAGTTCCGCCAGTTCCACCCACGCGGCCACCTGCCCGGGTGCGGGATCGTCGGGCAGGTCCGGCAGTGCGGTGCGCAGCAACTCGGTGAGTTCCGGGTTGGCGTCCAGTCCGCCGAAGGTCGCCTCAACGAAATCCTCGATCAGTCGATGACGTTCGGCAGCCGACAAGGTGACGAGCTTGTGCATGAGATCCAACTCCTGTGGGGTCGAGCCCTGCCCGGCCACCGCGCGCAGAACCGCTCGTCGCTGACGCAGGATCCGGATCTGGGTGTCGAGTGCGTCGGCGTGTGCCGCGGCGACCTCGGACAGCGCGAGCTCGTGGGTGAGCACGCGCCGGACGGTGGCCAGGTCGAGTCCGAGAACGCGTAGCGTCCGCACCAGATCCAGTTCCGCCAGCGCGCGGACATCGTAGAGGCGGTAGCCGGAGGGGCTGATTTCGGTGGGCAGGACGACGCCCTTGTCGGCGTAGAACCGGATCGTCTTGACGCTGAGGCCGGTGCGTTCGGCAACGGCGCCGATGGTGAAGCGGGTGTCGTCCATGTGCCTACCCTCGCGTCTCCCCCTGGGGGAAACTCAATTCAGCGGCGCGGATTTCCACCAATTCATGAACTCGGCTTCGGTGGCGATGAATCCGGCGCTGTACATCAGCATGGCGGCCCGTCCCGGGTCCGCGGAAAAGGCGGTGACCATTCGCGGCCGCAGGTTCCGGCTGTCGCGCAGGGTGTAATTCGTGTAGCTGTGCCCGCCGTTGTTGGTGGCGGTCGCGCGGTCGTTGGCCGGTAACGCCGCTAGCGCGGCCTCCGCGTCGGCCGGGGAGCCATAGAGGTAGAAGTCGAAAGACGCCTTGTTCGGCCCGCCGAAGCAGCTCCACATCACCAGCCAGGGGCCGAAATCCGGATCCTCGTGGTCGCGCGTCGTCGCGGAATCCGGTGCGTGGGCGAAACAGCCCGCCTTGTTGTACCCGGTTCCGGAGTGGACCAGGCGCTGGGCGGAGGTCTCCGGAAGCATGTCCGGGAACGCGGCGCTCAGCTCGGCCGCGCGGGCGCCGATGGTGGCACGGTCCGCGGTGGCCGAGACGCTCGTCGTCGGGCGCTGGGCGGTCGGCGGCGTGGTGGCGTCGGTGTTCCGCGTGGCCACCGTGGTGGTCGATGCGGCGGAGCCGGATGAGGTGTCGTGGAACGATGGCGCGGCGAGCGCAGCGGCCAGGCCCAGCGCCAGCACCAGACCTATCACGGCCTCCAGTCGCGCTCTCCGTCCAGGACGCCGCTGCGGACGAAGGCCCCCGCCCGCGCTCGGGAGCGGTGGTTCCGCGTGCAGCGGAGGATGACTCGGTGCGGGCCACGCCGCGGGCGCGGTCAGCGCTTGCCACGCGGCGGCGGCGAATTCGCCGCACGAGTCGAAGCGATCGGCCGCGTGCTTGGCCATCGCCTTGGCGAGCACGCCGTCCAGCGCCACCGGCAATCCGGGCCGCAGCCTGCTGATCGCGGGCGGCGGTGCGTTGAGATGCCCCTGGATCACCGCGACCGGATTGGTGGCGTCGAACGGCACCGTGCCGGTCAGCAACCGGAACAGCGTGCAGGCCAGCGAATACTGGTCGGCGCGGTGATCCAGCGGCGCACCGGACAATTGCTCCGGCGCGGCGTAGGCGAGGGTGGCGGTGAAGGTGCCGGTCTGGGTGAGCCGTCCGGTGTCGTCCCGGAATCGGGCGATGCCGAAGTCGGAGAGGAAGACCCGTTCCTGGTCTCCCTCGACGCGCTCCAGCAGAATGTTCGCCGGTTTCACGTCGCGGTGCAGCACGCCGCGGCTGTGCGCGAAGTCCAGCGCTTTGGCCGTTTCGGCGATGATCTGCACCGCCCGTGGCGGCGGCAGCGTCCACGCGTCCAGCGCCGCGGCGTCGGTGCCGTCGATGTAGCGCATGCAGATCCACGGCTGGTCGCCCTCGACGCCGCGATCGAACACCGTGACGATGTTCGGGTGATCCAGCCGTGCGACGAGGTCCGCCTCCCGCTCGAAGCGGGTGCGGGACTCGGTGTCGTCGAACAGGTCCGGGTTCAACAGCTTCATCGCCGTCAACCGGGGCAGCCGCGGATGCCGGGCCAGGTACACCGATCCCATCCCGCCGCGGCCGAGCAGGCGTTCGATGGTGTACCCCGCGAAGACTTCGCCGGTGTGGTGCATCGGTCAGTTCAGCGGAGCCGAGCGCCACCAGCGCAGCAGCTCGTCGACGGTGGTGTGGGAGAAGCCGTCGGTGTACATGAGGTACTGGGTCCGATCGGGATCGCCGGTGAACGCGGTGACCATCTTGGCGCCGTCGTCGACGTACTTGTAATTGGTGTAGGACTTTCCGCCGTTGGTGTCGGTGGACTTGGCGGCCGACGAGGGCAGGCCCTTCAGCACCGCCTGCACATCGGCGGGGGCCTTGTAGACGTAGATCCGGTAGTACGGATCCTCGTTGTTGCCGCCCTTGAAGCAGCGCCACTGCGCGGCCCAGTCACCGAAGTCCGGTTCGCCCTTGGACGGCGAAGGCGGCGAGCTCGGCGAGGCCAGCCAGCATTCGGCGCCGTTGTATCCGACCTCCTCGGACTTGGAGGCGGGCACCATCCGGGGGAACTCCGCGCTGACCGACTCCGGGGTCGCGTCGACGAGATTCGGCTTCACCGCTGATGTGGTCGTCGTGCCCGCGTTGCTCGAGCCCGAATCGGAGACGGCGCCGATGATGCCGAGCACCACCACGATCAACACGACCACGCCCACCACCAGGCCGATGATCAGGCCGGTGTTCTTCTTGGGCGGCGGCGCGGCCGAGTGGTGCACGTGCGCGCCGTGCGGCGGGGCGAAGGTGGAAAACCCGGCCTGCTGCTGGGGATACGGGTTGGCGGCCGTCGGCTGGGGCGCGGGACCGGTGTGCGGCCGCGAGTTCACCACCGGCGCGGGCGGCGGAGTCGCGGGCGACGCCGAGGCGAGCGCGTTCGGCCCGCTGGTTTGCGGGGTGTGCACCTGGTGGCCAGGGCCGCTGACGTAGTGACCTTGCGCAGCCGGATACGGCGATCCCGTGGTGGGGATCTGCGGCCCGGTGGCCGGGCGCGGGCCCGCGGTGGGGTGCTGCGGCCCGGTGACCGGGCGGGGACCGCCCACCACCGGCATCGACGGCGCGCTGGAACCGGTCAGCGCCTGCTTGGCGGCCGCGGCGAATTCCGCGCAACTGCCGTACCTGTCGTCGGGTCGCTTGGCCATCGCCTTGGCCAGCACGCCGTCCAGCGCGAAGGGCAGGCCCGGCCGGACGCCGCTCAGCGCGGGCGGCGTGCCCTGCAGATGCCCTTGGATGACCGCGGCGGGGTTCGTCGCGGAGAACGGGCCGGTGCCGGTGAACAACCAGAACAGCGAGCAGGCCAGCGAATACTGATCGGAACGGTGGTCGAGCGACGCGCCGGTGAGCTGCTCGGGCGAGGCGTAGGCCAGCGTTGCCGTGAAGGTGCCGGTCTGGGTGAGGTGGCCGGTGTCGTCGCGCAGCCGCGCGATGCCGAAGTCGGTGAGATACACCCGCTCACCGCGACCGGCGCCGGAGCGGGCCAGCAGGATGTTGGCTGGTTTCACGTCGCGGTGCAGCACCCCGTTGCCGTGCGCGTAGTCCAGCGCGTCGGCGGTCTCCTTGATGATCTGCACCGCGCGTACGGGCGGCAGCGACTTCGGCTCCACCGATGCGGCGTCGATGCCGTCGACGTACTGCATCGAAATCCACAGCTGCTCGTCCTCGAGCCCGCGGTCGTAGACCGTGACGATGTTCGGGTGATCGAGCTGGGCGACCAGATCCGCCTCCCGTTCGAACCGCGCCCGCACCTCCTTGTCGAAGAACATCTCCCGATTCAGCAGCTTCAGCGCGGTCATCCGCGGCAGCCGCGGATGTTTCGCCAGATATACCGAGCCCATGCCACCGCGGCCGAGTTGCCGCTCGATGACATAGCCGGCGAAAACGTCACCGCTGGCCAGCATGACTGCTCCACTTCCCGCCGCCCGCCGGGACCCACCGGCGAACAGGCGTACAGCAAAAGAACGCGTGGCCGGAGATGGGCCCGACCACGGAAAACATCGAAACCATAGCAGTAATCGCGCCTCACCTATCGCTCGTCGAGCGTGGTGCGGCGCGGGCGATCGACATGCGTCGGACCGCCCGGCGGAGGCCGAGCGTCCGGAGGTTGCTGGTGCGGTCGCACCGCCGAGCCCGGGCGCATGGGCAAGTTCGGCAACTCGATCAGGCCGGGATGCGCCGGGCGGCGCGGCGGCAGGAAACTCGGGGACGGTCGAGGGGTTTCCCGCGGCCTCGGTCGGTGCTGCGGCGCGGCCGCGTGGTACGTCGGCGCGGTCGGATACCCGTCGGGATGAATGCCGTGCGGCGCCGTCCGATGCCCGGCCCGCTGTTCGGCCAGCGCGGATTTCGCGGCGGCGGCGAACTCGGCGCAACTGTTGAAACGATCCTCTGGCCGCTTGGCCATCGCACGAGCCAGCACCGGATCCAGCGCGGGCGGCAAACCGGGACGTGCGCGGCTGAGCACCGGGATCGGTGCGTACAGATGGCTGTTCACCACCGCCGCCGGGTTGGCGCCGGGATACGGCGGCGCCCCCGTGAGCATCCAGAACAGTGTGCACGCCAGCGAATACTGATCGGCGCGGTCGTCCAGCGGCCTGCCGATCAGCTGTTCCGGGGCGCCGAAGGCGAGTGTCGCGGTGATCGTGCCGGACGAGCCGATCGTGCTCTCCGCGCCGCGGATGCCCGCGATCCCGAAATCGGTGAGCAGCACCCGCTCCGGTTGACCGATCGGCGCCTTGGCCAGCAGGATGTTGGCCGGTTTCACATCGCGGTGCAGCACCTGGTTCGCGTGCGCGAAATCCAGCGCCGCGGCGGTGTCGGCCGCGATCTGCACCGCGCGCCACGGAGCGAGCACGTCGACGTCCGCGCAGGAGGCGTCCGCGCCGGGCACGTACTGCATCGAGATCCACAGCTGCCGGTCCTCGGCGCCTCGATCGAACACCGTGACGATGTTCGGGTGATCGAGCCGTGCCACCAGATCGGCCTCGCGTTCGAAGCGGCGGCGGATGTCGGTGTCGGCGTACAGTTCGCGTTTGAGCAGCTTCAACGCCGTCAGGCGGGGCAGCCGAGGATGCTGGGCCAGGTACACCGTGCCCATGCCGCCATGGCCGAGGACGCGTTTGATGACGTAGCCCGCGAAGATCTCGCCGGTCTGCAACACCTGTACACCCCCTTGTCGAGTCGAGCGCGCGGACACTACCCATGTATCTCGATGAGCCATCGGGATGCAACACCTCGCGGCGCAACCTCGATTGTCGTCGGTAGCAGCCAGTACTGTGACCCGCATGCGCATTGGAGCACACGTCCGGCTCGACAGCGACCCGATCGGCTTCGGGGAGAAACTCGGCGCCGACGTCATCCAGATGTTCGTGGTCGATCCGCAGAGCTGGGACAAACCCACTCCGCATCCGCGGACCGAGGAGATTCTCGCCAGCCCGATCGAGGTCGTGGTCCACTCCTCCTATCAGATCAACGTCGCCAGCCTGAACAACCGCCTGCGCATGCCCTCGCGCAACGCGGTGGCCCAGCAGGCGAAGGCGGCCGCCGAACTCGGCGCGTTCGGTCTGGTGGTGCACGGCGGGCATGTGCGTTCCGACGCCGAGTTGGAGACCGGAATCGACAACTGGCGCAAACTGTTCGAGCGTCAGCAGGACAAAGGCGGCTTCGCGGTGCCGATCCTGATCGAGAACACCGCGGGCGGCAATCACGCCATGGCCAGGCATTTCGATTCCATCGCCCGGCTGTGGGACGCGGTAGGCGAGTACGGCGCCGGATTCTGCCTGGACACCTGCCACGCCTGGGCGGGCGGCGAGGAGCTGATCGGCGTCGTCGATCGGATCAAGGCGATCACCGGCCGGATCGACCTGGTCCACTTGAACTCCTCGCGCGACGAATTCGACTCCGGCGCCGACCGGCACGCCAACTTCGCCGACGGCACCATCGACCCGCAATTGCTCGCCGAGGTGTGCCGCACGGCGGACGCGCCGGTCGTCCTGGAGACTCCGGCGGACGGCCTCGCGGAGGACTTGGCGTACTTGCGCGAGCACTGTGTCTGATTTGCAGTAAGACTCGCACCCGGCGGGGCTGGGTCAGCTCGGTTGTCCCGGCGATGTTTGGGCAGCGCCCGGCAGAACGGAATGGAGCTGGGCGGTGTCCGGTTCGGGCTCGCGCTCGGTGGGCCGAAGTGGTGGTGCCTGCGCGCCGTTTGCGATCAGTGCGACGAAAACCCTGGTCAGAGGGGTCGTTTGGGTGGTCTGCTCTCCGGAGCAGTAACCGATCTCGACAGCGAAGGTGATCTCATGACGGTCGCACCCGCCACCCCATCCACAGCCTCGGTGACCAGGCTCGGCGCTCGTATCGGCGCGCGAATCGACAACGTCCGGCTCGGCGGAGACCTGGATCCGGCCACCATCGACGTGATCCGTCGCGCGCTGCTGGAGCACAAGGTCATCTTCTTCCGCGGTCAGGACCACCTCACCGAGGACGGGCAGTACGAGTTCGCCCAGCTGCTCGGCTCGCCGACCACCCCGCACCCGACGGTCACCTCGCATGGTGTGAAGAGCCTGGCGATCGATTCCGAGCACGGCCGCGCCAACAGCTGGCACACCGACGTCACCTTCGTCGACCGCATCCCGAAGGCGTCCATCCTGCGCGCGGTGCACCTGCCGTCCTACGGCGGCGCGACCACCTGGGCGTCCACCGTCGCGGCCTACGAGTCGCTGCCGGAGCCGCTCAAGCGGCTCGCCGAATCCCTGCGCGCCGTGCACACCAACGTCTACGACTACGCCCGCGCCGAGGAGACGCCGCGTCCCAACACGGCCGCCTACCGCGCCGAGTTCGAGTCCACCTACTACGAGACCGAGCACCCGGTGGTGCGCGTGCACCCCGAGACCGGGGAGCGGGCGTTGCTGCTCGGCCATTTCGTCAAGCATTTCGTCGGGCTGTCCAGCACGGAGTCGCACGCGCTGTTCCGGCTGTTCCAGGACCGGGTGACCCGCCTGGAGAACACCGCCCGCTGGAACTGGGAGCCGGGCGACGTCGCCATCTGGGACAACCGCGCCACCCAGCACTACGCCATCGACGACTACGACGACCAGCCACGCAAACTGACCCGCATCACCCTGGCCGGCGATGTCCCGGTCGGCGTCGACGGCTCGACGAGCACCATCATCGCGGGCAACGCCGAGCACTACTCGATCGTCGAGGACACCCAGCTGCTCGCGTCCTGAACGCGGACCCCGCATGGTTGCCGGGCCTCCGGCTGTTGAGGGGCCATGCGGTGTCTTCGGGTCGCTGTGAGCCGTCGCCGAGGAGTCCGGCCTGCCATATATGCAGGTCGGGCTACGAAATGCCGTAAGTGACCTGACCGCGAACCGCGGCTTCGGTCGACTGGCCCGGCGGTCGCAGGGTTATCACGGGTATTGCCCCCGGCACCGGAGGTTGCCTCGACAATCGCGGGACGCCCGAAACCGACCCAGCCCCGCCGGGTGCGAGTCTTACGAGCGCCGTTCGCGGCCCGTCTCGCGGCCGAGTGACCGAAGCGCATGCGACGCAGTCGCGAGTCTCGGTCGCTCGGGCGCGAGACTTCTCGGGGCCGTGAACACGCAGCGCCGCAGGCGCTGCAAAAACCAACACAGCCCATACTGGTTGCCATGAGTATTCGGCCGCTGGACGGGGTGCGCGTCCTGGAGCTCGGCAATTACATCGCCGCGCCGACCGCCGGGCGCATCCTCGGCGACTTCGGTGCCGAGGTGATCAAGGTGGAACGCCCGAAAGCGGGCGACGAGCTGCGCAACTGGCGGCTCTACGGCGGCGACACCTCGATGCTCTACCGGACGATCAACCGGAACAAGAAGTCGATCACGCTGGATCTGCGCACCGAGGCGGGGCGCGGGATCGTCCTCGACCTGATCCGGCGCTGTGACGTGCTGCTGGAGAATTTTCGGCCCGGCATGCTGGAGAAGTGGGGTCTCGGGCCGGAGGTGCTGAACGAGGCGAATCCGGACCTGGTGATCACCCGGATCTCCGCTTACGGGCAGACCGGCCCGCTGTCGGAGCGTCCCGGGTTCGCCGCGGTGGCCGAGGCGGTCGGCGGACTGCGCGAACTGGTGGGCGATCCGGACCGTCCACCCGTGCGCACCGGCGTCTCGATCGGCGACTCCATCGCGGGTATCTACGCCGCGTTCGGCACCGTGATGGCGCTGTTCCAGCGCGAGCGCCGCGCCGAGTCGGAGACGCCGGTCCCGTTGCGGGAGCGCGTGATCGACGTGGCGCTGAACGAGGCGATCCTGTCGGTGATGGAATCGCTGGTGCCGGACTATCTCGCCTACGGCATCCAGCGCGAACGCGTCGGCGGCCGGATGGAGGGCATCGCGCCGAGCAACGCCTACCCGTGCGCGGACGGCACCAGCATCATCATCGGCGGCAACGGCGACGCCATCTTCCAGCGCTACATGGCGGTCATCGATCGGCCGGACCTGGCCGCCGATCCGGACCTGCAGGACAACGCGGGCCGTTGGCGCAATCGCGAGCGGCTGGACGCGGCGATCGGCGAGTGGACGGTTCGGCATACCCGCGACGAGGCGCTGAAGCTGCTGGACGCCGCCGCTATTCCGTGCGGCCCGATCTACACCGCGGCCGACATCGTGGCCGACGAGCAGTACCGGGCGCGCAACATGATCCAGTCGTTCACCGTGGACGTCGGCGCGCCGGAGCCCAAGGCTGTCGGCTTCCCCGGCATCGTCCCGGTGATCGGCGAACAGTCCTTGCCCATCCGCAGCGTCGGACCCGACTTGGGTGAGCACACCCGAGAGGTGCTGTCCGGCCTGCTCGGCATGAGCGAAGCCGAGATCGATGCGTTGGAGGCGCGATGAGCACGCGGCCACACGACCGGAGGCGTCCGAAGGGGCGCGACGCGAGGGAACCGCGCTCGCCGGGCACCAGCAGGCCCACGGTGCAGCCGAATCCGACCGGGGCGGGCGAGAAACCATGGGGCGGCGTGATGTGCGGCCACCACCGGGCGCGGGAGCAGCGATGACCGCGCCGGTGCTGCGCGATGTCACGTTGCGCGACGGACTGCAGCTGACCGGCAAGCTGCTGCCGGTGCAGCGCAAGGTGGACATCGTGCGCCGCCTGCTCGCGCTGGGGGTGCCCGCGCTGGAGATCGGCTCGATGGCGCGCCCGGACCTGGTCGCGCCGATGGCGAACACCATGGAGCTGGTCGCCGCGTTGACACCGGAGGAACTGCGCCGCTGCTGGGTATGGGTGGCGACGCCGCGCCATGTGGAGAAGGCCGCCGCGGCGGGAGTGCGGAATTTCCAGTACTGCTTCTCGGTCTCCGACGCGCACAACCGGGCGAACATCGGACGCGACACCGAGGCCAGCGTCGCCGCCATGCCGGACGCGGTGCGCCTGGCCCGTGAGGTGGACGGGTCGATCCAGCTCTGCCTGGCGACGGCGTTCACCTGCCCGTTCGACGGCCCGGTCGACCCGGAACGGGTACTGGCCATCGCCCGCGACCCGCGCACCGAGGGCGCGGACGACATCGTCCTGGCCGACACGCTCGGACAGGCCCACCCCGGTGAGGTGTCCGCGCTGGTCGCGGCGGTGCGGGACCGGACGCCTCCCCGGCGCGTCGTCTTCCACGGTCACGACACCTGGGGCATGGGCGTGGCCAACACCCTCGCCGCGGTCGCGGCCGGCGCGGACATGGTCGACGGCGCGCTCGGCGGCCTCGGCGGCTGCCCCTTCGCGCCGGGTGCCAGCGGAAACACCGCCTCCGAGGACATCCTGTTCGCCACCAGGCCGGACTGGTTCACCCCAACCGCCCTGGCCGCTCTGGTCAACCTGTCGGAGGACCTGCTGTCCGAACTCGGCGAACCCAACCGCTCCCGCACCCTCGAAGGCGCCCGATCCAAAGCGTCCGCCTTCGAGTGGGTCGTAGGTGAGGCCTGAAACACAGGGTGTTCCCTGATGGCGTGCGGCGGCGATGCCGGTAAGACTGGACGACATGACTTCGCAAGCCTTGGGCGCCGACACCGCCGACCTGGCGGCATCGACCGATGTCGCGGCCCACGCTATCGAACTGACCAAGGTCTACGGATCGGGCGACACCCAGGTCAGGGCATTGGACGGGGTGTCGGCCGAGTTCGCGAAGGGCGAGTTCACCGCGATCATGGGTCCCTCCGGGTCGGGCAAGTCGACGCTCATGCACTGTCTGGCCGGCCTGGACAGTGCCAGCTCGGGCGCCGTCCGCATCGGTGACACCGACCTGACCTCGCTGTCCGACAAGCAGATGACGCGCTTGCGCCGCGACCGCATCGGTTTCGTCTTCCAGGCGTTCAACCTGGTGCCGACGTTGACGGCGCTGGAGAACATCACATTGCCGCTGGACATCGCGGGGCGAACACCCGATCGCGAATGGCTGGAGACCGTGGTGCGGCGGCTCGGGTTGGTCGGTCGGCTGACCCACCGCCCCAGCGAGTTGTCCGGCGGACAGCAGCAGCGGGTGGCCTGCGCCCGCGCGCTCGTGGGTAAGCCGGACATAATCTTCGGCGACGAACCGACCGGCAACCTGGACTCGCGCTCCTCGGAGGAGGTGTTGTCGATCCTGCGCGCGGCGGTGGACGAGTTCGGGCAGACGGTCGTCATCGTCACCCACGAACCGCACGCGGCCGGGTTCGCCGACCGGGTGGTGTTCCTCGCCGACGGACGCATCGTCGACGAGATGCGCGATCCGACCGCCGACACCGTGCTCGACCGGATGAAAGCGTTGGAGCAGGCGTGACCGGGCGTTCGCGGAAGATTCGGGGGCGGGCGTAATGGCTGGAAGTCCGATGCGCAAGGTCGCGCTGCGCAATCTAGCGGCGCACAAGGTGCGGCTGGCGCTGACCCTCTTGTCGGTGGTGCTCGGCACCGCGTTCATCGCGGGTTCGTTCGTGTTCACCGACACCCTGCAGAGCACATTCGACGGAATCTTCGCCAACGAGGCGAAGGACGTCGACGTTCGGGTCAGCCCGAAAGAACGTCAGGCGCAAGGCGTTCCGAACAATGTGGTGGACGAGCTGGGGAAGTACCCCGGCGTCCGCACGGTCGCGCCGAGCGTGAACGGACCGGTGGTGCTGCTCGATCCGACCGGAAAGAAGGCCGTGCAGACCGGCGGGGCGCCGACGTTCGGCAAGTCGTACCTGCCGCCGGAGAAGGCCGTCGCGGAGCCGGAGAAGTTCCTGCAAGGCGTCCCGCCCGCCCGGCCCGGCGAGATCGCGCTCAACACCGGCGGGGCCGACCGGGCCGGACTGAAGATCGGTGACCGCACCAAGATCCTCATCCCCTCCCAGGCCGATCCGATCGACGTGACCCTGACCGGCATCTACGAGGTTCCCTCCGACACGGGTGGGTTCATCGGCGTGCTGTTCGACGACACGCAGGCGCGCAAGCTGTTCACCGACGGCCTGCACGTCGCCTACGTCGACTTGGCGGCCACCGGCATTCCCGGCGACGAGTTGCGCGACAACCTCGCCAAGGCACTGCCCGGCTACAAAGTGCAGAACAGCGATCAGGTGCGTGCCGACCTGAAGAAGGAAATCTCCAACGCGCTCAACTTCATCAACTACTTCCTGCTCGCCTTCGGCGCGATCGCGCTGATCGTCGGCACGTTCATCATCTACAACACGTTCTCGATGATCGTCGCGCAACGCCTGCGGGAGCTCGCGCTGCTGCGCGCGGTCGGCGCGAGCAGGCAGCAGGTCGGCACGTCGGTGGTGGCGGAGGCGTTCGTCATCGGGTTGATCGGCAGCGTGGTCGGCCTCGTGGGCGGCGTCGCCCTGGCGTTCGGATTGTCGGCGGTGCTCAACGCCTTCGATCTCGGCTTGCCGACCGGATCGATGGCGGTGCGGCCGCGCACTGTCGTGGTCGGGCTGCTGGTCGGCCTCGCGGTGACGATGGTCAGCGCCTACGCGCCCGCGCGCCGCGCCTCGCGCATCCCGCCCGTGCAGGCCATGCGCGAGGAATTCGCGTCCATCGGGGAGTCGCTGCGCCTGCGCACGATCTTCGGCGCGGTGCTCGCGGTGCTCGGCGCGGTCCTCGTCGTGCTGGGCGCGCAGCGCACCGGTGGCACGGCGGCCGCCACGGTCGGCGTCGGCGCGCTCGGGTTGATCTTCGCGGTGCTGCTGGCCGCGCCCGCGTTGTCGCGACCGCTGGTCGGCGGGCTCGGCGTGCTGGTGCGCCCGTTCGGGCCGATCGGTCGCATGGCGCGCAACAACGCGTCGCGCAATCCGCGCCGCACCGCCGCGACGGCCTTCGCGCTCACGCTGGGTCTGATGCTCGTCTCGGCGATCGGCATGCTGGGCGCTTCGGCGAAGGAGAGCGTCGGCGTGCTGGTCGACAAGGGCGTGCGGGCCGACTACGTGCTGGCGGGCCCGCAATTGCTCGGGGTGCCGTTCGGTGCCGCCGACGCCGCCCGGATGAAGGTGCCGAACGTGGCGCAGGTGGTCGGAATGCGGGGGGCCGCGTTCAAGCTCGGCAGCGATCAGGTGTTCGCGTCCTCACCGGACGGTCCGCTGACCGGTGTGCTGAACTACGAGATCGTGCGCGGCAGCGACACTCTCGGCGCCAGGGACGTGCTCGTGTCCGAGGACGAAGCGAACGACCGCGGCTGGAAAGTCGGCGAAGAGGTGACCCCGACCAGCGTCGACGGCAAGAAGGTGCCGCTCACCGTCACCGGTGTGTACAAGAAGAACCCGCTGCTCGGCCCGATGGTGGTGTCGCAGACGGTCTACGACGAGGTCGTCCCGCTCAACTTCCGGACCAACTTCCTCGTGCTGATCAAGGCGCAACCGGGCGCGAATACCAGCGCGATGCGCGCCGACCTGGAGAAGGCCACCGAGCAATTCGTCGTGGTGCAGGTGCAGGACCGGGAGGAATTCAAGGGAGCGCAGGGCAAGCAGATCAACACCCTGCTGGCCATTCTCTACGGCCTGCTCGCCTTGGCGGTGGTGATCGCGATCCTGGGCATCGTCAATACTTTGGCGCTGTCGGTGGTGGAGCGCCGCCGGGAGATCGGCATGCTCCGCGCGGTCGGCATGCAGCGCGCCCAGGTGCGCCGGACGATCTATCTGGAGTCGATGCTGATAGCGGTGTTCGGCGCGATCGTCGGCATGGTGCTCGGCCTGGGACTCGGCGTCGGATTCCTGCGCACGCTAAGGGATTTGGGTCTCGACCAGATCGCCATCCCCTGGAGCCAGCTGGTCCTGGTCCTGGTCAGCTCGGCGGTGGTCGGAGTACTGGCCGCGCTGTGGCCCGCTGTGCGAGCGGCGCGCACACCACCACTGGCCGCGATCGCTGATCTCTGAAAAGCCGTGCGGCGCACAGTATTGTGCGCCGCACGGCCGGTCGAGGCCGTGCCGTGAGCACAGTCCTCGAGTTGCTCAGGCTGGACGGGTGAACTCGTCGACACGGACAGCGCTGGTGAACGCGTCCCAATCACCCGGAGCGAACACCAAGGCGGGACTGGTGGGATTCTTGCTGTCACGAACCCCGACCATGCCCTGTGCCAGGAAGGCGACCTCAACGCAATCCTTGCCCATCGAGCTACGGGTGCTCTTGAACCATTTCGCCCGGGAGGGGTCGATGTTCATCCTGCATAACTCCCTTGCTGCCCGCCTGAGCAGGTCACGCGCTCAGTTCAGTGCCGAACCGCGCTGATGAACGCATCCCACTCGCCGGAGGTGAACACCAGTGCCGGGCCGGTTGGGTTCTTCGAGTCACGGACGCCGACTCCGTCTTCATCAAGCCATGCCACCTCGACACAGTCGGTCTGCCCGCTGCTATGGCTGCTCTTGAACCACGTCACCCCAGATAGGTCGGCGTTCACGCTGAGTAACTCCTTGCCACCCGCCTGAGCAGGTCACGCGATTGTGTCTCGTTCAGTGCTGTGCTCCGGATGGTCGAAGCAATGCCATGGTAGCGCCGCAGGTCATCGGCGTGCTCCAGGTACAGGTCCGGCTTTCCGGCCCCTTCCAAGTAGACGAGTGACGGCTCCACGGGCCGACCTTTGGTGTCGGTGCCGAAGTCGAGAATGACGAATGGACCATGCAAGAGGCCCACGGCGCAGCCGCTCGCGAACGGGCAGATGCGCAGCGAGATATTCGGAAGTTTGCTGATCTCGGCCAAGTGGTGCAGTTGGGCTGCCATCAGACGAGGATGACCGATAACCCGATGCAGCGCCGATTCATGCAGCAGCAGTTCGAGTTTCACCGGATCGGCCTTTCGGGTCACGATCGTTTGGCGCTTCATACGCAGTTCGACCCGGCGTTCGATGTCTTCTGGGCTGCTGTCGTGGTAGAACGCGCTGATCAGTGCTCGAGCGTAATCGGGTGTCTGCACCAAGCCGAGAACGATCTCGTGGTAAGCGACCAGTTGACGCGCCGAGGCTGCGAGCTCGACGTACATGTTGAAGGTCGAGTCACTGTAGAGTCCGCCGAACGCTGTGTACCACGAGGCGGTTTGCGCCTGTTTGGCGAGTTCGACCGCGCGGTCGATGTCGTCGGCCTCGACCTCGTACAGCTCGCACAACGCCTTTATGTCGCGGATGCGGAATTTCTTCACTCCGCCGGTCTCGGCGCGTTGCAGCGCCGTCTTGCTGAGTTCTACGAGATGAGCCGATCTATCGAGCGATAGCCCACGTCCCTCCCTAGCCTCGCGAAGGAAGCGGCCCAGCTGCCGTCGGGCCAATGTCGACGGTTGGTCGTCGGTGGTCATAGTTCTGTGCACCCCCTGCAAAAGCGGAACGAATTGAAATCGAACGCGGACGCGACTGTACGTCGGAGCCGGAACGAACTGTGGGCATTCGGTCGAATTCAACTCGAACCGTCCGAATTTCGCTGATCCGTGGCGCGCGCATGCTGTGCTCGTCGCGGCGTCTCAGCAGACAGCGCACATCGGTCGGACGCCGTACGAATCGCCACAGCAAGGATCCAGGGAGATCAATGACCTACGCGAACGTAATCGAACCGCCCATCGGGGGCAGGCCGAAATCGTTGGGCTTCATACGGAATGACCTGTCCGGCATCCATGCCCCACGGCATGCAGCCGAGGTGCGGCAGCATGCGCACGGCCTGGGATACCACTACGTGTACACCGTTCGTCCACCGGTCGATGTGGACAGTCCGATCGAGTACGCGCTCGGTCTCGCGGCGGAGTTCGGTGTGGAAGTGATCGTCGTGTTCGATCTCGGGCATGTGGATGACCGACCGGCCTTGATCTGTGACAGGGGATTCGATCTCGAGACCGTCAGCCCGCAGGGCAAATGGACGCGTTCGGCTCCATCTGTGCCCGGTGCGGCGGTAGAGGGGGCGTGATGGGTATCGAGACCGTTGTGGACGTGCCGGTGATCTGTGATGACGCGGATGTGGAACTCGCCCATCGCATCATGCAGGAGCATCACGCATGCCGCATCGACCTTTGCGCATGGAAGCGGACGGCGTTTCACACGCTTGTCGTCCGTGGCCGGATCGTGCCGCAAACGCTCAGTCCGCGTGAGCGTGCTGCCGAAAGGAATATTCCGTTTCCTCCGATCGGCGGTGCCCCTGCGTCGGTCGACGCCGTGGTGGCGCCGCCCACGTTGCGGCAAGTGCTGGACATGCTCAATCGGTCCGTCCTATCGCCAGGGCAGGAGGTCGCGCCGCCGCTCGAGGGGGTGTGATGCTTTGAGCCTGTGGGATCTGGTGTGCGGTGTCGCCGCGACTGCCGGCGGCGGATCGTGCGTCGCCCTCGCGTTGGCCTGTCTGTGGCCGGCCGGTTCGCCGCGACGCTCCGTCGCGCACCGACGCCTCCCCGCCGCGGGCAAGGTGGCGGCGTTCCGTTGGCCTGCGGCGTGGACCTGTACGGCACCGCCGGAGCCGTTCGCGGTAGCCGAAGCTCATGTCGCCATGCAGCGGCACCGGGAACACGGGTGTGCCCGCAAACGCGCCGCCTGGGATGTGCTGGTGGCCGCAGGGCGGATTGTGCCGGATTCACACCGGCGGAATGAGAAGCCGTGAATCGTTCGATCGGCAAGGCCCCGGCGCATTGGGCGGCAGATGGTGCTGAGAGGCGAATCCGCTGATTCGGCTCGCCGTCCGACCACTCGTTGTCCAGCATGTGGTCCCAACTGGCGAGGAGGCAGGCGCGCTGGAACACCGAGGCGGGTCGCACGATGTTCGACCATATCGCCCGCCGATCCCGGCAAGCCGCATCGCGCGTCGAACGGCTGGGGTCAGTGGCCACACCGCGTCGGTCGTCAGCTGATGCATCTCGCGTGCCGGGCGGCGCGGTCGATGATAGCAGGAATCGCGAGATCGCTTGTCCTTCAAGCGAACTCGACTTGATGACGGGCGGCTGTATACCCCGTCACATCTTGCTGAAGTTGTCCGTTCGGTAGTGCTAGTTTAAACGGAGGTTACCACTCCACTTAATTCTCGGTAAACGGCCTGATTCAACGGGGAAGGAGGCCGCGCGATGGTCGCTGTGGACTTCGGGGGTCCGGGCGCCGGGCTCGAGCTCGCGTCGGGCGGAGTCGTCGAACGGGTGCGCGCGGCCGTGCGCGGTCGCGGGGGCGAGGCGGTCGGGCAGCTTCTTCTCATCACCGTGCTCTACCTCGGCTATCGCGCGGGCCGTCTGATCACCGCCGACGACACGGGGCGTGCCCTGGTCAACGCACACCGCTTGCTCGGACTCGAAGACCGGCTCGGCCTGCTGGACGAGCAGACGGTGCAGTCGTTGTTCCTGAACCGCGAATTCCTCGCGGTTCCGGCCAACTTCTACTACGCCAGCGCGCATTTCACCGTGGCCGTCGGAGTCCTGCTGTGGCTGTGGACGTTCCGGCCGGAGCACTATCGCTGGACCAGGAACCTCATGGCGGCGCTGACGGGAGCCGCGCTCGCGGTGCACATCCTGATCCCGCTCGCGCCGCCGCGCATGCTGCCCGACCAGGGTTTCGTCGATCTGGCCGTGCGATACGGCCAATCCGTCTACGGCGCGGCGGATTCCGGCGGTCTGTCCAATCAGTTCGCGGCCATGCCCTCGCTGCACGTCGGTTGGGCGTTGCTGCTCGGTGTTGCCGTCGTCGCCGCGACTCGCACACCGTGGCGCTGGCTCGCCTTGGCCCATCCGGCGCTGACCACGCTCGTGGTGGTGGGTACCGCCAATCACTACTGGCTGGACACCATTGTCGCTGTCATGTTGCTCGCGGTGGCCGCCGTACTGCATCCCCTCGTGGTGCCCGCGGCGGCCACGGCGTGGGGCGTGATGGGTCCCGTTTCGTCGAAACCCATGCTGACCAGCTCCTGACAGTCCATCACGCACCCGGCGGCGCTGACCGGAAAAGCGCTCCGTCGCGCGTACGATCGCAGAGCCGTCCTGTTCGCCCATCCGGACAAGGAGTTGCCATGGAACCGATGACCATCGCGGATCTGCTGTCTTCGCTTGCCATCCAGGTGTTCGCCCTGTTGGGCGGATTCCCCGGGGGTTACCCCGGCTGATCCGTTGCCGCTACTTCCGCGCCGCTCTTCATCGCGGCGAGTGTCTCCCGCATGAACGCGGGCATGGTCCGGCCGACGAGGGCCGATACCAGTGGTCGCAACGGGACCGCGGTGGGCTGGAACGAATAGGTCCAGGTCACCGCGGTCCGTCCGTCTTGATCGCGGAACGCGAAAGCGCCGTCATGGGACGTTCCTCGCCGACTTGCTGTCGCGAATACATGCGCGGCCGGGAACGGGACGGTGTTGTCTATTTCTCGCCGGAACCCTGATGCCGGGATTCCTACCGTCGATGCAATGGAAAGCGAACGGATCCCGGATGCCGGGAATGCTGAGTTGCGGGCGCCTGTCGTGTGGTTCATGGCGCTGGCGGCCGCGCTCGGGACGGCGAGTGTCTACCTACTGCAACCGGCCGTCGCGGAGGTTGCCGGTTCACTGCACGCCTCTACGGCGGCGACCGGCACCGCTTTGGCGTGCGGGCCGGTCGGCTATCTGGTGGGGTTGGTTCTGCTCGTGCCGCTGGTCGACCGGTTCGCGCCACGGGCCGTGGTGGCGGCCCAGTTCGTGGCGCTGGCGGTTGCCTCCGCCGCTGGTGCGGTAGCGGGATCACCTTGGGCCCTTGGATTCGTCATGGGCCTGGTCGGGGCGGGGTCGGCGGTCGGGGCCCAGCTGAGTTCGGTGGCGGGGCGTTTCGCGCAGCGTCGTCGGCGGGCCACGGTCTTGGGTATCGTGACCGCGGGCATATCTGCCGGAATCCTCGCCGGGCGCATCATCGGCGGCTGGCTCGCCGACGTGATCGGTTGGCGAGCAATGCTTTTCGTATTCGCTGTGCCGTGTGTCGTGGTCGCGGCGGTGTCCTTGTCCACCCTGCCGACCGCGTGGGGTCGCACGTATGCCGGATATCTGGATACGGTGCGCGGGATTCCCGGGCTCTTCGCCCGCTTCGCCGCACTGCGCCGGGCGGCGGCACGGGGAGCGCTGTGGTTCTTCGCGTTCTGTGCGATCTGGGCAGGTCTCGCGGTGGCGCTGTCGCAGCCTCCGTACTCATATTCACCCGAACGGATCGGCCTGTACGCCTGCGCCGGACTCGCCGGTGTCCTCGCGACTCGGATCGCCGGCGGATGGACCGACCGGGTCGGCCCGCGAAACGTGATCCTGGTGGGGCTCGCGCTCGCCCTTGTCGCGACGGTTGTCCTGGGCGTCGCCCTCTCGAACACTGTGGTGACCCTGGCCTCCCTCGGGCTCTTCGATGCCGGACTGTTCGCGGCCCAGGTGGCCAACCAGAGCACGGTCCTGGCCATCGACCCGTCCGCGCCTGCCCGCTTCAACAGTGCGTATATGTCTGTGTACTTCGTCGGAGGCAGCCTGGGAACCGCATTCGGCGCCGCCGCCGTCGGCTGGTTCGGCTGGCCCGGTCTGGTCGCCCTCGCTGCGGTCGCCACGGCCGCGGCGGGCGGGGTCACCCTGGCCGACCGGCCGCGGCGGCACGCGGCCACGCAGCCTGCCCGATGAGCGCCTACGGTGCGAGTTCGCTGCCACCCGGCTCCTGGGATCCCCCTGCCTCCAGGGTCCGGCGCATGACAGCCGACGCCTGTTCGACGAACTCGGCTATCGGCACAGTGAGAGCCTCGGGCAGGACATCGGTGTGCCACACGACCAGGGTCCCGCCTTCCTTGCCGGGCAGCGCCTGCATCGAGGCGTGGTGATGGGAGGAATGCAGACTGCCTCCGACGATGGAGTACGCGATACGCCGGCTCACCGGGTCGAGGTCGACGAGCCGTTCCACGACGACGGTGCCGTCGGCGAAGGTGACGGTACGGGTGTCCGCGTCGAGCCGTGCGTCGGCGACGAGACCCGGGCCGAGGCGCTCGTGCACCGCGCCGAAATCGCTGACAGCGTCCCATACCTGCTCGGGCGTGGCGTGGATGTCGAATTCTTTGTGAACGGATGCCATGAGGTCCTCCTGGTCGGGCGGCGGTGATTCGGTTGCCGTCTCAGCATTCCCGCCGGCCCAGCCGCGGGTCTTGAAGATTCTTGCGCGGCGTTTTTCGTCGTACCCTCGGCGTACGGTCCGCAGGTGCTGTCCACGACAACCGTTGCCGCCCGGCCCGAGTTCACCGTGACCACGGTGAACTGCCGCTCCGACCACACCCACTTCTCGGACCCGGAGGTCCGCGACGACCATCGCCTCGTGCTCGTGTGCCGTGGCCGGTTCCAGCGACAGTCCGACGGCGACCGGGCCGACCTGGATCCGACAGTCGGCTACCTGGGCGTACCGGGCGAAGAGGAACGGTTCGCCCATCCCGCCGGCGGCGACGTCTGCACCGTGGTGACCGTCGCGCCCGGCCGTTGGGAAGGGGCCGTCGATCCGCGAGCGGTGTACCTCGATGCCCGTATCGATCTCGCGCACCACCGTGTTCTCGCCGCCGTCCGCGGTGGCGACATCGACTACGCGTTGACCGAGGAGCTTGTCCGGCTCGTCGCACTCGCCGCCGGATGGCCGATCCCTCGGTCGCGGCCCACCGACCGGGCGCTGGTTACCGCGGCCCGCGAGGCGATCATCATCGGCGCACCGGAATCGGTGGGCCTGCAATCTCTGGCCGCATCGCTGAAGGTCTCGCCGTACCGGCTGAGCCGGGTGTTCTCGCAGCACATGGGGCTGTCGCTGACCCGCTACCGCAACCGAGTACGGGTCGGCCGGACCATCGACCGGCTCACCGACGGAGAAACCGGCCTCGCCGACCTCGCCGCGCACCTCGGTTTCGCCGACCAGGCACACCTGACCCGCACCGTCCGCGAACACCTCGGCCACACCCCCACGGCGCTACGCCGTCTACTCACGGAAACCACCTGACCGAGCCGCTGAGACGGGGCGCGGAATCAGCCTGCGCCGCTGCACCTTCCCAGGCCTCGCGCTTCCAGCCCGGACGACGGTAGCCATCGCGCCTGGCCGCCACGGTCGGTGGTGTTCTCGGCACCACTGGTGCGGGCGGCGTCACCGATGATCCGGGGATCGAGCCGGTCGCCGACCGCGATCGCGGTCCCCAACTCGACGTACCGCGGCCCGCTGAAGTCGGGGTGACAGCGCATGCGGTCCACACTGAGCAGGAAGCCGGGATGCCGCTCGACCCGGCATCCGAGCCGGTCTGCGGCCTCGTGCACCGCCGTACCGCGGTAGCTGGGATCGAGCGCCAATGCCTCCACATCGGTCGAACGGGCCATGGATGTGGGCCTCGATGTGGCCGTCGAGAGCGTCGAGGACGTCGGCCTCCTCGCTCAGTCACAAGTCGTCCCGCCTGGCAGGCCCCGGAGGGACTCGCGTCAGTGCTGGGCGGCGTTGGCGTGGGCCCAGGACTGGACGTCGCCGCGGTCGAGGGCCAGTGCCAAGAGTTCCGGGAACTTGTCGGGGGTGCAGGCGAAGGCCGGGATGCCCAGTGCGGCGAGGGCTGCGGCGTTGTCGTGGTCGAAGGCGGGGGCGCCGTCGTCGGAGAGGGCGAGCAGCACGACGACTTGTACGCCGGAATCCTGTAGCGAGCGGACGCGGCGCAGCATCTCGTCGCGGATGCCGCCCTCATAGAGGTCGGAGATCAGGACGAACAACGTATCGGCCGGGCGGGTGACCAGGGACTGGCAGTAGGCGAGGGCCCGGTTGATGTCGGTGCCGCCGCCCAGTTGCGTGCCGAACAGCACCTCTACCGGGTCGTCGAGTTTGTCGGTGAGGTCGACGATCTCGGTGTCGAAGACCACCAGCGAGGTGCGCAGCGACCGCATCGAGGCGAGCACCGCGCCGAACACCGACGCGTACACGACGCTGGCGGCCATCGAACCGGACTGGTCTATGGCCAGCACCACGTCCCGCCGGACCGCCTGAGCCTTGCGGCCGTAGCCGACCAGGCGTTCGGGCACCACGGTGCGATGCTCGGGCAGATAGGTGGCGAGGTTCTTGCGAATGGTGCGGTCCCAGTCGATATCCCGCAATTTCGGCCGGGTGACCCGGGCGGCGCGGTTCAGCGCACCGGACACCGCGGCGACGGTCTGCGCCGCGATCCGCTGCTCGATCTCCCGCACCACCTTCTCCACCACCATGCGCGCGGTGGCCTTGGTGGTCTCGGGCATCACCCGGTTCAAGCTCAGCAGGGTGCCGACCAGGTGCACGTCCGGTTCCACCGCCTCGAGCAGTTCCGGCTCCAGCAGCAATTGGGTGAGATCGAGCCGCTCCACGGCGTCGCGTTGCATGACCTCGACGACGGAGGCCGGGAAGTAGCTGCGGATATCGCCGAGCCAGCGGGCCACGCGCGGCGCCGAGCCCTGCAAACCACCGGTGCGCTTGCCGGGCGAGGTCTCCTCATCGGTGTTGTACAGCGCCGACAGCGCCCGGTCCATCGCCGCGTCGGCGCCGGAGCCCAGCCCGCCCAGTCCCTCCTCCGCGGCCGCGCCGAGCACCAATCGCCAACGCCGAGATTGTGCTTCGTCGGTCACGGCTTGTCCTCCTCGGTACCGGCGAGAGCGCCGGTGCGGCTTCGCCCCGCTGCCTTGTCACTCATACTGCGTCCGGTTCCGGCATCAGTGGGCCTGCGTGGTCGTGGTGCGTTGCTGCTTTCGGGTCCGGCCGCTGATGCTGTGTGGGTTTTCGGCAGGGGCCGTGATCCTGCGTGATTGCGCTGTGCTTCCGCTACGGAGCCTCGTGCTGTGCCCGATTTCGGCATCAGTGGAGTTCTGCGCGTGGTGCGTTGCTGCTTTCGGGTCCGGCCGCTCATGCTGTGCCGGTTTTCGGCATCAGCGGGGCGCTGCGTGGTCATGGCGTGTCGTTTCCGGCCGCACCGCTCACGCGGTGTCCGATTGCGGCGTGAGCGGGGCCCGGTGTGGTTACGCGCCGCTGCCGTCTCCGGGTCCGACCGCTCATACCGTAACCCCCAGGATCTCCGCCGCGGTGCGCACCGCGGTCGTGGCTCGATCGGCGTCGATGCCCGCGACGGCCGCCGCCGGTGATACCGCTCCGCCGTCGCGGACCGCCTGCCCGATCGCGCGGCGTTCACCCGATTCGAACGCGCCGAAGGTACGGCGCAGCAGCGGCAGCGTCTCGACGAACGTGTCGTCGCCGAGTTCGCGCAGCCAATCGTCGATGAGCCGCAACAACTCCCGATCGTGCACCAGCAGCAGGCCGCGACCGCCGAGGAATCCGTCTATCCACGCCGCCTTGGCCGCGGCGGTGGCGCCCACCGAGAGGGCGGCGGACAGTCTGCGCGCGGATTCGGCGTCATCGATGCGACCCGCGTCGGCGAGCAAACGGACCGCACGACCGACAAGCGCGCCGTGTACGTCGTCGCGGTCGGCGACCCGGCGCAATGCGGCGAGCCACTCACCGGTGGCCCAGCCGTCGTCCCTGGTATGGATGGCGGTGTGCGCCGCGTCCAGCAGACCGCGCAGATCGGTGGCGGCGTCGGTGTCCAATCCGGTGACCGCCGCGGGCAGACCGGCGCAGATACGCACCAGCAACCCATCGGCCACGTGGGCCAGCGCTTTGGTGTCGGTGCCGCGCACGTCGCCGTAACGCAGTGTGCGGATCAGGCCGGGCAGCGCGGCCAGCAGGTGGGTGACGTCGTGGTCGAGCGCCGCGGTGGATTCCAGCCGGGCGATCAATCCGTCGGTGGCGCCGCCCAGGTCGGCCAGCAGCGCGACTTCCAGCGCGGCGGTCAATTCGCCGACCGAGCGGTCGGCGCGGCTCGCGGTGTCGAGAATCTTCGCCTCCGCCGCGGTGCGGATGGTGGTGCCCCAGCGAGAGGCCTCGATGATGGAGATCGCGTACTCGGGCTGCCATCGCAGCGTCCAGGTTTCCCGAAAGGTGCCCGTGCTGCGCACGTCGCTGGTGGTGAGCGTGCCCCACTCGATGTCGAGCACCCGCAGCCGGTGTAGCAGGCGCGACCGCCGCACCTCGCGATCCTTACGCAGATCCAGGTCGACGGTGCGGATCGAGGGCTCCTGCTTCATCCGCAGCGACCGGATGGTGGCGCGCAGGTCCGCGTCCAGCGGCACGGTCGGCGTCTGCTCCGGAACGGCCCCGAGCGCCTCGCCGACGACGAGTTCGCCGATCACCAACCGCAGCATCGTCTCGTCGCCGCCGCACAGCACCGACCGGGTGGCCTCGGTCACCTCCGACAGACCGGGGAGCGGGCGACCGCGCAGCGCGGCGAGGGTGTCGGCGAGCCGGACGGCCTCGATGACGTGGGCGCTGGAGACGGGCAGATCGTGGGCGCGCAGCACACCGGCGACCTTGGTCAGCCAGCGGGCGATCGGCCGCTCGGTGGCGGTGAACAGGTGGTGGTACCAGCCCGGTGAGGTGACGCCCGCGCCGTAGCCGGAGGTCGTGGACAGCCGCGAATGCGTCCACGGCACCCAGGTGAGCCTGGTTTTGATCTTCGGAAGGCCCTTGAGCATCCGTGCGTCCGGCGCGGCGGGACCGAGCGCGCCTGCGAGCGCGGGCGCGTGCCACGCCCCGCACACCACCGCCAGCCGCATCGCACCGTCTTTGAGGGCCTTGCGCATCGTCTGGCGCATATAAGCCTCGCGCCGGAGGGTGTGGGCGTCGACCACGAGTGGTTCGGGCGGTGGTTCCGGCACGAGGGCCGATTCGGCTACTGCCTCCGCGACCGAATCCAACTCCGACGTGGAGGCCATTCGATCGCGTCCCGATTCGGCGGTCGGTCGGTCATCAGCCGGTTCGGTGCCCGCAGGCCCCTGGCGCGCCGGGCCGTCTTGCGCGGCCGACGTCGGGTCGCCATGCGTGGCGTCGCGCTCGGCGCCTTCCCGCAGCGCGCCCATCGCCTCGGTGATCGCGTCGAACGCATCCGCGTCCGGCACGGTTTCGACGACGGCGTCCCACCAGCGTTCGGCGTCGTCGTAGCCGCCCGCTTCGGCGAGCGCGGCGAGCGGATCGAACCGGTCGCCGGGCTCGTCCTCGGTCGCGAGCGTGACGCTCGCGGGCAGATCGCAAAACCGTACGGGCACCGCGTTGTCCGTGGCGTACCGCAGCGCCTGCCACTCGGGGGAGAACACAGCGTACGGCCAGAACGCGGCCGTGGCGGGGGCGTCGGGCACGTACGCCAGCAGCGCGACCGGAGGGGCCATCCCTTCGGCGGCGACGAAGCCCACCAGCGGATCGGCGTCCGCGGGCCCCTCGATGAGGATCATGTCGGGCCGGAAATCCGCCAGGGCCATCCGCAGCGAGCGCGCCGAGCCGGGACCATGGTGGCGGATGCCGAATACCCTGGTCACAGGGGCGGTTTCGACACCGGAGGTCACCCGGTGACCTCGCGGCAGGCGCGGTAGAAATCCGCCCAATCCGGTCGCTCGCGGACCACGGCCTCCAAGTACTCCGTCCACACCACCGCGTCGGCCACCGGGTCCTTGATCACCGACCCGAGCACCGCGCCCGCGATGTCGGAGGCGCGCAGCACGCCGTCGCCGAAGTGCGCCGAGAGCGCGATTCCGTTGGTGATCACCGAGATCGCCTCGGCCGTGGACAGTGTTCCGGACGGCGACTTGAGCTTGGTCCGGCCGTCGGCCGTACTGCCGGAGCGCAGCTCGCGGAAGACCCGCACCACCCGCCGCACCTCTTCGGCCGCCGCGGGCACGGTCGGCAGTTCCAGCGCGGAGCCGAGCTGCTCGACCCGCCTGCTGACGATGGCGACCTCCTCGTCCTCGCTCGCGGGCAGCGGCAGCACGACTGTGTTGAACCGGCGGCGCAACGCGGAGGACAACTCGTTCACCCCGCGGTCGCGATCGTTGGCGGTGGCGATCACGTTGAAGCCCTTCGCGGCCTGCACTTCCGTGCGCAGTTCGGGCACCGGCAGCGTCTTCTCGGACAAGACGGTGATCAGCGCGTCCTGCACGTCCGACGGGATGCGGGTGAGCTCTTCTATGCGGGCGATGGAGCCCGTCCGCATGGCCGTGAGCACCGGCGACGGCACCAGCGCCGCATCGCTCGGTCCCTCGGCGAGCAACCGCGCGTAGTTCCAGCCGTAGCGGATCGCCTCCTCGGCGGTGCCCGAGGTGCCCTGCACCAACAGCGTCGACGCACCGCTGATGGCGGCGGAGAGATGCTCGGACACCCAGGTCTTGGCGGTGCCCGGCACCCCGAGCAGCAGCAGTGCGCGGTCGGTGGCCAGCGTCGCGACCGCGACCTCCATGAGCCTGCGCGGGCCGACGTACTTCGGGGTGATCACGGTGCCGTCGGGCAGGGTGCCGCCGAGCAGGTAGGTGACCACCGCCCAGGGCGACAGCCGCCACGACGGCGGGCGGGGCCGGTCGTCGGCGGCGGCGAGGGCGCGCAGCTCGTCGGCGTACGCCTGTTCGGCATGGGGGCGCAGCAGATCCGGCGTCGGGTCGGTGGTGGTCATCGCAACTCCTCGAGCATCATCGAGCGGTTGTTGAGGTCATGGGCGAGCTGGTCGAAGGCCCGCTGCCAGGCGGGATCGTCGCATTTGCGGGCCACGGCGGACAGTGTGGCGGCGGCGGCGACGGGGAGGTGGACCGAGGCCGCGGCGAGCAGCGAGCGGTGCGCGTTCGGTGACGCGCCGTGCGTCTCGGGGCGCCGCGCCGCCGCCCGCGCCCGCTCGAACAGCAGCAGCACCACGTGTTGGGCCAGCGCTTCCGGCCACGGATGGCCCATCGCGGGCAGCAGCGCCTCGATCTCCGACAGCCAGGAGCCGTCCAGCCGCACCAGGTGCGCGGTCCGATCCGGCAGCGGTAGCAGCGCGAACAGCTCCCGTCTGCGCAGCATCGCCAGATCGGTGGGCACGCCCGCCTCGAACAATGCCCGAGCCCACGTCGAATCGTGTTGAGCCAGTGCGGCGTCCACCCAGCCGTCGAAGATGGGCTGCCGGAACCGGTCTTCGATCGTGGCGCGCACCGCCTGTTGCGGTGTGCCGAGCACACCGGTCCAGTGCGCCAGCGGCGTCGCGGCGACCACCTGCCGGAGCCGGGCCGCGGACACGTCGGGCGCGCCGTTCCAGCGGTAGGCGAATTCGATGGTGCGATCGGTGATCCCGTCGCGCTGCGCGGCGGCGTCGGGCCGGTCGGGCAGCGTGAGAACGACGTTCGTGTGCAGCATTCGGTGCTCGGCGCGGATCCACGCGCTCGCTCGGGCGCGCATCCGCTGCGAGAACGCCGATTCCGGCAGTAGTGCGAGCAGTCCGGCGGCGGTGCGGCGCACGTCCGCGCGCCGGTCGTCCAGCGCCGTTTCCAGCAGGGGCTCGTCGTCCGGGCCGAGCCCGTCGGCGAGCACGGCCAGCAGTTCGGCCTTCAGCGGCCCGGATTCCTTCGGCCACGCCGCGGCGAGCTCCGCCCTGGCCGCACCCGCGTCGCCGCGCCGGAGGTCGGCGAGCCAGTCGCGCCGCTCGGGTGGCCGACCGAACAGCCAAGTGTCCGTGGACCGTTCGACGGGCAGCCGCACCAAGTCGCGCCGATCCGGATGCCGGGCCGCCAGCCAGCTGCCGCGTGTGCCCGCGAGGCGTAGCAGCGGCTCGCGCAAACCGGCATTGATCTTCGCGTGCTCGAGCAGTTGCTCGCACAGCACGACCGGCGCCCGGTAATCGTGCGGCCGCGCCGCGTCGAACCATTCGGGCAGGAACGCCGAGCGTTCCCGCAGCATGCGTGCCAGGCGCACGGCAGCAGGGCGCGGCAGCGACGGACGGGGATCGTCCGCCGCGGGTTCCGGTGCCGCGGCAGTGGCGGGCACGACCCCACCCCGAGTGAAAAGGTCTTGTAGGGCGGCTGTTTCGAGCAGTCGCAACGCGGGATCATGGGGCAACCGGTCGGCCACGCGTGCGACCGCGGGCGCGAGTGCGGCGAGATCCGGGGCGCGGCGCGCGGTGCCGAGCAGCGCGACGGAGGTGAGGTCGGCACTCCCGGTCGGCCCCGCGGGCGGAGTCGCGTCGGGCACGAAGGTCTCCGTGGGTGCCAGATCGATCACCTCCCCCGCGGTGAACACCGAAATCGGCTCCCATCCGTCGGCGCTCCACTCGCCGACCACCGTCACCGGATGACCGCCCGAGACGGCCAGCAGCGTCCACGGTTGTTCGCCCGGCCGGATCGGCAGCGCGCTGCCGCCGGATTCGGTGAGGTACCAGCCCTCTTCGGTGCGGGTGGGTATCACATCGGCCAGCAGCATCGGCCACGAGCGCAGCCACGGATCGGCGCCGAGCGCGGACGCGTGCGCGGCGAGCGCGGCGGCGATGGTGGCGGGGTGGTTCGCGTCGGCGGGCAACGTGGTGAACGGTTCGACCGTGCCGTGCCGCTCGCCCCACAGCGCGCGCAGCGGCGCGGCGCCCGGGTAGAAATGCAACTCCGCGTCGGCCAGTTGACCCAGCGCGGGAACGTCGGCGGGGAAGCCGGGGGAGCCGAAGGAATGGTCGACCACCAGCGCCCAGCGCCTGCTCTCCCGCCCGTACAGCCAGGTGCGCCGGGTGTAGAGGCGCTCGTCCTCGATGATCCGCGAGCCGAACACCATCCACCGATCACGCACCGGAGCCTCGGCGCGCACCGCCTCGGCCGGATTGGGGTAGCCGACATGGGTGCGGATGCTGGCGCGCAGCGCGGGCGATACCGCGTCGAGCTGCCGGTGCGCGGCGATCAACAGGTGCATGCGCGCGTACTCGCGCAGCACCACGTCGGGCCAGTCGGTTCTGGTGGCCACGGCGGCCGGGAGCCTGCGCAGAGCGGAGGCGAGGCCGGGGGCCTGCGCGTCGACCATCCTGGCGGCCACGGCCTCGAAGGCGCGATACGAGCGATCGGCCTGCGCGAGCCCGGTGCGTACCTGATCACCGAGCCAGACGTCGAGTTCCTCCAGCCCCGCCGTCACCCGCACCCGGCGCTGTTCGGCGGTGGCCGGATTCGGGGTGCGGGGCCGCTCCGCGGTCGCGGCGGCCCGCGCCGTACGGCCGCCGATCCACGCCGCCGCGTAGTCCGCGGTCTCCGGTGCGACGGCGACCTCGCCCGCGGACCAGCGCAGCAACAACGACAGCGCGTGTTTACAAGGAAACTTGCGGCTCGGGCACGAGCACCGGTACGCCGGACCGGACAGGTCGACGATCGTCTGATAGGGCGTGGCGCCGCTGCCCTGGCACCGGCCCCACAGCGCCGGGCCGTGCTGCCCGCACTCGCGCCAGCGACCCACCAGCTTGCGGGCCGCCGAGAGCGAATTCGCATCCGGCGCCAACGCCGTGACCTGGGCTTCGGTCCACTGCGTCGTCATCGGCTCGCTCCGGCTCGCTGCTGCCTCATCGCCTTCCTTCATTGCTCGGTTGACCGGATTTCTACCCCAGCGCACCGACAAGTACCGCCGCCGGCGCCGCACTGCCCTCGGAACCGCTTGTCCCGGTGCCGCATTCGTCTTTCGAACGAATCTTGCGCCGATCGGTGCGCTCTGGCATTCTGTCCTGTTCGGCTCGACCGAGCCACCCGGACCGGGTGTAGACACCATCGAGGCTGCCCGCCGGGGTTGGCGCGAGGGGTGGACATCGAGACATGGCGCAGGCGTTTCGATGACCATATATCCATCCCCGCGGGCAGATTCGCTCGGGCGCGGTGGGCGATTCCGGCGTGATCGGGTAGCGTTCCGCACAGCTTCGACAAGGCGCCGTGCACGGGGTCGGAGGACGTGTTGCGGCTCGATGGTGGAGGGGTTTTTCGCATGCGCCTGGATCCCGACGCTGTCGACGCCGCCGGTTCCACGGACGCGCCGCCCCGGCTGTCGGAGGTGGTGACGAGGCGCCTGGCCGAGGATCCCGCGGTCACGCCGTCGGTGACGCGGACCGTGTTGCGCGCCATCGGCGCCGCCGAAACAGAGGACGCGTCAACGGCATTCGATCACTCCGGGATCTTCCTCAGCGCCATCCGGGTGTGCGGTTTCCGGGGTATCGGCCCCGAGACGACGCTGCAACTGCCGCCCGGGCCCGGCCTCACGCTCGTGGTCGGCCGCAACGGCAGCGGCAAATCCAGTTTCGCCGAGGCCGCGGAGTTGGCGATGACCGGAGGGAACCGCCGGTGGGACGGTCGCTCGGCGGCGTGGCGGGAGGGCTGGCGCAACCTGCACGACGGCACGGCAGCCCGCATCGAGCTGGAGTTGCTCACCGCCGGTGCCGCGCCGCGCCTCACCATCGCCAAGGAATGGGCGGCCGACGCGGACCTGCCGGACGCGCACTGGACCCAGCGGTATCCGCCCGCGCCGCCGACGGGATTCGACACCGACCGGTGGGCGGCCCAGCTCGAGCTCTACCGCCCCTTCCTGTCCTACAGCGAACTCGGCGCGCTGGTGGACGGGAAACCGAGCGACCTGTTCGACGCGCTGCACCAGCTGCTCGGTCTCGACGAACTCACCCTGGCGCAGGAACGGATCCGGATGCGCCGCCTGGAGCTGGAACGCGCCGTGCGGGATTCGCGTCAGGAACGCCTGGAACTGCTGGAGCTGCTCGCGTCGGTGGCCGACGACCGCGCGGTCCGGGTCGCCGGGCTGCTGCGGCCCGCCCAACCGGATCTCGCCGCGGTGGGCCGGGAAGTGCTCGGCGCGGTGGACGACCCGACCGGACCGGACGGCCTGCGCGCCATCGTGCGGCTGGCGCTGCCCGAAGACGCCGAAGTGGAGGCGGTGGCCACCCGGCTCGAGGAATGGGGCGCGGCGCTGGCCGCGGGAGCCACCGCCGACGCCGAAGCCGATCTGCGCCTGCTGGAACTGCTGCGCAAGGCGCGGGAACACCATGCCGCGAGCGGGCCGTGTCCGTGCCCTGTGTGCGGCCGCGGCGCACTCGACGACGCGTGGGCGCGCGAGACCGATGCTGCCATCGAGCGGCTGACCGCCCGAGTCGACGCGCTCACGACCGCGCGGATCGAACTCGGCAACGCGGTGCGGGCCGCTCGGGCGCTTCCCGACCTCGTTCCCGCCGAATTGGATTTCGATCCGCGCAACCCGCCGTCGGTCGACACCACGGCGGTGCGCGAGGCCTGGGCCGAATGGGCCGCGCTGACCAACACCGAATACGCCCCGGACCTGCCCGCCCGGCTGCGCGCCGCCCACGCGCGACTGGTCGACGAACTCGACCTGTTGCAGAAGGGCACCCGCAAGGAACTCGACCGCTTGGACGAGGTGTGGACGCCGCTGGTGCCACGGATCGTGGCCTGGCTGGAGGGCGCGCGCGAGGTGGCCGCGCACGCCGCGGAACTGCGCACCGTGAAGAAGGCCGAGGACTGGCTGAAGTCGGCCACCGCGGGTCTGCGCGGCGAGCGCATGACGCCGCTGGAGACGACGGCCCGGTGGGTGTGGCGCACGCTGCGGCAGCAGAGCAACGTCGAGCTGGGCGCGATCCGTTTGCAGGGCAACGCGGGCACCGCGCGCCGCGTGCTGCTCGACGTGACCGTCGACGAGGTGGACGGCGCCGCGCTTGGCGTGATGAGCCAGGGTGAGCTGCACGCGCTCGGTCTCTCGCTGTTCCTGCCGCGCGCCACGGTGGAGCAGAGCCCGTTCCGCTTCGTCATGATCGACGACCCGGTGCAGGCGATGGACCCGGCCAAGGTGGACGGCCTGGCCCAAGTACTCGCCACGGTCGCCTGGACCAGGCAGGTGGTGGTCTTCACCCACGACGAGCGCCTCGCCGAGGCGGTGCGGCGGATGCAGCTCGACGCGACCGTGCTGGAAGTGCAGCGCCGCGACCGCTCGGTGGTCGAGGTGCGGGTGTCCAGCGACCCGATTCGCCGCTATCTGGACGACGCCCGCGCATTGGTGCGCACCCCGCAGTTGCCCGCGGCGATCGCCGACGAACTGGTGGCCACGTGCTGCCGTTCCGCGGTGGAGGCGGCCAGTCTGGCCAGGGCGCGGCGCACCCTGCTCGCCGCGGGCATGGATCACGCGGAAGTGGAACGCCACATCGATGCCGCGCATTCGACCCGGTCGAAAGTGGCGCTCGCGGTCTTCGGGGTCGGCAGCAAGGTCGACGACTTGAACAAGAACCTAATCGCGCGCGAAGGACGGTGGGTGGTGGACGCATTGCGCGACGCCACGGCGGGCGCGCACGTGCCGATCGGGCGCGATATGCGTGAGCTGATCGGTGAGACCGAGAAGTTCGTCGCGTGGCTGGCCCGGTGAGGCGCCGATGAGCGGGCGGCGTCGGCCGGTCGGCGCACGTCGTGGACCCGCGGGCGGCGGGCGCGCGGCCAGGCACGGGCAGCGTGGGCCGAACAACGGCGCGCAACGCTCGCGAGCGAATCGGCCGTCGGTCGCCGAGCGGCTGGAAACCGTGGATCTGTTGCTCGCCGGATCGGTGACCGCCGCGGGCGGGCTGTGGTCCCGCGCGACGGCCTGGATTCTGCGGATCGCTCTGGAGCAGGCCGTCGACGAACTGTGGCTGCGGCTGGCGCCCCCGCTGGTCCGCTGTCCGATGCGGGCACAGCTCATCGCGCTGCGCGCCTTCGCGGGACCGGACGTGGCGGCGCGCGTGGCCGTGCTCTGGGCGGCGCTGTCGCGCGCCGCGCACCATCACGACTACGAACTCGCGCCGAGCGTCACCGATCTGCGGCGCTGGCGGGAGCAGACCGTAGCCTTGGCCGAGGACCTGGCGGCGGTGCGGGCGCGCCGGGATTCCTGACACAGGTCGGAAGGGCGCGGAATGAACAAGGCACGGCGCTGCCCGTGTGGGCGTGGCGAGGCATTCGAGGACTGCTGCGGTCCGGTGTTGAGCGGCGAGCGTCCCGCTCCCACCGCCGAAGCCCTGATGCGGTCGCGCTACACCGCGTTCGCGGTGGGCGATGTCGACTATCTGCTGCGTTCGTGGCATCCGCGCACTCGCCCGGCCGCCTTGACCCTCGATCCCGCCCAGCGCTGGTTGTTCCTGGAAATCACCCGGACCGATCGAGGTGGACTGTTCGACGACACCGGCACGGTGGAGTTCGTCGCGCACTACCGCGACGCGGGCGGTCGCGGCGCACTGCACGAGACCAGCCGGTTCACCCGATCCGACGGCGCCTGGGTCTACCTGGACGGCACGCACGACGACTGAGCGGTAGCGTCAGCGGGCATGGCACGCGTCGCGATCGAGTACTGCACCCAATGCCGCTGGCTGCTGCGGGCGAGCTGGATGGCGCAGGAATTGCTCAGCACCTTCGCCACCGACTTGGACGAAGTCGCGCTGCTGCCTGGTTCGGGCGGGGTCTTCCGGATCACCGTGGACGGCGAACAGATCTGGGAGCGCAAGGCCGACGGCGGATTTCCCGACATCACGGTGCTGAAGCAGCGGGTGCGCGACCGGGTCGCACCCGAGCGCGACCTCGGTCATGCCGACCGGCGCGAGTGAGACCGCGCCGGGAACTCAGCCGCAGCAGCCGCCACCGCAGCAGCCGCCGCCCGCAGGGGGCGCCGCCGGGGTTGGTGCGGGCGCGCTCGCGCCGCCTCGGGAGACGGTGGCGAAGGTGGTCAGCAACTTGACCGTGTCGTCGTGGCCGATCGGGCAGGTCGCCGGCGCGGCCGACTCCGCCATCGGACGGGTCACCTCGAACGTGTCACCGCAGCTGCGGCACCGATAGCTGTAACTCGGCATCCGCTCAGTTTAGGGCCTGTGCCGCCGGTGTGTTCGGATCGGCCTGCGCCAAATGCTTCGCAGCCGCGGGCCGCGTCCGTAGCGTGGCTGGGCAGCGCGGCGATGAAGAGGTGACGGCGATGGCGGACGGCAGCGCGGGAGCGGTACTTCGAGCGTTGCTCGAGCTGGGTCCGGCTCCGCGCAGTTCGATCGCCAGACACGCGGGAATCTCACCCGCCACGGTGACGTGGCAGACTCGCGCGTTGCTGGAGGCGGGGTTGATCGTCGAGCTGCCCGAGACCGCCGGCGCGTCCGGGATCGGCCGACCGCATAGCCCGCTGGCGCTCGACACCGCCGACAACGTGGCCATAGCGGTGCACATCGCGGCCACCCACACCACCGTCGCCGTGGTGGACATCGGCGGCACGCTCCGGCAAACCACGAAGGTGCCGCACCGCACGCACGCCCCGTACGACATCCTGGCCACCGCCGCCGCCGAGGTGTGCCGGGTCCGCGACGAGTCCGACGGCCTGCGGATCGTGGGTCTGGGCGTGGCTACCGGCGGCCGGGTCGACCGAACGGCGGGGTCGGTGGTGGACCATTCCTTCCTGCGCTGGCGTGACGTCCCGGTGCGGGAGTATCTCGCCGCGCGCACCGGATTGCCGACCCAGCTCGACAGTCACACCAGAGCGCTGATGCACGCCGAGCAGCTGTTCGGCCGCATGGGCGCGACGGCGAGCTCGGTGGTGCTGTTCGTCGGCAACGTGATCGATGTGGCCATCGCGGTGCACGGGCAGGTGCACTACGGGCCGCGGTCTGGAGCCGGATCGATCGAGTCGCTGCTCGGCCTGGGCGCGGGAAAGAGCGCGGGCCCGCAGGGGGGTTCCTCGCTCGACGACTACTACTCCGATCATGCGCTGCTCGAGCGCTGCGGCGTGGCGTCGACCATGCCCGAATTGGTGGCGGTGGCGGCCGAAGGCGCGCCCGTGCGCGGGCTGTTCCTGGAGCGCGCCCGCGTGCTCGGCCGGGTCGTCGCGGCGCTGATCGATCTGCTCGATCCCGAATCGGTGGTAGTGGTCGACCGCGGCCGTCGCGTCGGCGGCGTGTGGGAGGCGTATCTCGCGGCAGTACGCGAACATTCGCTGTTGTGTACCGACCCGGCCGAACTGGTGGTCGGTTCGTCGTTCGAGGGGCGAGTCCTGGAGATGTCCGCGTGCGCGGTGGTGCTGCACAGCCTGTTCCACACTCCGCTGCGCGCGCTGGAGGCTGCCGTTTGACTCCGACTTATTTTAAGTAGAACGAATATTGACGTGCGGCACGGTTATTCGGGAAAGTTCTTTCATGAAAGAAATGCACCGAGCCATTGCCGGGACCGGATCGCAACTGCGGTGTTGTCCGGGAGCGAGATATTCCCGAGAACACCGGATTCGACCCAGGAAATCACCGTGCGCAATTCTCTCCGGCGATTAGCACTCGTCACCTCCGCCACCGCTCTGCTCGCCGTCTCGTGCGCCACCGATGGGGGCGGCGACACCGATCTGAAATCCGCGCTGCCGACCACCGTTCCGGCAGGCACCTCGTTGTCGGTGGCGGTCAACACCACCCGCGTCGCGCTGGAAACCTCCGGTGAGATCGGCAAGCTGCCGTTCACCGTGTCCGCCTGGCCCGCCGTCTCAGCGGGCCCCGACGTCATCCAAGCCTTCCGTGGCGGTTCGGTGGATATCGCGACGAACGCGGGCATCCCGCCCATCCACGCCCACGCGACCGGTCTCGACGCCAAGATCGTCGGCGTCAAAGTCCGTGACATCCCGAACTATCAGCTGGCCACCGCGCCCGGCGTGACCGTCAACTCGATCCAGGAATTGCGCGGCAAGAAGATCGGCTTCTCGCCTGGTCAGGCCCAGGGCGTGGTGGTGCTGCGCACCCTGCGCGCCGCGGGCATCGGCCTGAACGAAGTGCAGCTGGTGGAACTCAACAGCCCGCAGTTCCTTACCGCGTTGCAGGGCAAGCAGATCGACGTCGCCCCGCTGGGGGAGCCGACGCTGACCAAATACCTGGACAAATACCGCGGGCAAGGCGCCACGGCGGTGGCCACGCCCGCGGTGGACGCGCTGACCGTGCTGTGGGCGCCGACCGCGGTCCTGCGCGACTCGGCCAAACTCGCGGCCGTCCGGCAATTCGTCGAGTTCTGGGCGCGCGGCGATGTCTGGGCCTGGGAGCACCAGGAACAATGGATCTCCTCTTACTACGTGAAAGACCAGGAAGTCTCCGCGGCGGACGGCAGGCGAATTCTGGATACGACACCGCGCCCCTATTTCCCGGACAATTGGGACAAAGCGATCGCATGGGAGCAGGACACCGTCGACTTGCTCACCGGTTCGGGCTATTTCGGCAAGCGGTTCGACGCGAACGAACTTTTCGACCGCCGCTTCGAACGAGTCGCCGCCGAGGCGGTGACCGCGAACTACCGCACCCAGGACACCCGGTGAACCGCTCGAGCGCCCGCACAACACAGGAGTCGCCATGACCATCGCACTGACTCGCACCGTAGCGGCGCCGCCGTCACGGACCGACGGATTCGTCGAACGCAGGCAATTGCGCAGGCTCGGGCTACGCAAGTCCGTTCCGTTCGCCCGGATGCTCGGCGTGCTGGTAGTTCTCGGCCTCTGGGCGGCTGGCGCGCACTTCGGCTGGCTCGACGAACGCA
The DNA here is from genome assembly GCF_040610355.1 of Nocardia sp. NPDC004168. Lineage (NCBI taxonomy): Bacteria > Bacillati > Actinomycetota > Actinomycetes > Mycobacteriales > Nocardiaceae > Nocardia > Nocardia sp. NPDC004168. The sequence goes on along the minus strand of NZ_JBEXME010000012.1, from coordinate 88,753 downwards.
AGCTGTCGGCGCCGTGGACCGTGCTGGAAACGGGCTGGGACCTGCTCGTCAACGGTTCCCTGGCGGCGAACGTATCCGCCTCGCTGCAGCGCGCGGGCATCGGCCTCGGCATCGGCGTGCTGGTCGGCACGACGCTCGCCCTGATCGCGGGCCTGTCCCGATTCGGTGAGTCGCTGGTGGACGGCCCGATCCAAGTGAAGCGGGCGATCCCAAGCCTCGGCCTGATTCCGCTGATGATCCTTTGGCTCGGCATCGGCGAATCGTTCAAGATCGTGCTGATCACCCTCGGCGTGGTGATCACCATGTATATCCAGACGCACGCCTCGCTCACCACCATCGATCAGCGGCTGGTGGAACTGTCGGAGGTGCAGCGGGTTTCGCGGGCCACGTTCATCAGGAAGGTCGTGGTACCCGGTTCACTGCCCGGCTTCTTCCTCGGCCTGCGACTCTCGGTGACCGGCGCGTGGCTGGCGCTGATCGTCGTCGAATCCGTCAACGCCATCGACGGGTTGGGCAAGATGATGCAGAACGCCCAGAACTACGGTCAGGCCGACGTGATCCTGGTGGGCCTCGCGGTCTACGGCACGTTCGGACTGTTGTCCGACGGTGTCATCCGGCTGGTTGAGCGGAAGGTGCTGTCGTGGCGACGGACGATCGCGGGGTAGGCGTACAGGTCCGCGGACTGACCCGCGGTTTCGGTGAACGCACGGTGCTGGACGGCATCACGCTGACGATCCCGGCCGGGCAGTTCGTCGCCCTGCTCGGCCGCAGCGGGTCGGGCAAGAGCACGCTGCTGCGCGCGCTGGCCGGACTCGACTACGACGTGGCCGGGTCGGGCACGCTGCGGGTGCCCGCCAAGACGTCGGTGGTTTTCCAGGACTCCCGCCTGCTGCCATGGCAACGGGTGCTGGCCAACGTGCTCTACGGCCAGCCGCGCTCGCGCAAGGCCGCGGCGGTGCGGGTACTGACCGAGGTCGGTCTCGCCGGACGCGAACGGGCGTGGCCCAACCAGCTCTCCGGCGGTGAGCAGCAACGGGTTTCGCTGGCCCGCTCCCTGGTGGGCGAGCCGGACCTGCTGCTGGCCGACGAACCCTTCGGCGCGCTGGACGCGCTGACCAGGATCAAGATGCACGAGCTGCTGCGGCAGCTGATCCGGCGCCGCCGCCCGACCGTGCTGCTGGTCACCCACGACGTGGACGAGGCGATCGCGCTCGCCGACCGGGTGCTAGTGCTCGACGAGGGGCGCATCACGGTCGACGTGCCGGTGGACCTGCCCGCCGAGCGCGACCCGAGTCTGCCCGAATTCCAGCGCGTCCGTCGCGCATTGCTCTCTTCGCTGGGCGTCGCCCCGGCCGCTGTCTGAAAGGACCCGACCATGTCCGGTAAACAACTGCACCTCAACGCCTTCCTGATGTCGGTGGGACACCACGAGGCGGCCTGGCGGCTGCCGGAAAGCGATCCGTACGCGCACACCGACATCAACTACTACGTCGAGCTGGCCCGCACCGCCGAGCGCGGCAAGCTGGACTCGATCTTCTTCGCCGACAGCCCGGTGCTGATGGGCGATCCCGGCCGCAGGCCGAGCGGCAAGCTGGAGCCGACCGTGATCCTCACCGCGGTGGCCGTGCAGACCAGCCGGATCGGCCTGATCGCCACCGCGTCCACCAGCTACAACGATCCCTACAACCTGGCACGCCGGTTCTCCTCGGTGGACTGGGTGAGCAACGGCCGGGTCGGCTGGAACATCGTCACCACCGCGGGCGCCGACGCCGCGCGCAACTTCGGTCTGGACGACACCCCGGACCACCAGCTGCGTTACGAGAAGGCCGCCGAGTTCGTCGACGTGGCCACCAAGCTGTGGGACAGCTGGGACGACGACGCGATCGTCGCGGACAAGGGCCTCGGCATCCACACCGACGCGAGCAAGGTTCGCAAGATCGGCCACCACGGCGAGTTCTTCAAGGTCGACGGTCCGTTGAACGTGCCGCGCTCGCCGCAGGGCTACCCGGTGCTGGTGCAGGCCGGCTCCTCGGAGGACGGCAAGAACTTCGCCGCCCGCTACGCGGAAGCGGTGTTCACCGCGCAGCAGACGCTCGAGGACGGCAAGGCGTTCTACACCGATCTCAAGCAGCGTGCGGTCGCGCTGGGCCGTGACCCGGAGACGATCAAGATCCTGCCCGGCATCGTCCCCGTCATCGGCGACACCGAGGAACAGGCACGCGAACTCGACGCCGAACTCGAGCGCCTGATCTCGCCGGAGTACGCGCGCCGCCAGCTGGCCGCGCACTTCAAACTCCCGATCGAGCAACTCGACCTGGACAGCGAACTGCCGGAGGATCTGCCCACCGAGGACGAGATCCAGGGCGCCAAGAGCCGGTTCACGCTCATCGTGAACCTCGCCCGGCGCGAACGACTCACGCTGCGTCAGCTGATCGGGCGGCTCGGCGGCGGCCGCGGGCACCGCACCTTCGCGGGCACGCCCGAACAGGTGGCCGACACCATCGAGCACTGGTTCCGGGAGGGCGCCGCCGACGGGTTCAACATCATGCCTGCCGTGCTGCCCTCGGGACTGGAGCGCTTCGTCGACCAGGTGGTGCCGATCCTGCAGCAGCGCGGGCTGTTCCGCACCGAGTACACCGAGACCACCCTGCGTGGACACTACGGCCTGGACCGGCCGGCCAACCAGTATGACACCGCGGACGCGCTCGTGGTCGCCCGATGAGCTCGGTTCAACCGGATCCGTCCCAGCCGGGATGGATCCGGTACCTGACGCGCCGCTGTCTCGAGCACCGCCGCCTGGTCGTGGCCGCGGGCGCCGGTGCGCTCGCGGCGGCGCTGCTGACGGCGGTGCTGCCCCTCATCGTGCTGCACGTGGTGGACACGCTCACCACCACCGCGGCGTCGGTGGCGCCGTGGGCGGCGCTGCTGCTGGTCGTCGGCGCGGCGCGATTCGGGTCGTCGTTCACGCGCCGGGTGGCGTCGTCCCAGCTGTCGCTGGGTGTGCAGCACGATCTGCGCCGGGACCTCTTCGCCGCGCTGCTGCGGCTGGACGGCCGCGAGCAGGCGGACCTGCGGACCGGTCAGGTGGTCAGCCGGGCGATCACCGACGTCACGCTGATCCAGATGTTCGTGCAGCTCATTCCCATGGTGGCGGGCAATGTGGTGCTGCTCGCCGGTGCGCTGACCCTGATGACCCTGATGTCGCCCGCCCTGACCGTGATCGCGCTGCTCGTGGTTCCCGCCTTGTGGATCATCACCCGGCGCAGCCAGCGCAAACTCTTCCCGGCCAACTGGGACGCGCAGGCCCGCGCCGCCGAGGTGGCGATGCGGGTGGAGGCTGCGGTCGCCGGGGTGCGAGTGGTGAAGGGGTTCGGCCAGGAACGGCACGAGCTCGACGGATTGGCCGCCAAGGCACGGGAGCTGTACCGCTCCCGGCTGCGCGTCGCGCGCATCACCAGCCGGTTCACCCCGGCGATGCAGGCCGTGCCCGCGGCGGGACAGGCGCTGATCCTGATCGCGGGCGGGCTGCTGGCGCTGTCGCAGTCCATCACGCTGGGCACCTTCTTGGCGTTCATGACCTATCTCGGCTCGTTCGTCAGCCCGATCCGGCAGTTCGCCATGCTGCTGACGGTCAGCCAGCAGGGCAAGGCGTCGCTGGACCGGGTGCGCGAGGTGATCGAGGCGCCGACGCCGGTGGAACGTCCCCAGGTCGAGACGGTGCGCGGCAGTACGCCCCCGCGCGTCGAGTTCCGCGGCGTCGGTTTCGGTTTCGACCGCACCCGGGTGCTCGACGGGCTGGAACTGACCGTCGAGCCGGGCGAGACCATGGCGATCGCGGGCGGTGCGGGCAGCGGCAAATCGATACTGGTGCAATTGCTTCCGCGTCTGGTCGACCCGGACGCCGGGGCCGTCCTGTTCGACGGCGTCGACATCCGCTACCTGTCCGACGCCCGCGACCAAGTGGCGATGGTGTTCGAGGACACCCAGCTGATGGCCGACAGCATCCGGGCCAACGTGGCATATGGACGTCCGGCGGCCACGGACGAAGAGGTCTGGCACGCTTTGTATCTCGCTGCGGCCGACGGGTTCGTGCGGACACTGCCCGAGGGACTGGATACCGGGATCGGCGAGCGCGGGCAGCGGCTGTCCGGCGGACAGCGGCAGCGCATCGCGCTGGCCCGCGCGCTGCTCACCGACGCGCCCATCCTGGTTCTCGACGACGCCACCTCGGCCATCGACGCGCAGGTCGAGGAACAGATCTACGCCAGGATCGCGGCCGAGGTGCGCGGGCGTACCACCATCGTCGTCGCGCATCGCCTGTCCACCCTGGCGCTCGCCGACCGGGTGGCCGTGCTCGACGACGGACGGGTGGCGGAACTGGGCACGTTGCGCGATCTGCAACACTCCGGCGAGTTGTTCCGCGCGCTGTTCACCCCGCCGGAGGTGACGGGAATCGGCGTGGACGCCGGGCTCGCTCGGCCCGAGGCGCCGACCTCCCCGCTGTGGGTCGAGCCCGCCGGGGACGATGATGACGGCGCACGCACCCTGGAGCAGGTGGCGAAGGCGTTCTCCCAGCGTGCCGCCGGTGCTCCTGCCGGAGCGGGCCGGGCGGCGGGGCCGGGGATGCTCGCCGCCGCGCCGCCCAGCGGTGACGTGCAGGAGCTGATCGACCGCCTTCCCGCGCTGACCGGCGAACCGGAGGTCTCCGAATCCTTCTCGCACACACCGGATCCGGAGTTCTCGCTGCCGCGGCTGCTGCGGCCGTTCGCGGCGCCGTTGCTGGCCGGGCTCGGTCTGGTGGGGCTCGACGCCCTGGCGCAGGTGCTGATTCCCTTCCTGGTGCGTTACGGCATCGACCACGGCGTCCTGGCCGGCGCGCGCGACGTGCTGCTGGTCGCGGCGGCGCTCGCGCTGCTCGTGGTCGCGGTGGACTGGGCGATCAGCGTCGCGCAGGTGCGGGTCACCGGTCGCGCGGGCGAACGGCTGCTGTACGGCCTGCGAGTGAAGACCTTCGCGCAGTTGCAACGGCTCGGCTTGCAGTACTACGAGCGCGAACTCGGCGGCCGGATCATGACCAGGATGACCACCGACGTCGACGGGCTCTCCGCGTTCCTGCAAACCGGCCTGGCCACCGCGCTCACCAGCACGGTGACCATCGCGGGCGTGGTGATCGCACTGCTGGTCATCGACGCGCGGCTGGCGCTGGTGGTACTCGCGCTGCTCCCGCTGCTGCTGATCTCGACGGCGGCGTTCCGGCGCGCGTCGGTGCCCGCCTACAACCTCGCACGCGAGCGGGTCAGCATCGTCAACGCCTACCTGCAGGAGAACGTCGACAACATCAAGGTCACCCAGGCCTACCGGCGCGAGGAGCGCAACCGGGCCGAGTTCGAGCGGCGGTCCTGGGACTATCGCGACGCGCGCCTGCGCAGCCAGATCCTGATGGCCGTGTTCTTCCCGTTCATCGAGTTCATGTCCGTGGTGGCCACGGCTGCGGTGCTCGCGGTGGGCGTGCACCAGGTGCGCGAGGCCGTGCTCACCGCGGGCACGCTCATCGCCTTCCTGCTCTACGTGGATCTGCTGTTCGCGCCGATCCAGCAGCTGTCCCAGGTCTTCGACAGCTACCAGCAGGCCGTGGTCGGCGTCGATCGGCTCGGCGAACTGCTGCGCACGCCGGTCGCCACCCCGGACGCCGCCGACGCGCGTCCGGTGACCCGCCTGAACGGTGCGATCGAGTTGCGCGGAGTCGGATTCACCTACGAGACCCGCGCCGAGCCGGTGCTCTCCGGCATCGATCTGCGCATCGAGCCGGGACAGAAGGTGGCGCTGGTCGGCGAGACGGGCGCGGGCAAGTCGACACTGGTGAAGCTGCTGGCCAGGTTCTACGACCCGACCGAGGGCGCGGTGCTGGTCGACGGCGTCGACGTGCGCGACTATCGCTTGCGCGAGTATCGCAAGCGGCTCGGCGTGGTCCCGCAGGAACCGTTCCTGTTCGGCGACACCGTGCGCGCGGCCATCTCCTACGGCAAGCCGGAGGCCACGCCCGCCGACATCGAGTGGGCGGCGCGGGCGGTCGGCGCGCACGAGATGATCGCCGCGCTGGAGCACGGGTACTACCAGCCCACCGGCGACCACGGACGCAGCATGTCGGCGGGCCAGCGCCAGCTGCTCGCGCTCGCGCGGGCCCAGCTCGTCGAGCCGGACATCCTGATCCTGGACGAGGCCACCGCCTCGCTGGATCTGGCGACCGAGGCCAGGGTGCGGGCCGCGGTGGACGTGCTCACCGCCGGGCGCACGACCATCGTGGTCGCGCACCGGCTCGCCACCGCCGCGGACGCGGATCTCATCGCGGTGGTGGGCGAGGGGCGGCTGTTGCAGACCGGCACGCACGCGCAACTGCTCGGCGAGGACGGGCCGTATCGCCGCTTGTGGGCCGCGTACGTCGGCGACGACACGGCGTCGGTCGGTGACCGGGAATCGGAGGCCGCGACCTGATCCCGCGCCACCGTGACAGCAGGAGCATTCTCCTGGCTATCCCCAGGTGGCGGTGGGTGCCTGCGCTCGCGTGACCGATTCGACACCGCGGCGCCGGCCAGGGGCCTGAACAGCGGATGAATGGGAGTCGACGCGGCAATGTCACGGCATCGCGACGCTCTCGTACTGATCTTCGACGTACTCTCGAAAAAGAAGTATGAGGAGGTCTGCGATGCGCGCTCAGTTCTCCGAGGCGGTGCCCGGTCCCGACGGTTCGGCCGAGCCCATCGCGCGAACGGCCTACGGCGACGTGCGTGGTGTGCGCGAAGGGCCGGTGTCGGTCTGGCGCAGCATCCCCTACGCGGCGGCTCCCACCGGTCCGGCCAGATTCGCTCCGCCACGGGCCCCGCAGCCTTGGGACGGGGTGCGCGACTGCACCGCTTTCGGGCAGATCGCGCCGCAGACGATGGGCACCATGGTCCCCGTCGACTCCGGCCTGACCATGGGCGAGGACTGTCTGTGGCTCAACGTCTGGTCACCGCGGCCGGAGACGGGCGATCCCACCCGTGGCCCGGACACCGAGCCGCGCCCGGTGCTGGTCTGGCTGCACGGTGGCGCGTACTGCCTGGGCACCGCCGCGCAGCAGATCTACGACGGGCGCAAGCTGGCCGCGGCCGGTGACGTCGTGGTCGTCGGGGTCAACTATCGGCTCGGTGCGCTCGGCTTCCTCGACCTGTCCTCGCTCGGCGACGACTTCGCGCCGAACCTCGGCCTGCGCGACCAGATCGCCGCACTGGAGTGGGTACGCGACAACATCGCCGCGTTCGGCGGCGATCCCCGCAACGTCACGCTCTTCGGCGAGTCCTCCGGCGCGGGTTGCGTCACCGCACTGCTGACCGCCCCCCGCGCCGCCGGGCTGTTCCACCGGGCGATCGCGCAGAGCCCGCCCGCTACGACGGTGTTCGGGCAGGAACGGGCCGCGACGGTGGCGCAGCGGTTCCTCGAGCTGATCGAGCTGCCCGCGACCAGGGCCGAAGAGCTGCTGGACTGCCCGATCGAGCGGATCGTGGCGGCGGCGGGGGTCCTGCTCGACGAGATACCGCTGAAGGAGCCGGGCCGGCTTGCGGCCGCGCCCGTGGTCGACGGCGATCTGCTGCCGACCTACCCGATCGACCGGTTCCAGCGCGGACAGTCGCACCGGGTGCCGTTGATCATCGGCACCAACAAGGACGAGGCGTCGCTGTTCCGGCTGCTGCGCTCGCCGATCATGCCGGTGACGCCGGACGCGGTGAACGCGATGCTGCGCGACGTCGCGGCGAGCCACCCGGAGATGTCCGCGGAGCGCATCGCCGAGATCACCTCGGCCTACCCGGACCTGAACAAGGCGCGCGGGGCGCTGGCGATGTCCACCGACGCGGCGTTCCGGATGCCTGCGCACTGGGTGGCCGACGGTCACGCCGAGCACTCGCCCACGTGGATGTACCGCTTCGACTACGCGACCCCGATGCTGAGGGCCGCCCGCGTCGGCGCCGGTCACGCCACCGAATTGCCTTACGTCTTCGGCAATTTCGGGACACTGAACCTCGATCCGACCTTCTGGCTCGGCGGCCGCAAAGCGGCCATGGAGGTCTCCGGGCGCGTGATGCGCCGCTGGCTGGCCTTCGCCGCGCACGGCGTCCCCGCCGCGCTCGACGGCTCCAAACACTGGCGGCCGTATCGCCTGGGCGACCGCGCCACACTGCTCATCGACGGCGTCGATCGCGTGGTCGACGACCCCGACCGCGACCTGCACACCGCCTGGGGACAGCAAGCCGTCGGGTTCTCCTAGCAGACGTTCTTCGCGCAGCACGCGAATTCGGGTCGTCCGCGCCGTCGGCAGGTACCGGAAGTGGCGGCAACACCAGCCCGATCGCGCCGCCGCCGGATGCCTGGTCGATCGGGCACCCGGCGAGCGTGAGCGCCTCAGACGTCGGTGGAGAAGCGGATGCCGCCGTCGGGAATCTCCACGCCGGGCCAGACGCGAGCGCCGCGCAGCAGTTCGCAGCGGGCGCCGATGTTCGCGCCGTCTCCGATGACGCCGTCGCGGACCAGCGCGCGGGGGCCGATGCGCGCCCCGAAGCCGATGATGGTGCGCTCCACCGTCGCGCCCGCCTCGATCACCGCGCCGTCGAAGACGACCGCGCCGTCCAGGCGCGCGCCCGCGCCGATCTCGGCGCCGCGGCCGACGACCGTGCCGCCGACGAGCACCGCACCCGGAGCGACACCCGCGCCGGGATGCACCAGCGATTCACCGCGCTGCCCCGGCAGGGCAGGGGAGGGCGCGATGCCGCGCACCAGATCGGCGGAGCCACGCACGAAGTCCTCGGGCGTGCCCATGTCGCGCCAGTAGGAAGCGTCGACGTACCCCTGGACGCGGGCGCCCTCGGTCAACAGCGCAGGGAACACCTCGCGCTCCACCGACACCGGACGCCCCGCCGGGATCTTCTCGATGTACTCCCGGCGGAAGACGTAGCACCCGGCGTTGATCTGATCGGTCGGCGGATCCTGGGTCTTCTCCAGAAACGCGGTGACCCGGCCGTCCTCGTCGGTGGGCACGCAACCGAACGCGCGCGGGTCGCTGACCCGGACCAGGTGCAGCGTCACGTCGGCGCGAGTCGACTCATGGGTGTCGAGCACCGCGCCGAGGTCGGTTCCGCCGAGCACGTCGCCGTTGAACACCATCACGTTGTCCGCGCGCAGCTTGGGCAGCACGTTGCGGATCGCGCCGCCGGTGCCGAGCGGCTCGGTCTCGGTGACGTACTCGATCTCCAAGCCCAGCTCGGAGCCGTCGCCGAAGTGTTCCTCGAACACTTCGGCCTTGAACGACGTGCCCAGCACCACGTGCGTGATCCCGGCCTCGGCGATACGGGCGAGCAGATGGGTCAGGAACGGGAGCCCGGCCGTCGGCAGCATCGGCTTGGGCGCCGAAAGGGTCAGCGGCCGCAGCCGCGTGCCCTGCCCGCCGACCAGGATCACCGCGTCGGTGCCTGTATTTCCTGCCATCAAGCTCCCCTGTTCACAAGGTCGTTTCTCGCCGCCGTCGCCGGTTACCCGGCGTCGCGCGCCTGCTGGCGCAGGGCAGATCGAACCGCAATCCGCGAGCGGACCGCAAGTCCGGCCCGCAGCGCCAACCGCAGCGGAGCCTGCCACCAGTGCGGATGCCGGTCGGCCTGGAACCGGTAGGCGCTGGCATGGTGGGCGGGCAGCATCACTTCGGGATGGCGGCCCGCTGCGTGACCTTTGGCATGGGTTACCTCGGCGTCCGGCACGAAAACGTTGTGCCAACCCGCCTTGCCCATCCGGTCGCCGAAGTCGACGTCCTCCATGTACATGAAGTAGCGCGAGTCGAAACCGTCGATCGAGTCGAACGCCGCGCGCCGCACCAGCAGGCACGACCCCGACAGCCAGCCGACGGCTCGCTCGGAGATCTCCTCGTTCTCCTGCCGGTACCTGCGGGTCCACGGGTTGGACTTCCACACCGTGCCCAGGATCGCGTGTCCGGCGCCGTCGAGCAGGCCGGGCACCCGGCGGGCCGACGGGTACACGCTGCCGTCCGGCTCCAGCACCAGCGGACCGAGCGCGCCCGCGCGCGGCCAGCGCTTGGCGGCGGCGAGCAGTTTGTCGATGGAATCGGTGCCCCAGCGGATATCCGGGTTGGCGATCACGACGAATTCGATCGCCGGATCGATCTCCGCGACCGCCCGGTTGATCGCGCCGCCGTAACCGATGTTGCCGCCGGTGCGCAGCAGCCGCACGTGCGAATTGGCCTCGGCGACCAGCTCCGGCACACCGTCGACCGACCCGTTGTCGGCGAGGATCACCTGAGGTTTCTCGGCGGTGGCCCCGGCTAGAGTGCTGATGAAGTGCTCTAGGTGCTCACCCGGCGAGTAGGTCACCGTGACGACGGCCAGGCCCGCGGGCGCGGCGGATTCGGAATCACTCACGACAGCCAACCTTAACGGGCGCAACCGCAAGCCGTCCGTCGATGGCTCGCGCTCGTCCGCAGCCGAGGTGGAGGATGCCGGACAGGCGAGCGCGCGTCGTGTGTCGAGCGGAGACCCGCCCGGCTGGCGCAGCGGGACATCCTCGGGGCGATACCCTGCGCGCGGCCGGAATGAAAGCGCAGACCCCTGACGGGCGCTGCGGGAGACGATCTGCGCATGACCGGGGTGCGAGAGTACGCCCGACGGGCGCAGCCGGACATCGTCGGTCGACAGCCTGCGCGTGGTCGGAGTGACAGCGGAGGTAGGCCCAACGCGCGCAGCTCGACCCGTCCGTCGATGGCTCGGCATGCCGCGAAGGCGGGGTACGCCTGGCGGACGGAGCCAGGAGTCGTCCATCAGCCCGCATGACCGGAATGAAGGCGGAGGTACGCCTCAATCGGCCTGCCGCGCCAGCGCGTCTCCCAACGCGGTCCGCCAATCCCGCAGCGGCGTGAGCCCGGCGTCGTTCCAGGCCCGCGGCGAGAGCACCGAAAACGCCGGGCGGCGTGCGGGTCTGGGGAAGGCGGAGGAGTCGCACGGACGGACGCGCCCCGGATCGGCGCCGACACCGGCGAACACCGCTCGGGCGAGCTCGAATCGGCTGGCCCGCCCGGCGTTGGTGGCGTGCAGCACCCGCGGCGCGTCCGGCCTGCCCGCCAATTCCAGCAGCGCGACGGCCAGGTCGGCGGCGTAGGTGGGCGAGCCGACCTCGTCGTCGACGACGTCGACCGTGTCGCGTTCGCGCTCCAGCCGCAGCATCGTGGCGACGAAATCGCCGCCGCGCCCGGTGTATACCCACGCGGTGCGCACCACGTGCGCGTCCGGGCAGCGGCTCAGCACCGCCTGTTCCCCGGCGAGCTTGGACGCCCCGTAGACCGACGTCGGTCCGGTCACATCGGCTGTGTCGTACGGCCGATCCTGGGTACCTGGGAAGACGTAATCGGTGGACAGATGGATCAGCCGGGCACCGAGGTCGGCGCAGACGTCGGCGAGCACGGCCGGTCCGGTGGCGTTGCCCGCGTACGCCGCCTCGGTTTCGGTTTCGGCCAGGTCGACGGCGGTATAGGCGGCGCAGTTCAGCACCACGTCGCCGGGCGTGAGCACCGCGCGCACGGCGGCGGGGTCGGTGATGTCGAGTTCGGCGCGCCCGTAGCCGCTGGCGGCCGGAGCGAGACGACGCAGTTCCCGGCCCACCTGCCCGTGCGCGCCCATGACGACGAGGCGAGCGGACGCGGTGGAGTCGGGCGCGGTGGGGTCGGTCACGGGCGCAAGTCTGGCACGCCGCCACGTCCTCGGTTACGGCCGTTCGCGCCCGCCGTTCGATAGCCTTGTGCTATCGGGGGATCCCGAAACCGGGCGGGGCGAGCGGTAACCATGGTGGCGGATCGGTTGCGCACGCGTCGCCAGGACACCGAGTTTCGGCGAGAGGATGCGGACTTGTCGCAGCGGAGGGGCACATCGGCGGCGTCGCGGGCGACCGGGCCCGGCGACCGGGCCTTCGGGCCGCTGCGCTCGCTCGCCGTGGCCGCCGCCGTGATCGTGCTGGTGCTCACCGGTTTCGCCTGGCACAGCGTCGACGGGCTGGTGGCCGACATCGAGCGTCTCGGCGATCTGGGCCTCGGCGGCGGTCGCGACGGCGCGGTGGACATCCTGCTGGTCGGTGTGGACAGTCGTACCGACGCGCACGGCAACCCGCTGTCGGACGCCGAGCGCGCGATGCTGCACGCGGGCGACGAGGTCGGCACCAACACCGACACCATCGTGCTGCTGCGCGTGCCGAACGACGGACGCTCGGCCACCGCGATCTCGATCCCGCGCGATTCCTACGTCAGCATTCCCGGCCTCGGCATGGGCAAGATCAATTCCGCCTACGGCGCGACCAAGGCGGCACAGTTCCAGAAGCTCCTCGACCAGGGCGTCTCGAACGCCGACGCGGAGCGGCAGTCCACCCAGGCGGGCAGGCAGGCGCTGATCAAGACGGTGGCCGGGCTCACCGGTATCACCGTCGATCACTACGCCGAGGTGAGCCTGCTCGGCTTCGCGCTGCTCACCGATGCCGTCGGCGGCGTCGAGGTATGTCTGCGGAACCCGGTCGACGAGTGGATGTCCGGCGCCAAGTTCCCCGCCGGACGCCAGCGCCTGGACGGGCCGCGAGCGTTGAGTTTCGTGCGCCAACGCCACGATCTGCCGCGCGGCGACATCGACCGCATCGTGCGCCAGCAGGTGTTCATGGCACAGCTGGTGCAGCAATTGCTCAGCGCGAAGATGCTCGGCAACCCGGCCAAGCTCCAGCAACTCAGCGACGCGGTGGGCCGGACGATCGTGCTCGACGAGGACTGGGACGTGCTGGCGTTCCTGCAGCGGTTGAAGGATCTGTCCGGCGGGCAGGTGAAATTCGAGACCATTCCGGTCGCCGACCTGAACGGCGAGACCGGCAACGGTGAATCCGTGGTCAAGGTCGAGCCCAAGGCGGTCAAGTCCTACGTCGCCTCGCTGGTCGGCGGCGACCCGGCCCCGCGCAACGCCGAGCCGGGGTTGGATCCGGCGACCGTGACGGTCAGCGTCTACAACGCGGGCGGCATCGGCGGACTCGCGGCCGAGGTCGCGCAGGCCTTGAGCGCCAAGGGCTTCCGTCAAGGCACGGTGTCCAACTACAGCGGCGGCCACGTCACCGGCAGCCGCGTGCTCGCGGCGGACACATCCAGTCCGAAGGCGCAGGCGGTCGCCAAGGCGCTCGGCGGGCTGACGGTGCTCGCCGATCCGGCTCTGTCCCCGGATTCGGTGAGTGTCGTGCTGGCGAGCGACTATTCTGGTCCGGGCTCGTCGGCGAGCCGGATGTTCGACCTGTCCGGAACGTCGACCGCGGCCACACCAGTCCCGCCCGCTCCACCGATCGACGCAGGCCAGAACGGACCGAAATGCGTGAACTGAACCATGCGTGACATCGACCAGGCACATACTCTCACCGAAGCGGTGCTCGATCCCATCCTCGCCCGCGAACCCGCGGGTCCGCGCGTCACCTACTACGACGACGCCACCGGCGCCCGCATCGAGCTGTCCGGCGCGACGCTGGCGAATTGGGCGGCCAAGACCGCCAACTTGATTCGCGATGAGTTCGGCCTGAGCCCGGGCGCGCGGGTCGCCGTCCTGCTCCCGGCGCACTGGCAGACCGCCGCGGTGCTGCTGGGCTGCTGGTGGGCGGGCACCGAGGTGGTGTTGCGTCCGGACCGGGACGCTGATCTGGCCCTGGTCACTCCGGACCGCCTGGACGACGCCGACGGAGCGGGCGAGGTCGCGGCCCTGTCGCTGGACGCCATGGGCTCGCCGGTGCGCGACCTGCCGGTGGGCGTCACCGACTTCGCCACCTCGGTGCGCGTGCACGGCGACCAGTTCCTACCCCGCGGCGCCGGCGTCGCGCTGGACGGCATGCCGGTCGCCGAGGTGCTCGCCGAGGCGCGGAAATCGGCGATGCGCCAGGGCTTCGCCGAAGGCGACCGAGTGCTGTCGAGCACGCCGTGGGACACCCCGGCCGAACTGATCGACGGATATCTCGCGGTGCTGGCCGCGGGCGCTTCGCTGGTGCAGGTGGTCAACCCGGATCCGGCGCTGCGCGAGCGGCGCGTCGCCTCGGAGCGGGTGACCGCGCAGCGCGGCTGAGCGGCTCCTACCACGGTATAAGCGCCGAATCCGACCTGAGGACGTTCCACAAGCGGGCCGGGTTCCGTACGGTGGACTCATCGGCGACGACGACGGGGTTGGACTTATGAAGCCACATTATTGGTTCCGCTGGTTGTCCGTGCAGGGCGCGCCTCGTCTCGTTCTGCGCCTGCAGGCGCGTCGCGGTGACCCGTTCGCCGAACTGATGGGCGGACCGGCCGGTTTCGACGACCCCTATCCGCTGATCGAACGTCTGCGCGGCGAGACGAGGCTGATGCGCACCTCGATCGCGTGGGCGACCTTCGACCACGAGCTGTGCCGCTCCATCCTGCGCGACAGCCGCTTCGGGGTGCGCACCACGGAGAGCTTCAACATTCCCAAGCCGCTGCAGAAGCTCGCCGAACGCTTCCCCTTGCCGCCGAATCCGGTGGAGCCGCCGTCGATGCTGGTCATCGATCCGCCGGAGCACACAGCCATGCGCAAACCGGTGGCCTCGGCCTTCACCCCGCGCGCGATCCGCAGGCTGCGCGACCGCGTCGAGACGGTCACCGAGGAACTGCTGGACGATCTGCCCGCGCACGGTTCGGCGGACCTGATCCGCTCGTTCGCCGCCCAGGTGCCGATCGCGATCATCTCGGAGATGCTCGGTTTCCCGGACGAGGACAAGGCGCTGTTCCTGGACTGGGGCGATCAGATGACGCCTCTGCTGGACGTCGGCATCCCCTGGCACGCGCACCGGAAAGCGATGCGTGCCATGGAGGTGATGAACGACTACCTCGACCAGCACATCGAACGGTTGCGTCGCGCGCCGGGCGAGGACATCCTCAGCAGCCTGGTCGCCGCGGGCGAACTGGACTCCTACGCGCTCAAGGCCACCGCGAGCCTGCTCATGGGCGCCGGTTTCGAGACGACGGTCAACCTGATCGGCAACGGTGTCGCGCAGTTGCTGGCCCATCCGGATCAGCTGGAGCGGCTGCGCGAGGAGCCGGAGCTGTGGCCGAACGCCGTCGAGGAGATCCTGCGTTTCGACTCCCCGGTGCAGACCACCGCGCGGACCGCGCTGACCGACGTCGAGATCGACGGCGTCCGGGTGCGCGAGGGCAACACAGTGGTGCTGTCGCTGGCGGGCGCCAACCGCGACCCCGCGGTCTTCGCCGATCCCGGGCGTTTCGACGTCGGGCGCGACAACGCCAAGGACCACCTGTCGTTCAGCAGCGGCGTACACGTCTGCCTGGGCGCGAGTTTGGCCAGGATGGAAGGCGTCTACGCCCTGCAAGCCCTGTTCGAGCGGTTCCCCGACCTGCGGCTGGACGGTCCGCTGCGGCGGCGCGCGCTGTTCACCCTGCACGGGTACGAGCGCATGCCGGTGCACCTCGGCCAGCGCGCGCAGGCCCCGGAGCCGGTCTGATCAGCCCGTGGTCTTCCAGACGTAGCGGGTCTTCGGGCGCCCGGCCCGGCCGTAGTCGGAGCGGCGGACGACCAACCCGTCGTCGGCCAGCTTCTCCAGATAACGCCATGCGGTGATGCGCGAGACGCCGATCGAGGTCGCGGTGTCCGCGGCCGTCACACCCTCGGCCTCGGCCGCGCGCACGGTGCGGGAGATCTCGTCGAGGGTCTGCGGCGCGACGCCCTTGGGAGTCGTCGCGCGCTGGTCGGTGGTGCGCAGGGCGCTCAACGCCCGGTCGATGTCGTGCTGGGAGATGGCGCTCTCCCCGGCAGGGAGCGCGGTGCGGAACTCGCGATAGCGGTCCAGTTTGTCGCGAAATGCGGCGAAGGTGAACGGCTTCAGCAGATACAGCACGACGCCGTGCGACACCGCGGTGCGCACCATGGCCAGGTCCCGCGCGGACGTGATGGCGATGACGTCCGGGCGCGGCGCCAGGCCGGTCAGTGCGGCGGCGACGTCGAGGCCGCTGGCGTCCGGAAGACCGATGTCCATCAACACCAAATCGATCGGCGTGCCCTCGGCCGCGGCGTCGGCCGCCGCGCGCATCGCCTCGCGTCCGGTGTGGGCGATGCCGACGGGTGTGAATCCGGCGATGCGCTCCACGTAGGCGCGGTGTGCCTCGGCGATCAGCGGCTCGTCCTCGACGATCAGCACGCGGATCATCGTGCCTCCTTTCGTGGGATCGTCACGGTGACCGCGCTTTCGGGATCCCGTTCGGTATGGATGCTTCCCCCGTGACGGGCCACCAGCCGGTGAACCAGCGCGAGACCGAGCCCGTGGTGGTCGGCTTTGGTCGAATAACCGCGCTGGGACGCGCGGGCGAACGTCTCCGCCGACATGCCGGGGCCGCTGTCGGCGACCCGGATGTAGAGCGTGGACTCGTCCGGGGCGTCCGCCCATTGGTGGCGCAGCGTGACCTCCACCCAGCCGGAGGTGCTGTCCGCCGCCGCATCGATCGCGTTGTCGACGAGATTGCCCACCAGCGTGACGGTTTCGTGCGGGGACAGCGGGTCCACCGAGTCGAGCGCGGTGTCGTCGGTGATCGTCAGCTCGATGCCGCGCTCGGCGGCCTGGTTCACCTTGCCGAGCAGCAGAGCGGCCAGGGCAGGCGCGCCCACCGCGGCGAACAACCGATCGATCAACGATTGGGACAGCTCCAGTTCAGCCGTGGCGAACTCGACGGCCTCGCGGTGGCGGCCCAGTTCGACCATGGTGACCACAGTGTGCAACCGGTTGGCCGACTCGTGCGCCTGCGCCTGCAACGACGCCGCGAAGCTGCGCACGGAATCGAGTTCGCCCATCACCGCCTGCAACTCGGTGTGGTCGCGGATGGTCATCACCGTGCCGATCGCCCGGCCTTCCCACTCCACGGTGTCCTGGTTGACCAGCAGGATCCGGTCGGTGGTCACGTGCATCTCGTCGCGGACGGTGCCCCAGCTCATCCGTTGCAGCGACAGCGGGAGGTCGCTGCGCCGCACGTCGCCCGCGGGCAGGTCGAGCAGGCGGCGCGCCTCGTCGTTGACCACCTCGGCATCCTCGCCGGACGCGCCGAACACCACCAGGCCCTCGTGCACCGAATGCAGGACGGCGTCGTGGTGCTCGTACATCGCGCGCAACTCGTCCGGCGCCAGGCCGTGGGTCTGCCTGCGCAGCCTGCGGCTCAGCAGGAACGATCCGCCCGCGGCCAGCGCCAGCCCGGCCGCGGCGACGCCGAGGATCAGCGGGAACTGAGTAGCGACCTGGTCGCCGATCTTCGCGCGGGTCACGCCCGCGGAGACCAGAGCGACGATCCGCCCGTGGTCCTGGACCGGAGTCACCGCCCGGATGGAGGGGCCGAGCGTGCCGGTGAAGGTCTCGGTGAACGTCTCGCCCGCCAGCGCGCGATCGATGGTGCCGCTGAACGGCAGTCCGATCATCGCGGGGTTGGTGTGCGTGTAGCGGGTCCGATCCAGCGCCATGACCACGATGAAATCCATGCCGGTCTCGCGCCGGATCTCCTCCGTCACCGGCTGCAACAACGCCGTCGGATCCGCGCTGTGCAGCGCGTCGATGGTCGAGGGCGCGTCGGCCACGCTCACCGCGACGTCGGTGACCTCCCTGGTGGTGGTGACGTCGCTGTCGTGCCTGGCGTCCAGGACCGCGAGCACCACGCCGATCCCGATCATCACCGCCAACACGACCAACTGGAAGACGAACGCCTGCCCGGCGAGGGAGAGCCGACCGCGTCTCACAAGCTCTGCCTCCGCTGAACGTAATGCACCAAACAGTGACCGGGATCACCCGGCCGACCATCATTCTGCCTGGAAGGCGTGAGCCACTTCGCGTCGGTACCTTTCGAAGGGAAATCCTCGCTATGAGCGACACGACTCGAACGCGGCGCGACCGCACCCATTGGCTCTATCTGTCCGTCATCGTGGCGGTGGTCGCGGGCGTCCTCGTCGGCTGGCTGGCGCCGGGCGCCGCGCAGTCGTTCGCCCCGCTGGGAACCATTTTCGTCAATCTCATCAAGATGATGATCGCTCCCGTCATCTTCTGCACCATCGTCCTCGGGATCGGCTCGGTGCGCGCGGCGGCCACCGTCGGCAAGGTCGGCGGACTGGCCATCGGCTACTTCCTGGTCATGTCGACCATCGCGCTCGGCATCGGTCTGGTCGTCGGCAACCTGCTGCAACCCGGCGCGGGACTGAACATCGCCACTTCGGCCAAAGCCGGTCACAACCTCGCCGATACCGCGCACAGCGCGGGTGGTACCTGGGAATTCGTCCAGAACATCGTGCCGTCCACGCTGCTGTCCTCGCTCACCACCGGCAACGTGCTGCAGGCGCTGTTCGTCGCGCTGCTGGTCGGATTCGCGGTGCAGGCCATGGGCACGACGGGCGAGCCGATCCTGCGCGGCGTGGCGCTGCTGCAGAAACTCGTGTTCCGCATCCTGGTGATGATCCTGTGGCTGGCGCCGATCGGCGCGTTCGGCGCGATCGCCAACGTGGTCGGCAAGACCGGCTTGGACGCCGTGGCGAAGCTGGGCACGCTGATGCTCGCGTTCTACCTCACCTGCGTGGTCTTCGTCTTCGGCGTGCTCGGTCTGCTGCTGTGGAGCGTGTCGCGGGTGTCGATCTTCAAGCTGGTCCGCTACCTCGCGCGGGAGTACCTGCTGATCGTCGCGACCTCGTCGTCGGAATCGGCGCTGCCACGGCTGATCGCGAAGATGGACCACATGGGCGTCGAGCGCACCACCGTGGGCGTCGTTGTGCCCACCGGCTATTCGTTCAACCTGGACGGCACCGCCATCTACCTGACCATGGCATCGCTGTTCATCGCCGAGGCGATGGGCAAGCCGCTGTCCATCGGCGAGCAACTCGGGCTGCTGGTCTTCATGATCATCGCGTCCAAGGGCGCGGCGGGCGTCACCGGCGCGGGACTGGCCACGCTGGCGGGCGGATTGCAGAGTCATCGGCCCGAGTTGCTCGACGGTGTCGGCTTGATCGTCGGCATCGACCGCTTCATGTCCGAGGCGCGGGCTCTGACCAACTTCTCCGGCAACGCGGTCGCCACGGTGCTGATCGGCACCTGGACCAAGACCGTCGACGTGGATCGGGTGCGCGAAGTGCTCGATCGCAAGTTGCCGTTCGACGAGCGGACCATGGTCGACGACGACCACGGGACGCCCGCGCAGGCGCAGGAATCCGAGGCCAAGGATCTGGTCCAGGCATAGCGCGCGCACGACGAAGGGTCCGCAGGATCTGCGGGCCCTTCGTGGCGTCCGGGATCAGGCCTCCCACTTCTCCGGGTGCAGATGGTGCTGGGTGAGGGCGTTGGCGTGGCCGTGCCCGAAACCGTGCTCGGTCTTCAGCCACTCGACGAGTTCCTTGTGTGCGGCCAAGCCGGTCTCGCGCATGGCGGCCTTCCACTCTTCGATGGTGCGGCCGTACTTGGCCTCGATGGAGGGGAAGTAGGACGCGGGGCCGTGCGGCTTGGTCGCCATGGTCGATCTCCTTGCTCGTCGTGCGTTCGATGGTGCAGACGGGGCGGCCGCCGGAAAATCATCGCACCGGCCCGTCATGCCGCCGCGGACTCGCCGCTGCGGGTCGCGCGGGCCTACTTGGACTTCGCGGTGGCGAATCCGTCGCTCTACGACGCGATGTTCCTGATGAACACAGCCCTCACCTTCGGCTTAGAGGCGCAGCTGCCGCTGCGGGCGGCCTTCGGCGAGCTGGAAGCCATGTTCCGGCCCTTCGTCGATGCGCCCGACCTCGGCGCCCGCACGGAGGTCGCCTGGAGCTCACTGCACGGCCTGGCCACGCTGGGCGGGGGTGGACGGCTGCGGCCGGAACTGCGCGATCGACGCCTGGTCTGGCTGGTGGCGGAACGGCTCGCCGCCGTGGGCGCGGCGCGGGCCTGACGTCCGTGTCGGCATGCCCGTCGCCGGTAGCGTGGGGGTATGGCTGATGTGGTGGTGGTCGGCTCCGGACCGAACGGCCTCGCCGCCGCGGTGATCCTGGCTCGGGCGGGGCTCGCCGTGGAGGTGTACGAGGCCGAGGCGACGGCCGGAGGTGGGTCCCGTACTGCGGAACTCACTTTGCCCGGCTACCGGCACGATCTGTGTGCGGGCGCGCATCCGATGGCGGCGGCCGCGCCGCTGTTCCGCGCGTTCGACCTGACCGCGCACGGTGTCGAGTTGCTCGCACCGGAGGTCTCCTACGCGCATCCGCTCGACGGCGGTGTGGCCGGACTGGCCTGGCGAGATCTGGATCGGACCGTCGACGACCTCGGTGCCGACGGCCCGGCGTGGCGCAAACTGTTCGCTCCGCTGGTGCGGCACTGGCCGGACGTGGTCGACATCGCGATGTCGGATCTGCGCCGCATCCCATCCGGCCTCGCGACCTCGATCCGTTTCGGCCTGCGCACCCTGGAGCAGGGCTCGCCGCTGTGGGACATCAGGTTTCGCGACCAGGTCGCGCCCGCCCTGTTGACCGGCATCGCCACCCACGCGATCATTCCCCCGCGCGCCGTCACCGCCGCGGGCGCGGCGCTGTTGCTCGGCACGCTGGCCCACGTCGAAGGCTGGGTGATTCCGCGCGGCGGCAGTCAGGCGATTCCCGACGCCCTCATCGCCGAACTCGAACGTCTCGGCGGACGGGTGCACACCGGCCACCGGGTCGACTCGATCGACGAGTTCGCCGGCGCCCGCGCCGTTCTGCTCGATCTCGCCCCGGCCGAACTGCTGCGTATCGCCGGGCATCGGTTGCCCGCGCGGTACGCGAAGCGCCTGCGTCGTTTCCGGTACGGCGGCGCGGCGTGCAAAATCGACTTCGCCCTTTCCGGGCCGGTGCCGTGGCGAGCCGAGGGCTGCGCGCTGGCCGGGACGGTGCACGTGATCGGCACCCGCGCCGAGGCCATGGCCGCCGAGCACGCCGTGGCCATGGGACGACACGCCGACCGGCCCTACGTGCTGTCCATCCAGCCGGGCGTGGTCGATCCCACTCGCGCGCCCGAGGGCGGCCACACGTTCTACACCTACGCACACGTGCCCAACGGCTCCACCCGCGATGTCAGCGAGGAAGTGATCGGCCAGGTCGAGCGGTTCGCGCCGGGTTTCCGCGATCTGATCGTCGCCAAGAACGTGATCACCGCCACCGAAATGCCCTCGCACAACGCCAACTACATCGGCGGCGACATCTCGGCGGGCGCGATGACCCTGCGCCAGTTCGCCTTCCGCCCGGCTCCGCGCTGGAACCCATACGCCACACCGATTCCCGGTGTCTATCTCTGCTCGTCCGCGACGCCCCCGGGCCCCGGGGTACACGGTATGTGCGGGCTGCACGCCGCGCGCCACGCCCTGCGCGACCGCTTCGACATCCGCACCGATCCGCTCGACCTCGTACGCACCCCGGCTTTCCAGCATCGCTGAGGACTGCCCCGGTCGCCGAGTCGCTAACTCGTGGCGGGCTCGGTGCGGTAGAGATCGGGTTCGAGGTAGATGACGCGCGCCGCGGGTACCGCCGCGCGGACGCGGGACTCGGCCTCATCGATGGCACCGGCGATCGCCGCGATGTCGAGTCCGGGAACGACGCCGACCTTCGCGGCCACGAGCAGTTCCTCCGGGCCGAGGTACTGCGTCTTGAGGTGAATCACCCGGTCGATGCGGGTCCGGTCGACCAGGTTCGCGCGGATCAGCCGGTTCTCCTGCGGCGTGGCGCCCTCGCCGATCAGCAGGCTCTGCATCTCCACGATCAACACGACCGCGATGACGCCGAGCAGCCCGCCGATTGCCAGCGTGCCGACGCCGTCCCAGACCGGGTCGTCGGTGAGCATGGTCAGGCCGACGCCCGCGAACGCGAAAACCAGGCCGATCAGCGCGCCGGTGTCCTCCAGCAGCACCACCGGCAGCTCGGGGCTGCGCGAATTGCGGATGAACCGCCACCAGCTCGCGTCGCCCTTGAGTGGTGCGGACTCGCGCACCGCGGTGGTGAAGCTGTATGACTCCAACGCGATCGCGATCACCAGGATGATCACCGCCACGATCGGCGAACTCAGCTCCTCCGGATGCTGGATCTTGTGGACGCCCTCGTAAATGGCGTAGCCGGACCCGAGGGTGAACAGCACCAGCGCCACGATGAACGAATAGAAGTAGCGGTTGCGCGCGTAGCCGAAGGGGTGCAGCTCGTCGGCTTCCTTCGCGGCGCGCTGCTGGCCGAGCAGCAGCAGTGCCTGGTTGCCCGTGTCGGCCACGGAGTGCACGGCCTCGGCGAGCATCGATCCCGAGCCCGTGATCGCCGCACCGACGAACTTCGCCGCGGCGATCCCCGCGTTCGCGGACAACGCCGCGATGATCGCCTTCTTGCCACCGCCAGCCGACATGGAAGCATGTCCTCTCTGTTTTCGAGATACCCGCGAACAGACTAGGACACCTGGAATCCGGCGTTCCGGATCGGTCAGCCGGTCGCGCCGACGGACGCGCAGAACAGCTGGACGTCGCCGTCCACCGCTTGGGCGCGAATATCGGTGTCCACGGCGGAGATCCACGCCGCGCCACCCCGGGTGAGCTCCAGCGACGAGTCGTTGCGGAACAGCCGCACCGTCCCCGCGGTGCACAGCACGATGCCCGGTCCCGCCGCGGTCAGCGGCACCCGGGCGGAGCCCGCGACCAGGTCGAAGCGGCGCAGCGCGAACTCCGGTGCGGGCGTGCGATAGCGCACCGACCCGTCACCGGCGGGCTCGGGTAACACGGCAGGCAAGTCGATCGGCTCGAAATCCAGCACCCGCAACAGTTCCGGCACGTCGACGTGCTTGGGGGTGAGCCCGCCGCGCAGCACGTTGTCGGAGTTGGCCATGATCTCCACGCCCACCCCGCGCAGGTAGGCGTGCAGATTGCCCGCCGCGAGGAACAATCCTTGGCCCGGCTCCAGGGTCACCCGGTTCAGCAGCAGCACCGCCAGCACGCCCGCGTCGCCCGGATAGGCCTCGGCCAATTCGAGGGTCGTGCGCGCCTCGGCCGTGAACTCACGGGCGCCTTTGCCCGACAGATACCGCACGCAGCCGTCGAGCACCTCGGGCAGCAGCGTGGTCAGCACGTGGTGCGGCAGCGTGATCCAGGTGGTGAACAGCGTGCGCAGGCCCGCCTTGTCCGGTTGCGCGGCAAGCAGTTCGCAGTAGGGGCGCAATCCGTCCACCGCCAGTGCGCGCAGCAGTGCGACGGTGCGGTGCGGATCGCGGAAACCGGCCAGCGCCTCGAACCGGTCCAGCGCGACTACCAGCTCGGGCTTGTGGTTCTCGTCGCGGTAGTTGCGCAGTGGGGAGTCCAGCGGCACCTTCGCCTGGTTCTCCCGCGCGAAGCCGGCCCGCGCCTGCTCCGTGCTCGGGTGCGCCTGCAGCGACAGCGGCTCCTCTGCGGCCAGGATCTTGAGCAGGAACGGCAGCTTCTCGCCGAATCGTTCTGCGGCCGAGCCCAGTTCCCGGCTCGGGTCGGCGGCGATCAGTTCCAGCAGCGACGTGGTGCGGTCACCGGTTTTCACGTGCGCCGGATCGGCCGGGTGGGCGCCGAACCACAGTTCGGCCTCCGGATGCGCCGACGGCACCGGCCTGCCGCACAGCTGAGCGAGCGCGGTGCGCGAGCCCCAGGCATACGAGCGCAGCGCACCAACGAGTTCGTGCACTAGTAGCTTCCCCCGTACTGCCCCTGGCTGTCGGCCGGAGCCGTCCGCGAGCCGAGCAGCCGCAGGTAGGCGGCGGCCATCTCCAGTCGCAGCGCGAGCACCGCGAGCTGTTCGAGTTCGGTGCCGTTCGCCTGCGCGGACTCCTCGGCATGGGTCTGCGCGGGCGCGGCGGGGTCGGTCATCTCGGTGTGCAGCAGGTCGACGTCGGCGTTCACCAGATCGGCGTCCACCAGGTTCCCGCCCTCGCCACCGAACACCGCGATGCGACGGCGTGCCGCCGCCCGATCGCGATCGGCGCTGAGCACGAACACCCGGACGCGCTCAACCGGCGCGGGCCCGTCCAACTCCTCGTCGTGGAACATCGGGTCGAAGTCGGGCGCGGATTCGCCTGCCGCTTCGGCCATCCGGGTCCGCGCGGCCACGGCCTCGGCCAGATCCACCGCGGTGGCGACCTTGCCCGCGGATTGCAACAGCACTTCGGCGCCGTGCTCGGCGAGTTCGGCGGCGGCGGGCGAGTCGCCCGCGAGCACGATGCCCCGCTGCTGCATCCGGGCGGCCAGCGTCTTGGCGGGGTTGTGGAAGACCTCGTTGTGCGGGCCGTCGCGTAGCGCCTCCGCGTCCAGCACGTCGGCCAGGTCGGCGAGTTCCGGGACCGCGGCGCCGGTGCGCTGGGGGTCGACCGCGCGCAGGACCGCGATTCCGGCGGCCAGGAAGCGCAACAGGCGGTTGTACCCGAGAACCTGGACCCTCGGTTCCAGAACGGCGGCGCGTCCGGCCGCGGCGGCGCGCAGCGGCCCCTCGTGCGGCGCGGCGACGACCACCTCGGCGCCGCGACGCAGCGCCCGGTCGACGGCGTCGATCAGGCGCGGATCACCCGCGTCGTCACCGGAGACCAGGACGACGTCCAGCGGCCCCACCCACGGCGGCAGGGCGGCGGCGGGCACGACGGGTAGGCCCGCGCGATCGCCGAGCGCGGCCACGAGCAGTCCGGCGGCACGTGCGGCGCGTCCGGAACCGGAGACCAGCACCACGCTGCGCGGTCGCAGATCGGCCAGCCGGGCCAGCGCGTCCTCACCGACGGCCGCCGCGGTGGCACGCACCTGGGCGCCGCCAGAGGCGGCCGAGCGAAGGGCGCCGCCTGCGTCGGCGGCTTCGAGTGAAGCGGCATCGTCGAGGTCGAGCACCGGTGTTCCAGCGATCATCGGGCGTTCCACCTCCCCTCATCGCGCTGTGTCTTTTCCGCCCCCGCGCCCACCCGGTCCAGCTGCCACACCGAGACCGAGTCGGGCGAATCCAAGGCCTGTGATTCCACTATTCCAGTCAGGACCGCACGATGCTCAGGATCTCGGTCACGAGTGCGTCTACTTCCTCCGCCGATCGGGCCTCGACGTTCAGCCGGAGCAACGGCTCGGTGTTCGACGCGCGCAGGTTGAACCAGGCGTTGTCGGCCAATTGCACGGTCACCCCGTCCAGCCGGTCCACCGAGTGCGCCCGGTCGGCGAAGGCGTCCACCACGGCCAGCGTCCTCTCCTCGGCGTCGGCGACGGTGGAGTTGATCTCGCCGGAGGCCGCGTAGGTGGCGTAGGACGCCATCAGTTCCGACACCGGCCGGTCCTTCTCGCCCAGCGCGGCCAGCACGTGCAACGCCGCGAGCATCCCGGAGTCGGCGCCCCAGAAGTCGCGGAAGTAGTAGTGCGCGGAGTGTTCGCCGCCGAACACCGCTCCGGTGGCGGCCATCTCCTGCTTGATGAAGGAATGGCCGACCCGGGTGCGTACCGGCGTTCCGCCCAGTTCGTGCACCAGCTCCGGTACCGCGCGGGAGGTGATCAGGTTGTGGATGATCACCGCGCCGGGCTCCTTGGCCAGTTCGCGCTCGGCGACCAGAGCGGTGATCGCCGACGGCGCCACCGGGTCGCCGTTCTCGTCCACCACGAAGCAACGGTCGGCGTCGCCGTCGAAGGCGAGGCCGATGTCCGCGCCGGACTCGCGGACCAGCTTCTGCAGGTCCACCAGGTTCGCCGGGTCCAGCGGGTTGGCCTCGTGGTTCGGGAAGGTGCCGTCCAGCTCGAAGTACAGCGGCACGATCGTCACCTGGGGCAGCGTGCCCAGCACCGCGGGCACCGTGTACCCGCCCATGCCGTTGCCCGCGTCCACCGCGATGGTGAGCGGGCGGATATCGTCCAGATCGACCAGGCCGCGCAGAAAGTCGGCGTACTCGGTGAGCAGGTTCGATTCGGTCGCGCTGCCGCGCTCGCCCGGGTACGCGGGCACGCCGTCGACGAGTTCGTTCTTGATGGCGGCCAGGCCGGTGTCCTGCCCGACCGGAAGGGCCTTGGCGCGGCACAGCTTGATGCCGTTGTAGCGGGCCGGGTTGTGGCTGGCGGTGAACATGGCGCCCGGGCAGTCCAGGCGGCCGGAGGCGAAGTACAGCTGGTCGGTCGAGGCGAGACCGATGTGCACCACGTCGAGGCCCTGGCCGAGCACGCCGTCGGCGAAGGCGGCCGACAGCTCGGGGGAGGAATCCCGCATGTCGTGACCGATGACGATCCGGTTCGCGCCCTCGGCGCGCATCAGCCGTGCGAAGGAGGCGCCGACGTCCCTGACGAATTCCGCGTCGATCTGATCACCGACCACACCGCGAACGTCGTAGGCCTTGATCACCGCGTTCACGAATTCGGCAGAGCGGGCGACTGTCATGCCCAATACCCTAGTGGTTGCGCCGGACCGGTCCGACACCGTCCTCGTCCGATCAGGACGGCGGGTCGGGCAGCACGCGCAGATGGCCGCGGCGACCCGTTCGTGTGGTGCGCGGCGGCGGGGGAGCGTAGTCGCGATAGCCACGCTGTTCGCGCTCCGGTGGGCGGCGGCGCAACCCCGCCTCCCGCACCGCCTCCGCCAGCGCGGTCAGGTCGTCGTCGTCCGGTGTGCTGGAGGAGAATCCGCCTTCGTGGCGAACCAGTTCCCAACCCTTCGGAGCGGTGATGCGTGAGCCGTGCGTTTCGCAGAGATCCCAGGAGTGCGGTTCGGCGACCGTCGCGAGTGGTCCGACCACCGCCGTCGAGTCCGAGTACACATAGGTGAGCGTCGCGACGGCCGGATTCTTGCAGCCTGGTCGGCAGCAACGACGCATGGGAATCACGCCGATGAGAGTAACCCCCCTGGCGCGTCGATGGGGACAGACACGCTTGAAGAATCTCGGTCCGTGCGTCGCGGAACGAGGGCAGCACGACGTCCCACAGGGCCGTGACGGGCCCCGCGGTGATCTGGACGACTTCGCCGTACGCGCGGGCGACGGTGTCGCCGGTGCGCGACATCGGTGGTGCGTCGTGGCGTGGGTTCACGGAGTACCCAGCCGGTGACCGGCCTACACGCCCGCGCCTGCCCCGCAACGGCATTCGGGAGCCGCCGCCACCCGGATGGGTGCGATTCACTCCGCTTCCGGGTCGATCACGTCCGGATCGACGCCGAGGTAGGTCGCGACCTGCTGGACCAGGACTTCACGCAACAGATCCACCAGGTCGTCGGGGTCGCTGGCGCGCAGCTCGAGCGGCTTGCGGAACAGCACCACCCGCGCCCTGGTCGCCGCCCCGTGCCGGTCGACGCCCGCCGGGATGAGCCGGGAGAGGGGAACCGGGCCGTCGGCCACGACCTCGTCCGGCCAGGTGACCGAATCGGGATGCAGCGGACGGATTTTCGGAACGTCGTCGACCGCGATGTCGAGCTTGGTGAGCCGGTCGTGCCAGCGGGAGTCCAAGGGGGCGAACGCCTCCAGCACCAGCCGGTCGAACTTCTGGCCTCGGGTCCGCCAAGCGGGCACGGTGGGTGGCAGCATCGGCCCGCGCACTCCGCGGCCGCGGCGGATCACCGACCGCGCGGTCGGCGGTCGACGCTTACGGGAACGTGCCATGAGAGAAAATCTAGGCCAGTCGGCTCCGGTCGTCCGCATCGAGGCGGTCGGGAACTGTCCGGTCGTGTCGCGCGTACCCGGAGCGCCACGGTGGACGGGCGGCTCCGGGCATCGCGGATGTCTGTCAGCCGATGCCGCGCTTGAGGCGGCGGCGCTCCCGCTCGGAGAGGCCGCCCCAGATGCCGAAGCGCTCATCGTGCGCGAGCGCGTACTCCAGGCACTCGTCGCGTACCTCGCAACCCATGCAGATCCGCTTGGCCTCGCGGGTCGAGCCGCCCTTCTCGGGGAAGAACGCCTCCGGATCGGTCTGCGCGCACAGGGCGCGCTCCTGCCACTGCTCTTCGATGGATTCGAACATCTCGTCGAAGCCGGTCACGACCAGGCTGAGCCGGGGCGCCGTGACTCCGTCACCCCCCTCTTGGTCCTTCCAGCCGCCGTTATCTGCGCAGACGCCACGTGCTGCGCCTGCTGTGGAATCGGTCGGCGAGACCATCTCGTTGGCCATCGCTCCGCCTCCTCACTGTGTGTTAGCGCAGAATGATTCTTTCCGTCGGACCAACACGCATACCGACGGCCATACCCCGCGACGTTGTCCCGCGGACGTCCCCGAGCTTGTCACACCGATGCGAACACTTGTTCGAAATGCCGTTCGCGCGTTGATCTCTCGCGCGAACCCGGAATGACATGTCTGTGATTAGACACGCCGGACGCTGCGATGGTCAAGCCGCCGTCGCTATTCCGTTACTATCCGCAGCCGCATTCCGAGTCACTCTTGTGATCTGCGATAGCAAATGTATAGCAAATTTGCCGCGAACGGGAGCCTTCGCGTCAGCGCATAGGCTGTGCGGATGTGACTGGACAACAAGCGGACGCCACGCTCGCGAACGGACCCCGGATCGCCGTGCTGGTCGGCGGTGTCGGTGGCGCGCGTTTCCTTCAGGGCGTCAGGGAGCTGCTGCCCGAGGCGGACGTCTCCGCGATCGTGAACGTCGGCGACGACGTCTGGATGCATGGGCTCAAGATCTGCCCCGACCTCGACACCTGCATGTATACCCTCGGCGGCGGTATCGATACTGAGCGCGGCTGGGGCCGGGTCGGCGAGACCTGGCACGCCAAGGAGGAGCTCGCGAAATATCATGCCCAGCCGGACTGGTTCGGCTTGGGGGACCGCGATATCGCCACGCATCTGATCCGCACCGAAATGTTACGCGCCGGATACCGGCTCTCCACGGTCACCGAGGCGCTGTGCAACCGGTGGCAGCCGGGCGTGAAACTGATCCCGGCAACCGACGATCGCTGTGAAACGCATGTCGTGGTGTCGGATCCGGACAAGCCTGGCGAACGGCGCGCGATCCATTTTCAAGAGTGGTGGGTTCGCTACCGCGCGAACATCGACACCCATGGATTCGCCACAATTGGCGCCGATGAAGCCAAACCTGCCCCAAATGTGATCAATATCATAGAATCCGCCGACGTGGTCCTCCTCGCGCCGTCGAACCCCGTCGTGAGCATCGGCGCCATCCTCGCCGTGCCCGGCATCCGGGGCGCGCTGCGCACCACCCCGGCGAAGGTGATCGGCGTGTCCGGCGTGATCGACGGCAAGCCGCTGCGCGGTATGGCCGACGAGTGCCTGTCGGTCATCGGCGTGGAGACGACGGCCGAGGCGATCGGCAGGCACTACGGCGCACGCTCCGCCACCGGCATCCTGGACGGCTGGCTGATCCACAGCACCGACACCGCCGAGGTGCCAGGGGTCGAGGTGCGTAGCGTGCCGTTGTTGATGACCGACCCGCCGACCACCGCCGAAATGGTGCGTCAGGCGCTGGATCTCGCTGGAGTCGCCCTGTGAGCACACCGACCGACCACGCGGCCGGAGAGCTGCGCATCCTGCCCGTCACCGGGCTGCCCGAATTCCGGCCCGGCGACGACCTCGCCGAGCACATCGCCCGCTGCGCGCCCTGGCTGGCCCACGGTGACGTGCTGGTGGTCACGAGCAAGATCGTCGCCAAGGTCGAGGGACGCATCGTGGAAGCGCCGCTGGACCCCGAGGAGCGCGACGCGGCCCGGCGCAGGCTCGTCGACCAGGAGGCGGTGCGGGTGCTCGCCCGCAAGGGCCGCACTCTGATCACCGAGAACAAGCTGGGCATCGTGCAGGCGGCCTCCGGTGTCGACGGCTCGAACGTGGAGAAGGGCGAGCTCGTGCTGCTGCCCACCGACCCGGACGCCAGCGCCAAGGCGCTGCGCGCCGCGCTCGCCGAACGGCTGGGCGTGACGGTCGCGGTGCTCGTCACCGACACGATGGGCCGAGCCTGGCGCAACGGGCAGACCGACGCGGCCATCGGCGCCGCGGGCTTGCGGGTGCTGCACGACTACGCGGGCGCGGTCGACGGCCAGGGCAACGAGCTTTTCGTCACCCAGGTGGCCGTGGCGGACGAGCTGGCCGCCGCCGCGGACCTGGTCAAGGGCAAACTCGGGGGTGTCCCGGTCGCCGTGGTGCGCGGGCTGCCGATCGTCGACGACGGATCGGGCGCCGCCGATCTCCTGCGCGGCGGCACCGACGACCTGTTCTGGCTGGGCACCGCGGAGGCCATCGAACGCGGTCGCAAGGAGGCGATTCTCCTGCGTCGCTCGATTCGCCAGTTCGCCGACCTGCCGGTCGATCCCGAACGGATCCGCTCGGCCGTGTCGGTCGCGCTGACCGCGCCCGCTCCGCACCACACCCGCCCCGTGCGGTTCGTGTGGCTGCGCACGCCGGAGCTGCGCGCTCGTCTGCTCGAGGCGATGGCGGAGAAATGGCGCACCGAACTGACCGCTGACGGGCTGTCGCCGGAGCGGATCGAGCGCAGGGTCGCGCGTGGGCGCATTCTGTTCGACGCACCCGAGGTGATCATTCCGTTCTGTGTGCCGGACGGCGCGCACGACTATCCGGACGAGCGCAGGCGAGCGAACGAACGCACCATGTTCACCGTCGCGGTGGGCGCGGCGGTGCAGGGCCTGCTGGTCGCCTTGGCCACCGAGGGCATCGGCAGCTGCTGGATCGGGTCGACGATCTTCGCCCCCGAGGTCACCCGGGACGTGCTGGGCGTGGCCGAGGACTGGAGTCCGCTGGGCGCCATCGCCATCGGTCATCCGCTCGAGGAGCCGACCCCGCGGCAGCCCGCGGGCGCGGGGTCCGGACTGGTCGAGCTGTGATGCGCCTCGATTCCGCAGTGCGAGAGTGTCGCCGGTGAGCGTGGAGTCGCTGCACGCTTCGGCCACCGAGTTGCTCGAGACTTGGTGTCCCGGAACAGATCCGGAGCGATCGCTGCGGGAAGCGATGCTGGCCTTCCTCGGTTCGGCCCCGCGTGGTTGCCTGCGTGAGCACGCGCCGGGCCACATCACCGCCTCCGCGGTCGTCTTCTCCCACGACGGCCGCGAGGTGCTGCTCACTCTGCACCCGCGGGTCGGACGCTGGATCCAGCTCGGCGGCCACTGCGAAGAGCGGGACGAGACGGTCGCCGGCGCCGCGTTGCGCGAAGCGACCGAGGAATCCGGCATCGCGAACCTACGGCTGGAGCCAGGGCTCTACGGCGCCCAAGCGCATCCGATCACCTGCTCGCTCGGCGTCCCCACCAGACACCTCGACCTGCTGTTCCGCATCACCGCCCCCGCGGGCGCGATCCCGGTTCGCAGCCACGAATCCACCGACCTGCGCTGGTGGCCGGTGAACGCCCTACCCGCCGACGCCGACGTGCTGCTGCGCTGAGTCGGTCCCTTCATTCCACGCCGAGCCCCGGGCGGAGTTGTCTCCGGCCGGGGCTCGGTTCGTTGGACCCGGAGGGAAGTTTACAAATTGCGTGATTTGTCTAGACAAGCGACAAATGTCCGTATATCGTCCAGAAGTGAGGTAATGCACGTCACATGTGGCGTGCCCTTCGGGAATGGAGACAACGATGTCGACGCACGCGGACATGTCCGCTCAGCCGGTGGAGGTGCCGGCCTGGCGGGATCGCAAGCGCTACATGTGGCTGTGGGGCTTGTTCGCTCCGGCCGGCCTGTTCATCATCGGTCTGCCGCTGATCTGGGGGCTGAACGAGTTGGGCTGGCATCGCCTCGCGCAGGTGCCGTTCTGGCTCGGGCCCATCCTGATCTACGTATTGATCCCGATCGCGGACATCTTCTTCGGCCCGGACGGCGACAACCCGCCGGACGAGGTGATGGAGTACCTGGAGAACGACAAGTACTACCGCTACCTCACCTACCTGTACCTGCCGTTCCAATATGCCTCGCTGGTGATGGCGGCCTATCTGATCACCGCCGACGACGTGAGCTGGCTCGGCATCGATGGCGGGCTGCACTTGGTGGACAAGATCGGGCTGGCGATCACGGTCGGCATGATCGGCGGCATCGGCATCAACACCGCACACGAACTCGGCCACAAGAAGGTGGACCTGGAGCGCTGGCTGTCGCGGATCGCGCTGGCCCAGTCCTTCTACGGGCACTTCTACATCGAGCACAACCGCGGCCACCACGTGCGCGTCGCGACGCCCGAGGACCCGGCGAGTTCCCGTGTGGGCGAGACGTTCTGGGCCTTCTGGCCGCGCACGGTATGGGGCAGCCTGAAGTCGTCCTGGCAGCTGGAGAAGGCCCGGCTGGACCGGCTCGGCAAGAAGCCGTGGAGTCTGCGCAACGAAGTACTCAGCGCCTGGCTGATGTCGGCGGTGCTGTTCGCGACCTTGGTCGCGGTGTTCGGCATCGAGTTGCTGCCATACCTGATCCTGCAAGCCGTGGTGGGATTCAGCCTGCTGGAGGCGGTCAACTACCTGGAGCACTACGGCCTGGTGCGGCAGCGCACGGCGAGCGGCCGGTATGAGCGGCCCGCCCCGGTGCACAGCTGGAACAGCGACCACATCGTCACCAATATCTTCCTGTACCACCTGCAGCGGCACAGCGATCATCACGCCTATCCGACCCGCCGCTACCAGACGCTGCGCAGCTGGGACGGCGCGCCCAACCTGCCGAGCGGCTATGCCAGCATGATCATGCTCGCCTACTTCCCGCCGCTGTGGCGTCGCGTCATGGACAAGCGCGTACTCGCGCACTACGACGGCGACATCACCCGGGCCAATATAGATCCCGGCAAGCGGGAGAAAGTGCTGGCGCGCTACGGCTCGGGTCGGGCGGAAAACGCTGCCGGAAAGGACGCGGCGTGAAAGCGTATCGCTGCCCCGTCTGTGACTACGTCTTCGACGAGGCGAAAGGTGAGCCGCACGAGGGTTTTCCGCCGGGCACCCGGTGGGAGACGGTGCCGGACGACTGGTGCTGCCCGGATTGCGGCGTGCGGGAGAAGATCGACTTCGAACCGATAGGGGCCACGAAATGAACGAGTACAAGCTTTATCAGTGCATCCAGTGCGGCTTCGAATACGACGAAGCCGAGGGCTGGCCGGAGGACGGCATCGCGCCGGGAACCCGCTGGGACGACATCCCCGACGACTGGACCTGTCCGGACTGCGGCGCCGCCAAGGCGGATTTCTTCATGGTCGAAATCGAGCGGTCGTGAGATTTTGACTGCGGCAGGCGCCCGTGACAGTGTCGCGGGTATGCCGCGCACCGGAACCAGGATTCCCTACCAGGAGGCCGCGCGGGACCTGCTGCGGACGTCGGTCCTGGACGCGATGCGCGAGCTGCTCACCGAACGGGATTGGTCCAAGATCACGCTCGGCGACGTCGCGGCCAGAGCGGGCGTGAGCAGGCAGACCCTGTACAACGAGTTCGGTTCACGCGGCGGCCTCACCCAGGCCTACGCCCTGCGCCTGGCCGACTTCCTGGTCGATCACGTCGACGCCGCCATCAACGGCAACGTCGGTGACGTCCGCGCGGCGTTCCGCGACGGCATGGCGAACTTCTTCTTCGACGCGGCCTCCGACCCGCTGGTGCAGTCGCTGGTCGCGGGCGAGGTGAAGCTGGATCTGCTGCGCCTGATCACCCTGGACGCGGGGCCGTTGCTCGAGCACGCGACCGCGCGGCTGTCGCGCGCCTTCCAGTACAGCTGGGTGGCGTCGACGGCGGCCGAATCGGACGTCATCGCGCACGCGCTGGTGCGGATCGCCCTCAGTTACATCCCCACTCCGCCCGGTCCGGGGCGGGACGCGCCCGCGGAATTGAGCGCGCTGCTGAGTCCCTACGTCGAAGCGATCCTGGCCGCGCGGGTGCAGAGCTGAGCCCGCGCGGGCAACCGGCGCGCGACTGGCGCATATGCAGCACATTGAAAACCGACTGCGTAGCTTGTAATAGCGATCATGTCTCAACCCACCACTTGGTTGTAACAGACAACAACTCAAGAAGTATTCTCATGCGACGGTGTTCGGGTCTTCTTCGAGTGGGGCAAAAGTGCAAACGGTTGGCAAACCCGTGGGATCGCCCGATCCCAAACGCCATCTGTGGGTCCTCGGCTTGCTTCCGCCTGCGTCCGCGTTGCTGCCCTCGCAGTTGGTGCTGCACACCGGCATCCCGATCTTCTGGTGGATCGGCCCGATCATCGTGCTGATCGTGATCCCGGTGCTGGACTGGTCGATCGGCGTGGACGGCAACAATCCGAGGGACGAGGACTACGAGCGGCTCTCCAACGACCGGTACTACCGGTGGTGCACCTACCTGATGCTCCCCGTGCAGCTGATCGGCTTGGTGATCGCGAGTTACATGTGGGCCGGGGACGAACTGAGCGTGGTCGACAAGCTGGGTCTGGCCGCCACTCTCGGATTCGTCAGCGGTATCGGCATCAACGCCGCCCACGAGCTCGGGCACCGGGTCGAGCGCCTGGAGCGCTGGCTGGCCAAGATCGCGCTCGCCCAGTCCGGATACGGGCACTTCTTCGTCGAGCACAATCGCGGCCATCACGTGCGGGTGGCTACTCCGGAGGATCCGGCCAGCGCGCGCCTCGGCGAGTCGCTGTGGGAGTTCTTGCCGCGCAGCGTGTCCGGAAGTTTCCGCTCGGCGATCGTCTTGGAGCGCGAGCGGCTCGCACGCAAGGGCAAGGGTTGGTGGAGCGTGCAGAACCACATCCTGCAGGCCTGGTCGATGACGCTCGTGCTGTTCGGCGCCTTGGTCGCGGCGTTCGGCTACCAGGTGCTGCCCTGGCTGCTGCTGCAGGCCGTGATCGGCTTCGGCCTGCTGGAGACGGTGAACTACGTCGAGCACTACGGCCTGCTGCGGGCGCGCCGCCCGAACGGCATGTACGCCCGCTGCTCGCCGCGCGACAGCTGGAACAGCGACCATCTGGTCACCAACATCTTCCTGTTCCACCTGCAGCGGCACAGCGATCACCACGCCAACCCGGGCCGCCGCTACCAGACGCTGCGCACCTCCGAGCAGGCCCCGCAACTGCCCGCGGGCTACGCCGCCATGATCGTGCTGGCCGCCGTCCCGCCGCTGTGGCGGCGGATTATGGACGGCCGCGTGCTCGCCCACTACGGCGGCGACATCACACTGGCGAACATTCAGCCGCGTAAGCGGCGTCGCATCCTGGCGGCCCGCGGCGTCACGGCGTGAGCCGAGTCCGAGGCCGGTCCGCCCGTCGGAGGGACGGCCGCGTAAACCGCGCCCCGTCGTGAGCGACTAGCCTTGCCTCGGTACTTGCCGAACCAGGAGAGGCTGATGACCACCTCAGAACTTCGCACGTCGTTGACCGCCGATGTCCGCAACGGCATCGACTACAAGGTGGCGGATCTGTCGCTGGCCGATTTCGGCCGCAAAGAGATCCGTCTGGCCGAACACGAGATGCCCGGTCTGATGGCGCTGCGCCGTGAGTACGCCGAGGTGCGGCCGCTGCAGGGCGCGCGCATCTCCGGCTCGCTGCACATGACCGTGCAGACCGCGGTGCTGATCGAGACCCTGACCAGCCTCGGCGCCGAGGTCCGCTGGGCCTCCTGCAACATCTTCTCCACCCAGGACCACGCGGCGGCCGCCGTGGTCGTCGGCCCCAACGGCACCGTCGAGGAGCCGAAGGGCACCCCGGTGTTCGCCTGGAAGGGCGAGACCCTGGAGGAGTACTGGTGGGCCGCCGAGCAGATGCTCACCTGGCCGGGCGAGCCGGCCAACATGATCCTCGACGACGGCGGCGACGCCACCATGCTCGTGCTGCGCGGCGCGCAGTTCGAGAAGTCGGGCGTGGTGCCGCCGGAGGACGAGGACCACTCGGCCGAGTACAAGGTCTTCTTGAACCTGCTGCGCGAGCGCTTCGAGTCCGATCGCGGCAAGTGGAGCAAGATCGCCGAATCGGTGCGGGGCGTCACCGAGGAGACCACCACGGGCGTGCTGCGGCTCTACCAGTTCGCGGCGGCGGGCGAACTGGTGTTCCCCGCGATCAACGTCAACGACTCGGTCACCAAGAGCAAGTTCGACAACAAGTACGGCACCCGCCACTCGCTGATCGACGGCATCAACCGCGGCACCGACGTGCTCATCGGCGGCAAGAAGATATTGATCTGCGGCTACGGCGATGTCGGCAAGGGCTGCGCGGAATCGCTTGCCGGACAGGGCGCCCGGGTGCAGGTCACCGAGATCGACCCGATCAACGCGCTGCAGGCGCTGATGGACGGCTACGACGTGGTGACCGTGGAGAAGGCGATCGGCGAGGCCGACATCGTCATCACCGCGACCGGCAACAAGGACATCATCACCCTCGACCACATGAAGGCGATGAAGGACCAGGCCATCCTCGGCAACATCGGTCACTTCGACAACGAGATCGACATGGCGGCGCTGGAGCGTTCCGGCGCAACGAAATTGACGATCAAGCCGCAGGTCGACCTGTGGACGTTCAAGGAGACCGGCCGCTCGATCCTGGTGCTGTCGGAGGGGCGTCTGCTCAACCTCGGCAACGCGACCGGCCACCCGTCGTTCGTGATGTCGAACAGCTTCTCCAACCAGGTGATCGCGCAGATCGAGCTGTGGACCAAGCCGGAGGAGTACGACAACGAGGTCTACCGGCTGCCGAAGCACCTGGACGAAAAGGTCGCGCGCATCCACGTCGAAGCGCTCGGCGGCGAGCTGACCAAGCTCACCAAGGACCAGGCCGAGTACATCGGCGTCGACGTCGAGGGCCCGTACAAGCCGGATCACTACCGCTACTGAACGCGCTGCCGGTGTCCCCGCCGACGGTCGGCGGGGACACCGGCGCCCGTCACCTCGCGCCCGCCCGCAGCGCCCGGCATCCACGCTGGTCAGCCGCTGCGGGCGTCCGGTGTGCGGCGGGGTAGTGTGCCTGGTCATGGGAGTGCTGATAGCGGTCGAAGGGCTCGACGGCGCGGGTAAGCGGACGCTGATCGAGCGGGTGGTCGCCGATCTGCGTGGTCGCGGACTGCGCGTCGCGACGATGGCCTTCCCGCGCTACCGCGTCTCGGTGCACGCCGATCTGGCCGCCGAGGCGCTGCGCGGCGCGCACGGCGACCTCGCGGGCTCGGTCAGCGGCATGGCTCTGCTGTTCGCGCTGGACCGCGCGGACGCCGCGGACGAGCTGTCGAAACTGTTGGCCGACAACGACGTTGTGCTACTCGATCGCTATGTCGCTTCCAACGCCGCCTATTCGGCCGCCCGGCTGGGGCAGTCGGCGGACGGCGAAATCGTTACATGGGTGGGCGAATTGGAGTTCGGCAGATTCGCTCTGCCCGAGCCCGCGCTGCAAGTGTTGCTGGACGTGCCCACCGAGCTCGCCGCCGAGCGTGCCCGCAGGCGTGGCGAACTCGACGCCGAACGCGCGCTCGACGTCTACGAACGCGACGGCGGTCTGCAGCATCGCACCGGCGCGGTGTACCGTGAGCTGGCCGAACGCGACTGGCGCGGACCCTGGTGGACATACCGATCCGACGACGGTCCGGCGACGCTGGCCGCGCGCATCGCCGAAATCGTTGGTCGATAAGGTTGGTTGTGCCGCGGGTTCACACCAGTGTTGGCGTGGCGGCCCGATCCTGGCCTGGGAGATGACAACATAGTAGTTATGAAGCCGAAGATTCTGGTCGTCGACGACGATATGGCACTCGCTGAGATGCTCACGATCGTCTTGCGCGGGGAAGGGTTCGACCCGCACGTGGTCGGCGACGGCACACAGGCCCTGGCGGCGGTTCGCGAGATCCGCCCCGATTTGGTGCTGCTGGACCTGATGCTGCCCGGCATGAACGGCATCGACGTGTGCCGTGTGCTGCGGGCCGATTCCGGAGTTCCGATCGTGATGCTCACGGCGAAGACCGACACGGTCGACGTCGTGCTGGGTCTGGAGTCCGGTGCCGACGATTACATCGTCAAGCCCTTCAAGCCGAAGGAGCTGGTCGCCCGGGTGCGGGCCCGTCTGCGCCGCACCGAGGAGGAGCCCGCCGAGCTGCTGTCGATCGCCGATATCGTGATCGATGTGCCCGCGCACAAGGTCAGCCGTGGTGGCGCGCAGATCTCTCTGACGCCGCTGGAGTTCGACCTGCTCGTCGCCCTGGCCCGCAAGCCGCGCCAGGTGTTCACCCGTGAGGTCCTGCTCGAGCAGGTCTGGGGTTACCGGCACGCCGCGGACACCCGCCTGGTGAACGTCCATGTGCAGCGGTTGCGGGCGAAGGTGGAGAAGGATCCCGAGAACCCGGAGATCGTGCTGACCGTCCGCGGTGTCGGTTACAAGGCCGGACCGCCGTGATCCATGGCGTCTTCGCGCGTCTGGAACGATCGCTGGCTCCGGTGGTGGCCTGGTTCCAAGCGGTCGGCATTGCCCTAGGCCACCTGTGGCGTCGTTCGCTGCAGTTGCGCGTCATCGTGTCAACGCTGACGCTGTCGCTGATTGTCATCACGATCCTCGGTGTGGTGCTGACCAGCCAGATCACCGACCGGCTGCTGGACGCCAAGATCAACGCGGCGGTCGAGGAGATGGACCGCGCGCGTAACACGGTCGAGAGCCAGCTGGCCGGTGTGCACGACATCGGTGCTCAACCGCAGCGGCTGGAAGAGGCTCGCAACGCACTGTCCAATCGCGGCGGTAGCGGCCAGTCCACCGGCGCCGCCGGCAGCTTCGTCTCGGCGCTGAGCGTCATCGGCGGGATGCCGCCGCAGCAGATCCCTCGCGGCCCGATCCAGGAGGTGCCCGACGAGCTGCGCCGGTTCGTGCAGCGCAACCAGGTCAGCTACCAGTTCGCCACCGTCGAGGACGCGGATGGCTACAGCGGTCGCGCGCTGATCATCGGCAGCCCGAGCGCCGAGGTTCCGACCCTGGAGATCTACCTGATCTTCCCGCTGGCCAACGAGGAACGCAGCCTGTCGCTGATGCGCGGCACCATGCTGGTCGGCGGCATCGTGTTGCTGGTCCTGCTTGCCGCGATCACCGCGCTGGTCACCAGGCAGGTGGTGCTTCCGATCCGCTCCGCGGCCAGGATCGCCGGCCGGTTCGCCGACGGCAGGCTCAAGGAACGCATGCTGGTACGCGGCGAGGACGACATGGCTCGGCTGGCTCAGGCGTTCAACGAGATGGCCGAGAGCCTGTCCAACCAGATCACCCAGCTGGAGGAATTCGGCAATCTGCAGCGCCGGTTCACCTCCGACGTCAGCCACGAGTTGCGCACACCGCTCACCACCGTGCGCATGGCCGCCGACCTGATCCACGGCAGCAGCGACGACCTCGACCCCGCCTTGGCCCGCAGCGCCGAGTTGCTGGTCAACGAGCTGGACCGGTTCGAGGGCCTGCTCAACGACCTGCTGGAGATCAGCAGGCACGACGCGGGCGTCGCCGAACTCCAGGTCGAATCGCTGGACGTGCGGATGTGCGCGCGGGCCGCGATCTCGACCGTGCGCCACCTCGCCAAGGACGCCGGGGTGGAGATAATCAGCGACATGCCGGAGGATCCGCTCGTCGCCGAGGTCGATCCGCGCCGGGTGGAGCGGGTGCTGCGCAATCTGCTCGCCAACGCGATCGACCACAGCGAGGGCAAGCCGGTGCTGATCCGGATGCGGGGCGACGTCGAGAGCAACGCGGTCGCCGTCGTCGTGCGGGACCAGGGCGTCGGCCTGCGCCCCGGCGAGGAGAAGCTGGTCTTCAACCGGTTCTGGCGTTCGGACCCGTCGCGCATGCGCCGCTCCGGCGGCACCGGCCTCGGTCTGTCGATCAGCGTGGAGGACGCGAACCTGCACGAAGGCAGACTCGAAGCCTGGGGTGAGGTCGGGATCGGCGCCAGCTTCCGCCTGACGCTGCCGCTGGTGCGCGGTAAGAAGCTCGGCCCGAGCCCGCTGCCGCTGGAGCCCGCGCGCAAGACGATGCACGTGGTGGAGCCGGAACCGTCCGCCGATCGCGACACGACCGATACGGCGTTGCCGGTCGCCGCCGAGCCGGGCGCCGCGCAGGTGACCGACGCCGCGCCACAGGGCGCGCACGCGGGCACATCCGATCCGGTCGGCGTGCGTGCGGAGGGCGCGAGCGAGGCGGCCGAGACCGACAGCGATGAGCTGGACGGCACGGACGTCGAAGGCGGCGCGGCCGCGGAGCCGAGCGTGAGCGAGTCGCCCGGAGCGGCCGACGGTACGGCGACGCCCACCGACAGCGCCGCGGCCGAAGAGCCGCTCGCGTCCGGGGCGAACGGATCGCCCGCCTCGGAGTCGGCGCAGACCGGGGGCGGCGCGGCGCGCGAACCGGGGGACGTACAGTCATGAGAATGCGTGTCGGATCTGCGCGGATGCGGCGGCTGACCGTACTGACAGCGGCGGTCCTCGCGGTCGTGATGCCGCTCACCGCCTGTGCCAGCCTCCCCGAGTCCTCCGCGCCGGAGGCGCTCGGCACCATCAATCGTGAGCCCACCTCCGAGGGCCCGCCGGCCCCGCTGGCCAACCGCGATCCGGATCTGCTGCTGCGCGATTTCCTTCAGGCCACCGCCGATCCGGCCAACCGGCATCTGGCCGCAAGGCAATACATGACCCCTGCGGCCTCCACCCAGTGGGACGACGCGGCGGGCACGGTCATCGTCGAGAAACCGGACACCCTGCGGGAGTCGCGTTCCGGGGACAAGGCCAACTATCTGATCCGCGCGCGCAAGGTCGGCGAGCTGTCCGCGGACGGCGGGTACCGGCCCAACGACGACATTCCGTTCGTCGAGAACAAGATCGAGCTGACCAAGATCAACGGCGAGTGGCGCATCGACGAGTTGCCCGACGGCGTGGTCATGGACTCCACCGCGTTCTTCAAGTCCTACCGCCGCTACGCGCTGTACTTCATCGATCCGGGCGGCAATATGGCCGTGCCGGACCTGCGCTGGCTCGCGGTGCCGAAAGCGCAGCTGACCCAGCGGTTGATCAGCTCGCTGCTGGAGGGGCCGCAGCCCGCGCTGGCGTCGGTGCTGCACAGTGAGCTGACGCCGCCGATCGCGGTGCGCGGGGCGATCACCAAGGCCAACGGTGATCCCGACGGCGTCGGCATCGGGCTCGGCGGTGTCCGGATCGATTTCGCGGGCGCGTCGGCGCTGAATCCGCGCGAGCGCGAACTGCTGGCCGCGCAGGTGGTGCTCACCTTGTCCAGCGCCGACATCCTCGGGCCGTACATGCTGTTGGCCGACGGCAAGCCGCTGGACGAGCGCTTCGCCGCGAACGGCTGGAGCGTGGCGGACGTGCAGCAGTTCAATCCGGCGACCGCCGCGCGCAACCAGGTCGGGCTGCACGCTCTGCGCGGCGGCGGGCTGGTGCAGATCGCCGACAACGGCGGTATCACTCCCGCTCCGGGCTACTTCGGCGGAGTGAACAACCTGCAGTCGGCGACGCTGTCCGCGGACGGTCAGCTCGTCGCCGCGGTGGCGGAAGCCGGACGACCGCCGGGCGCGCCGTCGCGGATCTTGATGGTCGGCACTTACGGCGGCAACGCTTTTCCGGTGGCCGATGGCTTCACCATCACCCGGCCCTCGTGGACGGCGGACGGCAGCGCGGCATGGGCGGTGGTCGACGGTGACCGGGTGATCCGCGCGGTCAACGACCGCGGCACCGGAAACGTCTCGATTCAGAACGTCGACATCTCGAGGTTGACGGCGGCATCCTCGGCCACGGCGCCGCGGCTACCGATCACCGAACTCCGGATCTCCCGGACCGGGGCGCGGGCGGCGATGATCGCCGACGGCCGGGTGTACGTCGCGGTCGTCGCGCCGCAACCGGACGGGAAGCTGGCGCTGACCTCGGCGGTGCCCGTCGGTGTCGGACTCAGCACGGCCGCGGTGTCGGTGGACTGGCTGGACGCGGACACGATCATCATCGCGCGCGAGGGGAATGTGGACCCCGTGAGCACGGTGTCGGTGGACGGCTCGGAGCCGACCCCGTTGACGTCGCAGAACCTCACCGCCCCGGTGCGGTCCGTGAGCGCGAGCCCCGACCATCAGTACGTCGCCGACTCACGTGCGGTGCTGGAGCTGACCTCCGCCCCGGACCAAGGCCAGCCCTACTGGCGTGAGGTGCCGGGTCTGGGCGCGAACGCCACGCCCGTCCTGCCCGGCTGAGCGGCGATCTGTCGCGAGTACGCGAGGCCGGCCGCACGTCGGCACTTCGGAAGGCTCGCTCACACTC
Organism: Nocardia sp. NPDC004168; assembly: GCF_040610355.1. Lineage (NCBI taxonomy): Bacteria > Bacillati > Actinomycetota > Actinomycetes > Mycobacteriales > Nocardiaceae > Nocardia > Nocardia sp. NPDC004168. The sequence continues at coordinate 46,559 of NZ_JBEXME010000012.1, read as the reverse complement.
GGAAGAATCCGGCGCGGGCGCGCATGGCGGTTCGAGCAGGGTGCGAGCGCAGCGTAAAAGACTTCGCCGCAAGGGCATAGCGTTCTGCCAGGTGCATGCTGTCGACATGATCGAGCGATTCTGTCAGGGGGCGGGCGCACACTCGGTCGATGCGAACCCTGCTCGATCTGGTGTTGCCCGCCGCCTGTGCGGGCTGCGGACGTTCCGGAGCCGATTGGTGCGCCGATTGCGCCGTCACGTTGGCCGGTCCGCCGGTGCGGGTGTGGCCGCGCAACGACCCGGGCATTCCGTGCTGGGCGCTGGGGCCGTACGCAGGGCCCGCGCGGCGGGCGGTGCTCGCCGCCAAGGAACGGGGACGGCGGGATCTGGCGCTGCCACTCGGAAAGGCGTTCGCGGGCGCGCTCGCCGAACTGCGTTCGCCGGGTGTTCCGTTGGTACTGGTGCCCGCGCCGAGCCGACGCGTGGCGGCGCGGCGCCGGGGCGGCGATCCGGTGCTTCGCTCGGCGACGGTAGCTACCCGATGGCTGCCCAACTGCCGAGTGGTGCCGGTGTTGCGAGTGGGGCAAGGGGTGCGCGATTCGGTGGGCTTGACACCCGCCGAGCGCGCTCGCAACCTGAAGGGGCGGGTGACCACGACGCCCGGCCCTGCCGCGGACTGGGGAGTACCGGCGAATGCCGAGGTAGTGCTGGTCGACGACGTGCTGACCACCGGTGCGACGGCCTTCGAGTCGGTGCGCGCGCTACAGCGCGCCGGGTTGCCGACACGTGGCGTTCTGGTTACTTGTGCTGCTTGACTCCGGGAAATTTGCGTGAACACTGGCGATCAGCCCGTCGGCGGACTAGCGTCGCGGACACACACCCGAACCGCAAGTTTGGAGGTGGCGCCTCGGACGTCTAGTGCCGAGCAATCGTCGTTCGGCACGGTTCAATCCCGCCGCACTGGAATCGGTCGGTGCGGCCAGATCCGGGAGGTACGCGTGACGACTTCTTCACGACCTTCAGTGAAAGATCCCGCTGCTTCGGTGCTGGAGCCCAGCACCCAGGAAGCACTCGAGCAACCCACTGCGGAACGACCACGAGCGCCGCGCGGCGACATCGTGGTGAAGGGCCGCAACGTCGAGGTGCCCGATCATTTTCGTATCTACGTCGCGGAAAAACTCTCCCGATTAGAACGCTTCGACCCGTCGATCTTCCTCTTCGACGTCGAGCTGTTCCACGAGCGCAACCGTCGTCAGCGCAAGAACTGTCAGCGCGTCGAAATCACCGCGCGCGGAAAGGGTCCCGTCGTGCGGGCTGAGGCCTGCGCGGACAGCTTCTACGCCGCATTCGAGTCGGTTACCGCGAAGATGGAGAGCAGACTGCGCCGCACCAAGGACCGGCGCCGGGTGCACTACGGCGACAAGACGCCGCTGTCGGTCGCCCAGGCCACTGCCGATCTGGTGGACGACTCCCTGTTCGACCGGCTCGCCGAGTCCGGCGCCGCCCACGCGCACCAAGAGCGGGAACCGGAATACGAGGAGGGTCCCGGCCACATCGTGCGCACGAAGGAGCACGCGGCGACGCCGATGTCCGTCGATGATGCCCTGTACCAAATGGAGCTCGTCGGCCACGACTTCTTCCTGTTCCAGGACAAAGAGACCGACCGGCCTTCGGTGGTCTACCGTCGTCACGCCTTCGACTACGGCCTGATCCGCCTGGCCTGACGAAACGGAAACCACCCGTCCCCACTTCTCCGGGCATTCGGCTCACCGGCCGGATGCCCGGAGATTTTCGTCGATGCGCCCTCGGCGTGCCAGCGGCGGGCCAGCGCGAGCAGCAGCCGCAGATCCGAGTCGATGTCGCCGACGGGCAGCCGCACGGGCTGGTCGAACTGCCGCGGGGTCACGGCCGCGCCGTTCGTCTTCGCGGCGATGGCCTGCACGATCTGTTCCACGTAGTCCGGCCGGCTCGTCTCCCCGGGCAGGTAGTGCCGCAGGTGCATCAGGGCATCGCGGATCTCCACCGTCATCCGGATCAGCCGCGCTTCGGATCCGAGGGGGATGTCCGGCTCGAGCACGACCTCGGGCACGGCCGCGGTGAGATCGCGCCACAGCGGCCGCAGGCGACGGCAGTACCGTCCGGCGCGGTCCCAGCCCGCGCGGGCCCGCAGCCCGGCGAGCAGCGGCACGGCGAGCAGCGCCGCGCCGAGCGTCGAGGCGGCGAAAGTCGGTGCCGCCCAGCGCACCATGGCCGGGTCCGCGGCCGTACCAGGCGCCGCCAGCCGCACGGCGGAGACGACCAGGCCCGCGGAACCGACGACCAGCGTCGCCAGCAGGGTCGCGTAGACGATCCGTTCGGCGGCGGTGGATTCGGCCGAGCGCAATTCGCGCAGTGCCGCGCGCCAGGCCAGCCGACCGGCGGCGAGCAGCGGAAGCCACAGGATCGACCAGACCACTACCGTCGGCCAGTCCGATGCTTGCCCCAGCAGCCTGCCCTCCTGTCGGGCCGGAGTGCCGACGGCAAGGATGATCGCGCCACCCACCAGTCCGGTGAAGTCGTAGACCCGCTGCCGAGCCGATGCGGAGACCGGGTCGGCGCCCGACCACAGCCGGGCCGCACCGTACAGACCGGCCACCTCCATCAGCAGTGTGACCATCGAAAGCTGGTGCAGCAGACTGCCGATCCCCGGAGCGACGCCGCGCTCGAGCAGGACCAGCGTGGCCGTACCCCACAGCAAGGCTCGATTGAGCAGCCGGTCGACGGCGGCGTGGTGCAGCACGATCAACCGTCCGAGGACGACCACCGCGACGAAGACGATCAGCGGTATCGCGATCGGCGCGGGGATCGGCGAGTTCACCGCCGCCGGTCGCGGAAGAACGTGCGGTGCAGCAGCGAATCGCGACGCGGTGGACGCATGGCGTGCAGCATCACCATGTCGGCGAAGGTCTCCGCGTCGCGCTCGCGCAGGGTGCCGTAGTCGGTGCGGCCGAGCACGTGGGCGATCGACTCGGGCGAGATCGAGGGCAGCAGGTCGGCGACCGCCGCCACCGTCGGCGTGCCCGCGGGCGGCTCACCGGGCCGGTGCTGCTCCGGGCCGTGCCCGAGCAACATGTGCCCGAGTTCGTGCACGATGATGTGCTCGGCATGCCATTCGGTGGTGTCCGCGCCGTAGACGATGACGTCGCTGTCCTGCTTCGCGATCCACAGGCCGCTGCCCGTGCCGCAACCGGTGCCTGCGAGCAGCGCGGTATCGATCGGCAACAGGCTGATGCTGCGACCACGGTGCGCCGCGACGGCATCGAGGTAGGTCTGCAGATTCCATGGGTGGGGTATCGGGAGGTCCCGGGTCAAGCTCCGGAACCGGGCCTGGATGGCCATGTGATCGGTCTCCTACAAAAGCTCAGTGGCCCATGTAGGGAAGCATGTTACCGACTCGGCGGCATCGATCCTTCGGTGCTCTGGATGATCCTGGCGAGCATGGCCCGATCGATGTTCGAACCGCGCAGCGCGACGCTGGCGACGTTCGCGTCTCGCATGGTGGCGAGGAGTTCGAGTTCCCGGTCGATCGCGTCCGCCGCGGGTCCGCGGGTGAGCAGATAGTCGGCCGCCACGCCGAAACTGCGCGCCACCGCCGCGAGGATCTCGACATCCGCTGTGGCGCCCGCGTTCCGGTCGTCGAACTCGCCGTCGCGCAGGCGCTCCAGGTAACCGGGCGGCACCGTGCGACCGAGGAATTCGCCGATCTGCTCGGCGACGGATTCGGTGCTGCGTTCCGGTGCGTTGCGCGGGTGCACGACGGAGAACAGCCGATTGATCTTGTGGCTGAGGGTCAGCTCCGGGCGATTCGATCCGTGGTCGGTCATGGCTGCCTCGTCACTCGCCGTTTCGAACCGCTGTCGTGGCCAGGTTGGCCGCCAGCCAGCGTGCGCGGAATCGGGCTTCGGTCGCTGCATCGATATCCTCCGATCGACCGGCCAGCCAGCGGCGGTACCGGCGTTCCTGTAGCTCGTCGGGGTCGCTGGACTCCGCGGGGACCGCGAGCAAGTGCGCGAAGGCCATTTCCACCAGCGGATGCAACTGCTTGCCCGGTCCACCGTTGCGTTCGAGCATGGCGGTCGCGTATCGCGCCGACAGCTTGGAGACCACCCGGTTGAGTTCCGCGATCGCGGCGACCACCTGCGGGTCGGTGGTGCGGCCGTGCTCGACGGCGTCGTTGAGACTGCCCGATGCCGCGAGAAGGCCGGTCAGGTCGGAGATTTCGAAGCGGATCGCGTCCGGCCCCGCCACCACCGAGTCGCCCGCGCCGCGCGCGGAGTTCGCGGGTTCGTCGGCGGCGGGTACGCCGCCCGCGTAGGTGCGTGCGGCACTGCCCGGCAGCCATCGCAGCGGCGCGTCGAGCTTGTTCAGCGTCTGCATGCTGATGGTCGCTTCGCCGTCCTCGATCTTCCTGATGGTCGGCGCCGAAGGTCCCCCGAGGTCGCCGATCTGTAGCTGGGTGAGGCCGAGCTCGTCCCGGCGTTCTTTGATGATTCGCCCGAATCTCTTCTGCCGCGACAGCTCCGAAGGGCTATGCATAGTGCGTTCATGGTAAGCCGATGGGAGGCTCAAGGCAAACAAATAGAAACTATTTGGAAAGTTAGTCGAAAGTTTGTTACGGTTCTTTGCGTCGGATGACGGAGTGCATGCGACGGTTCCGGGACGGGCAGGGGCGTTCGCCGGGACGGGCGTCTCGGTCCGTCGCGCAACGGCGCGCGGCGGACCGGTTCAGCGGCGGTGGAGGGGATCGTCGCTGCGTCGGGGTTCACCGTCGGCGAAGGGGGTCGACGGTGAACTTACTTTGAAGTAAGTTTGGTGGTCCCAGGCTTTCGAAAGGAAATCGCATGGCCACCAGAGCTGCTCGCCGTGCTGTGATCGTGTCCGGTGCGCGCACGCCGTTCCTGCGTGCGTTCACCGGATACACCCGGATGGACTCCATCGCGCTGGCCGATGCCGCGGTCCGTGGACTGCTGGAGCGCACCGGGCTGCCCGGTGCGGAAGTGGAGGCGATCGTGTGGGGCGGGGTCATCCTGCCCAGCGCGGCGCCGAACATCGCCCGCGAAGTCGCGTTGGACCTGGCGCTGGACCCGGGCTGTGAGGGCTACACCGTGACCAGGGCCTGCGCCTCCGGTCTGCAGGCGGTCACGTCGGCGGCGGCCGCGATCGAGCGGGGCGAATACGACGTCATGATCGCGGGCGGCAGCGATTCCACCTCCAACGCCGAGGTCAAGCTGCCGCAAAAGGTCGTGCACGCGGCGGCGCCGCTGGCGCTGGGCAAGCCGAAGCCGAAGGACTACTTGTCCGCGGTCGCGCGCTTGGCGCCGTTCACCGACCTGCTACCGAGCAGGCCCAAGATCGCCGAGCGCACCACCGGCGAGGTGATGGGCGAGTCGGCCGAGAAGATGGCTCGTATCCACGGCGTGAGCCGCGCGGACCAGGACGAGTTCGCCGCCCGCTCGCATCACCGCGCGGCGGCCGCCATCGACTCCGGCCGGTTCGATGACGAGGTGCTGCGGATCCGCACGCCCGAAGACGCGGAGATCCGGCGCGACGGTCTGGTGCGCGGCGACACCAGCGTCGCGAAACTGGCCGCGCTGAAACCGGTTTTCGCCGCCGACGGCAGCGTGACCGCTGGCAACGCCAGCCCGCTCACCGACGGTGCCGCCGCGGTGCTGCTGATGAGCGAAGAGAAAGCGCACGCCCTCGGATATCGGCCGCTGGCGGCGTTCCGGTCGTGGAGCTACGTGAGCGTCGACCCGGCCGATCAGGTGCTAATCGGGCCGGCCATCTCGATGCCACGCGCGCTGGAGAACGCCGGAATGTCCTTGGCCGACGTCGATCTCGTGGATATCCACGAGGCCTTCGCCGCCCAGACCTTGGCGGTGCTTACCGCACTGGCCAGCGACGAATGGGCCAAGACCAGGCTGGATCGCGATACCGCCGTCGGCGAGGTGGACGTCGACAAGCTGAACGTGCACGGCGGCTCGATCTCGCTCGGTCACCCGTTCGGCGCCACCGGGGCGCGCATGGTGACCACCATGGCCAACGAACTGACTCGCACGGGCAAGAACGCGGCCCTGCTCGGTATCTGCGCCGCGGGCGGCATCGGCGCATCGGCGGTGCTCGAACGCGTCTGAGGCGACGTATGAGTGGCCCTGCCGGAGCCTCTCTCAGGTCTTGCCTGTGAAGCCCCGGCGCTTGCGCCCCTCGTCCGCGAGGATGCGCAGACAGGTCTGGTGCTTGGTCTCGCCGGGGACGCCTTCTCGACGCAGGCGCAACGTCGCCTGTGCCAGATCGATGCCCAGCTCGCTGGACAGCCGAACAGCATCGACATTGGCCATTGCACAAACCTCCTGGAACCGACGAAAACCACGATGAAGCGCACTGCGTAAGTGACAGTTTCGCCCTTGTCGTACCCAGTGGGGATCCGATTGAAGCATGAACGATCCGCACATTTGGGTAACGATGCGCGGAAGGTCAGCCCCGATAGGTCTCGCGGTGCACCGCGTCCGTGAGGGGTCTGCCCGCGCGCCAGCCGAAGCGCTCCAGATCGGGAATGCGCTGGAACTCGCGCACCGGCCCGACGCACAGCCAGGCGACCGTGCGGACGCCCTCCGGGAGGCCGATCAGATCGGACAGGAAACCGGGATCGTAGAACGACACCCACCCCACGCCGATGCCTTCGGCGGTGGCGGCCAGCCAAAGGTTCTGGATGGCGAGAACCGCGGAGTAGACACCGGTTTCGGGCACCGTGGCCCGGCCGAGCACCTGCGGCCCGCCGCGATCGTGGTCGTAGCAGACCACGATCCCGGTACCGCTCTCCGAAATGCCCTCGATCTTGATCGGCTCGAAGGTGGCGGCGCGCTCGGGTGGCAGCGCGTCGCGGAACTCGATGCGCTTCTGTGCCACGTGTTCGGCGAACTCGCGCAGCGTCGCCGGCTCGCGGACCACCACGAAATCCCAGGGCTGCGAATTCCCGACGCTCGGCGCCCGGTGCGCGGCATCCAGCAGCCGCCACAGTGTCGCATCGTCGACGAGTTCGCCGGTGAACTCCGCGCGTACGTCACGACGGCGCCGGATGGCCTCGTAGACGCTCAGAACTTCAGCATGCACCGCCCGAGTCAATCAAACCCGGCGAACTCGCCGCACACGGCGTTGGCTCCTGCGTCGCCGACCGACCGCGGCGTGGCGGGAGTGGAAGTCAGCCTGCCGCGGACACGCGGCGCCGGGCCAGCCGCCGCCGTCCCCCGGCGAGCGCGGTGCGCAGACCGCGGCGGCGGCCCGTCACCGGATCGATGGAGGCGGCGGTGTGGCCCCCGAACTTGCGTTCCGAGGCGGTCTCGGGCGCATCGTCGGCGGTGGCCCGCAGGTACTTGTTCGGCAACGCCAGTTTGAGGATGGTGCGCCACGCCTTGAAGTACTGCACCGGCAGCGAGCCGGTGGTGTAGGGCAGGTCGTACTTGTCGGCCAGCTCGCGCACCCGCACGGCGATGTCGGCGTACCGGTTGCTCGGCAGATCGGGGAACAGGTGGTGTTCGATCTGGTGACTCAGATTGCCGGTCATGAAGTGCATGACCGGGCCGCCGGAGATGTTGGCGCTGCCGAGCATCTGGCGCAGGTACCACTGGCCGTGCGTTTCGCCGTCGATATCGGCCTTGGTGAACTTCTCCGCCCCGTCGGGGAAGTGCCCGCAGAAGATCACCGCGTTGGACCAGACGTTTCGGATCGCGTTCGCGGCCAGGTTGGCCGTCAGCGTGGAGAAGAACGCGGGACCGGTGAGGGCAGGGAAGACCACGTAGTCCTTGAGGACCTGCTTGCCCATCTTGGTGAGCGCCTCGTCGCGCTTGCGCTCGAACTCGGCCCGTTCGGGGGAGCCGGGCTTGTACCGGCCCGCCACCAGTTTGCCCAGCTCCAGGTGCTGGATGGCGACGCCGTACTCGAAGAACAGCTGCAACAGCAGGTTGTAGACCGGGTTGCCCAGGTTGAACGGCTTCCAGCGCTGGTCGCGGGTCACCCGCAGTAGGCCGTAGCCGATGTCGTCGTCCATGCCGAGCACGTTGGTGTACTTGTGATGCAGGTAGTTGTGGGTGTGCTTCCAGTGCTTGGCCGCGCCGGTGTTGTCCCACTCCCACGAGCTGGAGTGGATCTCCGGATCGTTCATCCAGTCCCACTGCCCGTGCATGACGTTGTGCCCGATCTCCATGTTCTCGATGATCTTGGCGGTGCCGAGCAGTGCGACGCCTGCCAGCCACGCGGGGCGCTTCGGGCTCGCGAAGAGCACCGCACGGCCGCCGATCTCGAGAACGCGCTGCAACCGGATGACGTTGCGGATGTACTTCGCGTCGCGTGCGCCGCGCGAGGCTTCGATTTCCCGCCGGATCGCGTCGAATTCCGCGCCGAGTGCTTCCACGTCGGCCTCGGTGAGGTGCGCGTATTCCTTGACATCCGAGATCGCCATGCGGGTTACTTTACCGTAAGTTACGAAACCGTAGGTTGCGAGGTGCGCCGCACGGATGTGTCAAATACCTTATTGCGATCCCGGCTGTCGAATGGTAGGTTAGCGCGCCCTGCCCGGAAAGCGAAAACGCCTGTCCCGCTTCGCTTTTTCGCGCAGCGCCGCTTGTTCATGACGGGCCCGTTCCTGGAACGCGAGCTTGGCCTCGCGCAGCACCTGCCGCTCGTGTTCGGCCTTCTCCTGTAGGGCCGCCTTGGCCTCGCGGAGCATCTCCTTCTCCTGCCGCGCCTTCTCGCGCAGCGCGATCTTCGCCTCGTGCAGCGCCGAACGCAGGCCGCGCCGCTCACCGGTCTCCGGATCGACGCGCAGCCAGTGCGTGGACTCCGCGCCGAGCGACGGCAGCGTGATACCGGCGAACTTGCGCTCGGAGGAGGTCTCCGGCGCGTTGTCGGCGGTGGCCTTGAGGAACCGGTCCGGCAGGGCCAGCTTGTGGATCGTGCGGAAGGCCAGCAGATACTGCTTGCCCAGCGATCCGGTGGTGTAGGGCAGGTCGTACTTGTCGCACAGCTCGCGCACCCGTACCGCGATCTCCTGATACCGGTTGCTCGGCAGGTCGGGGAACAGATGGTGCTCGATCTGGTAGCAGAGGTTGCCGCTCATGAACGCCATGGCGGGCCCCGCTTCGAAGTTCGCGCTGCCGAGCATCTGGCGCAGATACCACTCGCCGCTGGTCTCGTTCTCCAGCTGTTCGACGGTGAACTTCTCCGCGCCGTCGGGGAAGTGCCCGCAGAAGATCACCGCGTACGCCCACAGATTGCGCACCAGGTTCGCCATCGCGTTGGCCTTCAGCGTGTGCTTGAACGCCGGACCCGTCAGCGCGGGATGGATGAGGTAGTCCTTGGCCACCTGACGGCAGATCTTGCGGGCGAACTCCACGTTCGGACCGGAGGCGACCTCCCAGCGCGGGGTGTCCGACAGCTCCTTGTCGATGCTCCAGTCGTGCAGCGCGATGCCCCACTCGAAGGTCGCGGCGAGCAGCAAGTTCGCCAGCGGCTGCACCAGATGGATCGGCCGCCACTGCTCGTCCCGGGTCATCCGGAGGATGCCGAAACCGAGGTCCTCGTCCTTGCCCAGCACATTCGTGTAGGTGTGGTGGGAGTAGTTGTGCGCCCGGCGCCACTGCGCGGAGGGGCCGGTCATGTCCCACTCCCACGAACTGGAGTGGATCTCCGGGTCGTTCATCCAGTCCCATTGCCCGTGGCTGACGTTGTGCCCGAGCTCCATGTTCTCGATGATCTTGGCCACCGACAGCATCGCGGTGCCTGCCAGCCAGGCCCAGCGGTTGCGGCTGCCGAACAGCACCACCCGGGCGGCTACCTCGAGACCGCGTTGCGCCGCGATCGTGCGCCGGATGTACTTCGCGTCGCGCTCGCCGCGCGACAGCTCCACCGAACGCCGGATGGAATCGAGTTCCTGCCCCAGTGTCTCGATATCGGCCGCCGTGAGATGCGCGAACGTCTTGATGTCGGTGATGGCCACCGGGGTCCTTTCCCTACTCGATACACCTCGAGGGTACCTGCCGGACTAGACGTCCAGGGTGCAGTCGCCCGCCGCCGCCGAGATGCAGGTCTGCACCTTGTCGCCTTCGCGGCGCTCCTCACCGTTGCGCAGGTCGCGCGCGTGTCCGGAACTCAAGGTGACCACGCAGGTCTGGCAGATGCCCATCCGGCAGCCGAACGGCATCTGAACACCGGCGGACTCACCGGCCTCGAGCAGGCTGGTCGCGCCGTCGGCCGCGACGCTGCGACCGGTCTTGCCGAAGGTGACCGTGCCGCCCGCACCGACCGCGGAGCGTTCGATCTCGAAGCGCTCCACGTGCAGCCGGTCCGACAGCCCCGCGTCGCGCCAGTGGTTCTCGATCTCGTCGAGCATTCCGGCCGGGCCGCACGCCCAGGTCTGGCGTTCGCGCCAGTCGGGAATCTCGGTGTCGAGATCGGCGAGGGCGAATTTGCCCCGCTCGGCGGTGAGATGCAGGCGGGTGTCGAAGCCGGGATTGCGGTCGCGCAGCGCGCCCAGCTCCGCGCCGAACATCACGTCGTCGGAAGTGCGCGCGGAGTGCAGGTGCACCACGTCGGTGAACACCTCGCGGCGGTCCATCGCGCGCAGCATGGCGATCACCGGCGTGACGCCGCTGCCCGCGGTGAGGAACAGCACCTTCTCCGGCGGCGGGGACGGCAGTACGAAACCGCCCTGCGGGGCGGCGAGCCGGACGACGGTGCCGACCGGCACGCCGCTGACCAGGTGGCTGGACAGGAAGCCTTCCGGCATCGCCTTCACGGCGATGGAGATCAGCCGCTTGCCGCCGTGGCCGGGGTCGGACCAATTCGGCGGACAGGTCAGCGAATATGAGCGCCAATGCCAGCGGCCGTCCACCAGGATGCCGATGCCGATGTACTGGCCGGGCTGGTATTTGAAGTCGAAGCCCCATCCCGGCTGGATCACCAGCGTCGCGGAATCGGCGGTCTCCTTGCGTACCTCGACGATGCGTCCCCGCAGCTCGCGAGCCGACCACAGCGGGTTGGCCAGGTGCAGGTAGTCGTCGGGCAGCAGCGGTGTGGTCACGCGCGCAAAGGCTCCGCGCAGCACGTTCAGCTTGCCGCCGCGCTCGGCGACGCTCGCGGCGGGCGCCTCCAGCCACGCACGGACGCTTCGCACGGAGCTCCCAATTTTCGAACCCATCGCTGCCGTTGGTCTCCCTGTCGTCGGATGCGCGGGCCGCCGTCTCGCCGATCGGAGGCCTCGCCAGCAAGGTTACGGCATCGTAGGTTACGGCGGCAGGTCAGTGGGGCGCCCGCCGCGGCGATTCAGAGGAGCTCGAGCAGAAACGGCAGCTCTTGGGCCGCGTACCAGGCCAATTGATGGTCCTCGGCGTCGCCGAGGACGAACTCGGCGTCGGTGTCGCCGAGATCGGCCGCGTCCACCACGTCGACGGCCTTGGCAACCTGTGGTTCGGCGTCGGCCAGGTCGACGTGCACCGAGGCGATCTGCTGGTAGCCGATCGGGCCCGCCAGCCGGACCACCGCGTCGTCGAGGTCGGGCCGCAGCTTCGCGCCGGTCACGTCGGCGGCGATCACCGCACGGCGGTAAACCGGGTTACCGCCCGCCGCCGGCGCGGCCTCGTCGTCGGAGTCCTCCGATCCGATCGCCTCGCGTTCGGCGGCCAGCAGTCGCAGCGAGGCGCGCGCGGCCTCGTTCATGGCGACTTCGCCGAGTTCCTCGTCGTCGCCGGAGGCGTAGGCCTCGCGCAGCGCGGGCGTCACCGCGAACGCGGTCCCGCCGACGGGGGCCAGCTCACGGTTGCCGACCAGATCGCGCAGCATCGGCACCGTGGCCGGGATGTAGACCCGCAGCTTCTTCTGATCAGACGCAGGCACCGAGCATCTCCTCCATGGAATCGCGCACCGCCGTGGCGAGCACGCCGATGTCGGCCATCGCGTCGCGGTCGGCGTTGAGACCGTAGAAGACACGCCCGTCGTAGGACGTGATCCCGATACTCGACGCCTGATTGCGCAGCAGTGGCGACACCGGGTACATCTCCAGCATCCGCGCGCCGCCGATGTACATCGGCGCCTGCGGACCCGGCGCGTTGGTGATCACCAGATTGAACGTGTGTTCTGCGAACGTACTCGCCGCTCGCACACTCATCGCATGCAGGCTGGCCGGAGCGAAACCGGCCAGGTGCACGAGCGTACGCGCGCGGACGCCGCGCCGCTGACGACCGTTGAGTTCGGAGGCGTGCGCGATGTGCGACAACCGCATCACCGGGTTCGGTTCGCCCACCGGCAGATCGATCAGGAACGACGACACCTCGCTCGCCGAGTGCGTCTGGTCGCCCTCGTTTCCCTCGACGTACACCGACATCGGCACCACAGCTCGCAGCGTGGTGGACTCGGTGAGCGCTTCCCCGCGCGACAGCAGCCAGTTGCGCAGAGCGCCGGTGACCACGGCGAGGATGGCGTCGTTGGTCGAGCAGCCGAACCGCTTGCGGATCGTCCGGTAATCCGCCAGGTCGGTGCGCACCACGTCGAAGCGCCGGTTTCGCGAGGTACGCGTGTTCAGGGGGCTGGCGGGCGCACCGGTCGCCGCGGTGCGCACGGCGGCGACCACCGACTCGACCGCCTTGCCCGCCGTCCCGACCACTGCGAACGCGCCCGCGCTCGCCTCCCGGGCGACCTCGAGGGCTTTGCGCGGCTGTGCGGCGAGGTGTGCGAGCGCGCCGACCAGCAGTTCCATCTCACCGGGTTCGCGCGGCGCGATCCAGTCGTCGCAGGCCAGTTCGCGGGGAGCGGGCCCCGCGTCGAGGATCACATGGCCGATCTCGAGCGCGGTGTCCCCGTCCACCAGAGCGGAATGCGTCTTGGTGAAGATGGCGCAGCGGCCGTCGGACAGCCGTTCGATCAGGTACATCTCCCACAGCGGCCGGGCCGGGTCCAAGGGGTGGGAGACGAGGCGGGCGACCAGGTCGTGCAGCTGTTCGTCGGTGCCGGGACCGGGCAGCGCCGAACGCCTGATGTGGTAGGTGATGTCGAAACGGCTGTCCTCGACCCAGACCGGCCGCCCCAGCGACAGCGGGATCTCCCGCACTTTGCGCCGGTATCTCGGTACCAGCGAGAGCCTGCTCTCGACGAGATCGACCAACCGGTCGTAGTCCAGGATCGGCGCGCCCGAGCTGTCGCCGGGATCGGTGTTCCGCACGATCGCGAGAGAGCCGATATGGATCGGATTGCTGCTCGACTCGAGCCGGTAGAAGGCCGTGTCTTGCGGCGTCAGTCTCGTGATCACGCTGCCCGGTACTCCTTTTCCCGATGCCGCCCCCGCTTCATTGTGCTGCCGCATCAACCGTTGGCCCGGCCGTTGTGGCATTTCTGATGAATTCCGTACACGTTTTCCCGCGCCGGGGGCCCATGACACGCTGGTCGACTCGAGTTCTGCGAACCGATTCGATCACAGGGCGGACCGGAATGCGTGGCCGAACCGTCCGGGTGGCCCGCCGGGCACCTTTTCCAGCGGGGCGCGACCACTTCGCGGCAGGTCCACGCAGCGCCGCAGGCGCTGCACATCCAACAGACCATTACCATGGGGCATGCAGCGGATTCCGCGCAACCGCGTGGGCCGCACCGGCCCGGGGGCCGACGACACGATTTGACACACCGACCAGAGGACTGACGAGACCCGTGCCTGCGCTGACACTGACGAGGTTGCTACGGATTGGTGAGGGTCGCATTGTCAAGCGGCTCTCGCATTTCGCCGACCAGGTCCTCGCCCTCGAACCGGAGTACGAGGACCTCAGCGACCTGGAGCTACGGGCCAAAACCGACGAGTTCCGCGAGCGGTACGCCGAGATGGTCGAGGACGGCGAGACCGATCCGCTCGGCCAGCTGATGGCCGATGCGTTCGCCGTCGCGCGGGAGGCGTCCTGGCGGGTGCTCAGCCAGAAGCACTACAAGGTGCAGATCATGGGCGGCGCCGCGCTGCACACCGGCAACATCGCCGAGATGAAGACCGGTGAGGGCAAGACCCTCACCTGTGTGCTGCCCGCCTACCTGAACGCGCTCAGCGGCGACGGCGTGCACGTCGTCACGGTGAACGACTACCTGGCCAAGCGCGACGCGGAGTGGATGGGCCGCGTGCACCGCTTCCTCGGCCTCGAGGTCGGCGTGATCCTGTCCGGCATGAGCCCCGCGCAGCGGCGGGTGGCCTACAACGCCGACATCACCTACGGCACGAACAACGAGTTCGGCTTCGACTACCTGCGCGACAACATGACGCACTCGCTCGACGACCTGGTGCAGCGCGGGCACAACTTCGCCATCGTCGACGAGGTCGACTCCATCCTCATCGACGAGGCGCGCACCCCGCTGATCATCTCCGGGCCCGCCGACGCCTCGTCGAAGTGGTACGCCGAGTTCGCGCGGATCGCGCCGCTGCTGAAGAAGGACCTGCACTACGAGGTCGACATCAAGAAGCGCACGATCGGCGTGCACGAGGCCGGCGTCGAGTTCGTCGAGGACCAGCTCGGCATCGACAACCTCTACGAGGCCGCCAACTCGCCGCTGGTGAGCTACCTGAACAACGCCGTCAAGGCCAAGGAGCTCTACACCCGCGACAAGGACTACATCGTCCGCGACGGCGAGGTGATCATCGTCGACGAGTTCACCGGCCGCATCCTGGTCGGCCGCCGCTACAACGAGGGCATGCACCAGGCGATCGAGGCCAAGGAAGGGGTGGAGATCCAGCCGGAGAACCAGACCCTGGCCACCATCACCCTGCAGAACTATTTCCGCCTCTACGACAAGTTGTCCGGCATGACCGGTACCGCCGAGACCGAGGCCGCCGAGCTGCACCAGATCTACAGCCTCGGCGTGGTGCCCATCCCGACCAACAAGCCGATGATCCGCGCCGACCAGTCCGATCTGATCTACAAGACGGAAGAGGCGAAGTTCTCCGCCGTGGTCGACGACGTCACCGAGCGGCATGAGAACGGCCAGCCGGTGCTGATCGGCACCACCAGCGTCGAGCGCTCGGAGTACCTGTCCAAGCAGTTCACCAAGCGCGGCATTCCGCACAACGTGCTGAACGCGAAGTTCCACGAGAAGGAAGCGGAGATCATCGCCGAGGCGGGTCGGCCGGGCGCGGTGACCGTCGCGACGAACATGGCAGGCCGCGGTACCGACATCGTGCTCGGCGGCAACCCGGACATCATCGCCGACATCCTGCTGCGCAAGCAGGGGCTGGACCCGGTCGAGACGCCGGAGGACTACGAGCGCGCCTGGCTGCCCACCCTGGACCAGGTCAAGGCCCAGACCGCCGAGGACGCCGAGTTGGTGCGCGAGGCGGGCGGCCTCTATGTGCTGGGCACCGAGCGGCACGAGTCGCGCCGCATCGACAACCAGCTGCGCGGCCGCTCCGGCCGACAGGGCGACCCGGGGGAGTCCCGCTTCTACCTGTCGCTGGGCGACGAGCTGATGCGCCGATTCAACGGCGCCGCGCTGGAAGCGATCATGACGCGGCTGAACCTGCCCGACGACGTGCCGATCGAGGCGAAGATGGTCTCCAAGGCCATCAAGAGCGCGCAGACGCAGGTCGAGCAGCAGAACTTCGAGATCCGCAAGAACGTGCTCAAGTACGACGAGGTGATGAACCAGCAGCGCACCGTCATCTACGGCGAGCGCGATCGGATCTTGCGCGGCGAGGACATGGAGGGCCAGGTCCAGAGCATGATCACCGATGTGATCACCGCCTACGTGGACGGCGCCACCGCCGAGGGCTATGTCGAGGACTGGGATCTGGAGAAGCTGTGGACGGCGCTGAAGACGCTGTACCCGGTGAGCCTGGACTACCGGGACCTGACCGGCGAGACCGAGGTCGGCGAGGCGGGCGAGCTCACGCGCGAGGAGTTGCTCGAGGCGCTGCTGGACGACGCGCACGACGCCTACGAGCGCCGCGAGGCCGAGATCGACGGTCTGGCGGGCGAGGGCAGCATGCGCAATCTGGAACGGCAGGTGCTGCTGTCGGTGCTCGACCGCAAGTGGCGTGAGCATCTCTACGAGATGGACTACCTCAAGGAGGGCATCGGTCTGCGGGCCATGGCGCAGCGCGACCCGTTGGTGGAGTACCAGCGCGAGGGCTTCGACATGTTCACCGCGATGCTCGACGGCCTGAAGGAGGAGTCGGTCGGCTTCCTGTTCAACCTGCAGGTCGAGGTGCAGCAGCCGCAGCCGGAGGGCGTCGCCGTCGGCCAGGGTCTTCGTTCGCCGGTCGGAGCGATGACCGCCCCGCGCCCGCTGCCCACCGAGGAGGCTCAGGTCGCCAACGGCCACGCCGCACCGGCGGCCCTGCGCGCCAGGGGTATCGATGACACCGCCCCGCGCGGTTTCAGCTACTCCGGCCCCGACGAGGGCGGCCGCGCCGCCGTGCACAGCGACGCCGAGGAATACGGCGTGGACGGTGGGCCGCAGCCCACCCGTCGCGAGCGCCGCGAGGCGGCCCGCGCGGAGGCGAAGGGCCGCCGCGGCCCGAAGTCGCGCCGCCGTCACTGATCCGCTGAATCACGAAGGCGCTCAGGGTTTTCCTGGGCGCCTTCGTTGTTTTCCGTATGCCGAAGCGTCTTCGCAAGGGGGATTTTACCGTCGTGTCTGCGCGTGTCCGGCGAGAGAAAGTTGTGTGCTACATCGTTCGGGGCGAGAAGTTGCTGGTGTTCCGCCACACCGAGTTCTCTTGGGAGGAAGTCGGGATTCAGGTTCCCGCGGGCAGCATCCAGGCGGGCGAGTCTCCGGCAGACGCTGCCCTCCGGGAAGCGTGTGAGGAGACGGGGCTGACCGAGTTCACGGTGGTCCGCGAACTCGGTAGAGACCAATTCGACGTCCGCCCAAATCGTTTCGAGACGCACCGGCGTCACTTCTTCCAGCTCGCATTACACCGAACCACACCCGAACGGTGGGCGAGTCAGGAGGACCACGACGGCCTGGCCCCGCCGACGAAGTTGGAGTGCTTCTGGATTCCGCTGACCGCCGCGCATGTGCTGCAAAGTGGGCAGAGCGCGATGATCGGTCGGCTTTTCGACTGAGTCTCGGACGGCCGAGGCGATTACCAGGGATCGTTGGAATTCAGGGCGACCAGCAGGCGGCGGATGGCGGCCACCCGGTGTTCCTTGCCCGGCAATTGGTCCAGCGCGCATTCGGGATCGGCGGGCGGACCGAGATGGGTGCAGCCCCGCGGACAGTCCTCGATGGCGTCGGCGAGGTCGGTGAAGGCGGCGATGACGTCGTCCGGCGTGATGTGCGCCAGACCGAACGACCGCACGCCCGGCGTGTCGATGACCCAGCCGCCGCCGGGTAGCGGGAGCGCGACCGATTGGGTGGAGGTGTGCTTGCCCTTGCCCACCCCGGATACCTCGCCCACGGCCCGCTCCGCCTCCGGCACAAGGCGATTCACCAGCGTGGACTTGCCCACGCCGGAGTGGCCGATCAGCGCGGTGAGGTGATCGGTGAGCAGATCGAGTACCGGATCGAGCGGATCGTCGATGCCGCCGTAGACGATGGTGAGGTCGAGATCGTCGAAAGCGGCGGCGAATTCGGAATCGGCCGCCAGATCGTGTTTGGTCAAGCACAGAACCGGTTGCAGCCCACCGGCGTACGCGGCGACCATGGCGCGTTCCACGAAGCCGGTGCGCGGAGGCGGGTCGGCGAGCGCGACCACGATGAACAGCCGCTCCGCGTTGCCGACCACGATGCGCTCGAACGGATCGGTGTCGTCGGCGGTGCGGCGCAGCACCGTCCGGCGGTCGGCGACCCGGACGATGCGCGCGAGGGTATCCGGTCGCCCGGACAGGTCGCCGACCACGTCCACCTGGTCGCCGACCACGATCGGAGTGCGGCCCAGTTCCCGGGCGCGCATCGCGACGATGCGGCGATCCGGATCGCCGCCGAGCACACATCCCCACCGGCCCCGGTCGACCGAGACCACCATGGCCGGCTCGGCGTCGCTGTGCTGCGGCCGGGTCTTGGTGCGGGGACGGGAGCTACGCCCCGGACGAACCCGGACATCGGATTCGTCGTAGCTGGCCGCGGATCGTCGTCCCCGGCTCAGTGCGCCGCTCCTTCGTCGGATAGCGCGGGCGCGAGCATCTGCTCCCACAAAGCGACGAAGTTCGGCAGCGTCTTGGCCGTGGTCCCGATGTCCTCGATCTCGACGCCGGGCACCCGGAGGCCGAGAATGGCTCCCGCCGTGGCCATCCGGTGATCGGCGTAGGAGTGCCACCTGCCGCCGTGCAGTTCGGTGGGCACGATCTCCAGTCCGTCCTCGGTCTCGGTCACCTTGCCGCCGAGGCGGTTGATCTCGGTGGACAGCGCGGCCAGCCGGTCGGTCTCGTGCCCGCGCAGATGGGAGATGCCGCGCAGCACGGACGGGGAGTCGGCCAGCGCGGCCAGCGCGGCGACGGTGGGCGTCAGCTCACCCACGTCGTGCAGGTCGATATCGATGCCTGCGAGCCGGTCGGGGCCGTGCACGGTGAGCACGCCGTCGAAGATCCGCGCTTCCGCGCCCATCCGCACGAGGATCTCGCGGATGACGTCGCCCGGCTGGGTGGTCAGCCGCGGCCAGTGCGGGATGCTGACCGTGCCGCCCGTGATCGCGGCCGCGGCCAGGAACGGGGTGGCGTTGGACAGGTCCGGCTCGATCTCCCAGTCCACGGCGCGGATCGGCCCGTGCTCCACGGTCCAGGTCTGCGCCTTGAAGCTGTCCGCGGGCGCCTGCACCCGCACGTCGGCGCGGCGCAGCATCTCCACGGTCATCTCGATGTGCGGCATCGAGGGCAGCGCCTTGCCGTCGTGGTGCACCACCAGGCCCTCGTCGAAGCGCGCGGCCGACAGCAGCAGGCCCGAGACGAACTGCGACGACCCGGACGCGTCGATCGTCACGGTGCCGCCGCGCAGCGCGCCCTTGCCGTGCACGGTAAACGGCAGTGCGTCGCCGTCGATATCGGCGCCGAGCGAGCGCAGCGCGTCCAGGATCGTGCGCAGCGGCCGGATCCTGGCCTGTTCGTCACCGTCGAACGCGACATCGCCCGACGCCAGGGCGGCGACCGGCGGCAGGAAGCGCATCACCGTGCCCGCGAGCCCGCAGTCGACCGTGCCGCCGCCCAACGGCGCCGGGGTGACGGTCAACGTGTCGCCCGCGCCCTCGATGTCCGCACCGAGCGCGCGCAGCGCGGCGATCATCAGGTTCGTGTCCCGGCTGCGCAGCGCACCGGTGATGGTGGACGGACCGTCGGCCAGTGCGGCCAGGATGAGCGCCCGGTTCGTGATCGATTTCGATCCGGGCAGGGTCACGGTCGCGTGTACGGGGACCTCGACATGGGGCGCTGGCCAGAAGTTCACTCATCCATCATCACACGGTGCTAGTTTTCCAGCGCCTGCGGCGCTGGGTGTTCGCGGCCCTGTTGTGGCTCGCGTGTGCGCGCCCGCCGCTTGCTCCTTCGTCGCGTACGCGGCGGCCGCGCACACGCGGGCCGGGCCGCGAACGGCGGATGCTCGGTCTCGCTTCGCTCGAAACCGGGAGTTGCGGTGCGCTGGGAGCGTAGGTGTCGGAGCTTGCTATCGAGTGCATGCCGTTTGTTGTGACCCGGCACCGGCTCAGTCCGACTGCCGCTTGTTCCTTTGTCGCCTGCTGTGCTGGTGTTCGCGGCTGCTTGGTGGCTCGCCGGCACCGATCGGCGGGTGTCACCTACGGCACGGGCCGGGTGCTCGACGAGGTCGAGTGCCCGGCCCGTGCAGTGGGATTCCTACTTGTGCCGTCCGTGCAGGAACGGGACGAGCTTGCGCAGCAGCTTCATCGTGGAGTCGGTGCGGCTGTAGCTCAGCAGCGCCATGCCCGGAACGGTGAAGCGCTGCACCGCGATCGAGTGCGGACGGGTGAACTCGCGCAGACCCGGTTCGCCGTGGATGCGGCCGATGCCGGAATCGCCGACGCCGCCGAAGGGCAGGCCAGGGATGGCGGCGAAGGCGAGCACCGAGTTCACCGAGGTGGCGCCGACGCGCAGCCTGCGCGCGATGTCCAGGCCGTTCTTCTTCGAGTAGACCGCCGAGGACAGGCCGTACTTGGAGTTGTTGGCCAGTTCCACCGCCTCGTCGACGCCGTCGACGGTGCGGATGGTGATGGTCGGGCCGAAGGTCTCCTCGGCCACCGCCTCGGAGTTCTCGTCCACGTCGACCAGTACGACCGGTTCGATGAACGGCGCCTTGACCGACTCGGGGCCGCCGAGCACCGCGGTGCCGCCGTTCTTCAGCGCGTCGTCGATATGGCGGCGCACGATGTCGATCTGGCTCGGCATGGTCATCGGGCCGTAGGCGGCCTTGTCGCCGGAGCCGGGCTTGATGTCGGTGAGGATGCGCTTGACCTCCGCGACGAACTCCTCGCGCACCGAGCGGTCGACGTAGACCCGCTCGACGCCCGCGCAGGTCTGACCGCTGTTGGCGGTGGCGCCCCAAGCGACCGCGTCCGCCGCGGCCTTGATGTCGGCGTCGGCGGCGACGATCACCGCGTCCTTGCCGCCGCACTCCAGCAGCACGGGGGTGAGCCGTTCGGCGGCGGCGGCCATGATCCGCTTACCCGTGGCGGTGGAGCCGGTGAACGCGATCTTGTCGACGTCCGAGCGGACCAGCGCCGCACCCGTGGCGCCATAGCCGTTGATCGTGCTGAACACGCCCTCGGGCAGTTCACGATTGGCTTCGGCGAACGCGTCGGCGAGGAAATTGCCGATGCCGGTGGAGTACTCGCTCGGCTTGAACACGACGGTGTTGCCCGCGGCGAGCGCGTAGGCGATGGAACCGTTCGGTGTGTAGACCGGGTAGTTCCACGGGCCGATCACGCCGACGACGCCGAGCGGGCGCTGCTCGAGCCGGGCGCTGAAGTTCGACATCAGCGCGCCAGGGGAGACCCGCTTGGGGCCGAGCACCTTCTTGGCGTTCTTGGCCGCCCAGGAGATGTGCTCGAGCGCGAGCATCAATTCCAGGAAGGCGTCGTCGAGCGGCTTGCCGTTCTCCGCGTGGATCAGGGCGCAGAATTCCTCCGATTTCTGCACCAGCTTGCTCGACCAGCGCAGCAGATGCGTGCGCCGCTCATCGAAACTCAGCGCGCCCCAGGTGGCGGCCGCTGCGCGAGCCTTGGCGACCGCGGCGGCCACCGCGGCGTCGTCGGCGATGACGTGCGTGCCGATCACCTCGCCTGTCGCCGGATTGACCGACGTCAGTGCCGTGTCGTGATCGGCCGGTTTGGTGTCGGTGGATGTCACAGTGGTTCTCCTCTTGCCGTCTGCGGTCGACGGTCGATGCGCATGTCCGAGTGGACGGGCAGCCCGTCCTCCGATGAGAGAATGCTATGCCACAACTCTCAACAGGTCACCAGCTATGCACCAATTGTCCCCGACGCTGTCGGTGGCGAGTGGGACTATCGGGATATGTGCGGACGATATGCGACCACGACCAATCCCGGCAGGCTCGCGGTGGAGTTGGATGCGCTCGACGAGACCGGCGCGGCCGACGAGAGCTCGTTCACCAATTACAACGTCGCTCCGACGACGCAGGTGCTCACCGTGGTCGAGCGGCACGACCGAGACCACGAAGACGACGACCCGAAACTGCGTATCCGGCGCATGCGCTGGGGCCTGATCCCGGTATGGACCAAAGCGGCCGAGCCCGGTGTACCGGTCAAAGGCAAACCGCTGTTCAACGCCCGCGCCGACAAGGCCGCCACCACGCCGTCCTTCCGTGACGCGGTGAAGTCCCGGCGCTGCCTGGTGCCGATGGACGGCTGGTACGAGTGGGTCGTCGAGCCGAACGGCGAGAAAGGCAAAGCCGCCAAGCATCCCTACTACATGGCCAACGCGGACGGTTCCCGTCTCTACATGGCAGGCCTGTGGTCGGTCTGGCGCGACCGGTCGCAACCGGAGAGCCGACCGCTGCTGTCGTGCACCATCCTCACCACCGACGCGGTCGGCGACCTCACCCGCATCCACGACCGGATGCCGCTACCCATGCCACGGGAACACTGGGACGCGTGGCTGGACCCGGATCACCCGGCCCCGGCGAGCCTGCTGGAGACGCCGTCCGAGGAGACGGTCGCCGCCATCGTGCCCCGCCCGGTCCCATCCCTGGTCAACAGCGTGCGCAACAACGGCCCCGAACTGCTCGCCCCGGTGGACGATCAAAAGGAAGCAGGGCAGATCACCCTGCTGTGAGCGTCGGCTGCCCCACCGCCGGATCCCGCGCCGCCGCAGGCACACGGGGCGTGTCGTGCTGGATCGGCGTGCAATCGGACATCCGCACCGCTTGAATCTCCACCACGAACGAGCGCCCGGGTCCGGCAACGGAATGGCTTGCTGCGCCCTGGTGATGGCGGCCGTGGCTCGTCCGCAGTCGGCTCAACACGTCCGAGCGGCTGCCGCGTTCGCAAGGAGTTGCGTTGCATACACGGTTTCGAGTGTGGTCCAGCCGTTGGCGGCTGGATCGGGTGCCGGACCAACCGCCTGACGCAAACGGCGTCGGCCCAACCCCCGGTTTCGAGCGAAGCGAGACCGAGCATGTTCCGTTCGCGGCCCGGCTCGTGTCCGAGTGGCCGCCGCGTAGGCGACGAAGGAGCAAGCGGCGGTCACTCGGACACGAGCCATAAAGGGGCCGCGAACACGCAGCGCCGAAGGCGCTGCAAAAAATCACAGACTGCACTTCACGCTGGGTGAAGCGATATTCAAGCCGCACTTGATGATTCCGGCGACCAAGTCGATCAGCTTGGTGGTGACATTGCCGCTCAGCTTCTCGGCTTTCCCGGACTTGTCGTCACTCTTCGAACCCTGGCCGCCGAAGTCGAACACGGAATCGCTGACCTGCGTGATCTGCGGGCTGTCCGGCGCGGCGGCTGCCTCGGGGGCGAGGAGCGTTGCCGAACCGAGAGCCAAGACGAGAGCTCCGAACAACGCGACGATCACGGTGCGCACACGCTGCTGCGTAGACATTCGCATCACATCCTCGAGTCGGGTCTATCTGGCCAGTTCAGTAACGCACAGATCGCGGTGATCGTGGCGGAATTACGCGGATGTCACGGGCGCGGTCACCGCGGCGGTCAGCCGGATCAGGTCGGCGGGCGCCAGCTCGATCTCCAGTCCGCGCCGTCCGGCGCTGCACAGCATCCGGTCCCAGGTCAGCGCCGAGTCGTCGATCACGGTGGGCAGCCGTTTGCGCTGACCGAGCGGTGAGATGCCGCCGAGGACGTATCCGGTCGTCTTCTCCGCTCGCGTCTTGTCCGCCATGCTCGCCTTCGGCGCGCCGAGCGCCGCCGCCGCGGCTTTGAGCGACAACGTGTTCGGCACCGGAAGCACGGCCACCGCGAGCGCGCCGGTGGCCAATTCGATGACCAGGGTCTTGAAGATCTGCTCGGCCGCGACTCCGAGTTCGGCGCCCAGCGCGCCGACCGCCTCGGTGCCGTAGGAGTCGGAGCGCGGATCGTGCTTGTAGGCGTGCACGCGATGGGACACCTTCGCCTGGGTCAACGCGCGGATCGCGGGAGTCGAGCCTGCTGCCATGGGCCAAACCCTAACGGCGGCTGTGACCCTGCCCGCAACGGGATTTCCTGCGAATTCGCCGGGAGCCGGTGGCGGGTGGGAACACCGGACGGGTCGCGCATGTTGTAGCCGGTACACCGCGCTCGGAATGATTTCCACCGCGTGAGCAGGCCCTATGGAGACGTGAAGGAGATGCCTGTGCCCGTGCTGCTCGATGACCGCCCGGTAGGGACCGACGTGTCCCCGACCGACGGCGGATTCTCCTTCGATGTGCCGATGCCGGTAGATTTGGCAGGTACGGCGATCGAAGGGACAGGTGTGACGAGCGACGATGACGTGGCGGCCGACGATGTCGCCGCCGTCGACGATGCCGAGCTGGCACAGCGGTTCGAACGGGACGCGCTCCCGCTGCTCGACCAGCTCTACGGCGCCGCGCTGCGCATGACCAGGAACCCGGCGGATGCCGAGGACCTGGTCCAGGAGACCTACGTGAAGGCCTACCAGGGCTTCAAGTCGTTCCGGGAGGGCACCAATCTGCGTGCCTGGCTGTACCGGATCCTGACCAACACCTACATCAACTCCTACCGCAAGAAGCAGCGCCAGCCCGCGCAGTATCCGACCGACGAGATCACCGACTGGCAGCTGGCGGCGACAGCCGAGCACACGTCGCAGGGGCTGCGCTCGGCCGAGGTCGAGGCGCTGGACGCGCTACCGGACGACGACATCAAGGCCGCGTTGCAGGAACTCCCTGAGGAGTTCCGCATGGCGGTGTACTACGCCGACGTCGAGGGTTTTCCGTACAAGGAAATCGCCGACATCATGGGCACTCCCATCGGTACGGTGATGTCCCGGCTGCACCGCGGCCGGAAGCAACTGAAGGGTTTGCTCGCCGATGTCGCGCGCGAGCGTGGATTCAACCGTTCGGGGGAACGCCAGGAGGTCAAGCAGTGAGTACCGAGCGGGACCCCGACATGGAGCTCGACTGCACGGCGGTGCTCGCCGACGTGTGGCTGATGCTGGACGGCGAGTGCGACGACGCGACTCGGGAACGATTGCAGCACCACATGGAGCACTGCAGTCCGTGTATCGAGGCCTACGGCATCGAGGAGAAGGTCAAGAGCCTGCTCAGCCGCAAATGTGGCGGTGATCGCGCGCCCGAGTCGCTGCGTGAGCGCCTGACCATCGAGATCCGCCGGACGACCGTGACCACGGAGACTTCGGTCGAGACCTCCGACTGATGGGTGCCGTCGGACGTAGTCCGTCCTCAGCCTGCGCATGGCCGGAGCGAAGGCGGAGGTACGCATAGCCCGCGAAACGCGAGCGGCACGCCTTCCTGCTGGAAGTGCGTGCCGCTTCGTGCTTGCGGGCCGAGCGTAGCGCTCAGGCGTTGGGCCGCTTGCCGTGGTTGGCCGCGTTCCCCTTGCGGCTACGCTTCTTACGTCCGCGCTTACCCATGAGTAGTCTCCCTTCTGATTGAAGGCCATTCTTTCACGTGTGGTTGGCTGTACCGTCAGCGGATGCAGGCCAACGAGGATATGGGGTGTCATGGCTGAGCAAGTACTCGCCGAGCTGGTGTCGGTCGTCTACCAGGTGGTCGCCGAGGAAGGCGACGAAGTCCAGGAGGGCGACACCCTGGTGATCCTCGAGTCGATGAAAATGGAGATCCCGGTGGTCGCGGAGTCCAGTGGCACGGTGACCTCGATCGGTGTCAAGGAAGGCGACGCGATCAAGGCGGGCCACCTCATCGCGGTCATCTCCTGATCGATTGCGGCGGTAGATCTGCATGGCGACACTGAGCGAGCTGCTGGCCGAGCACACCGACCTACCCGGCGTCGCCGTGGATCATCTGCAGCGCGTGGTGGGCGATTGGCAGTTGCTGTCCGATCTGTCCTTCGCCGATCTGCTGCTGTGGGTCGGTGCGGGACCGGTGACGGACGGCGCGGACATCGTCTGCGTCGCGCAGTGCCGTCCCACCACCGCGCCCACCGTGCACCAGGAGGACCTGGTGGGCACGGTCGCGCTGCGGACCGACCATCCGCAGGTGTTCGAGGCGCTACTCACCGGCGAGACCGTACGAGCCGACAGTGAGGGCGAGGCCTCCGGCGTCTATCACCCGCATCCGGTGCCCGCGGTCCGCGAGGCCATACCGGTGCGCTGCGGCGACGACGTGATCGCGGTGCTGAGCCGGGACACCGATCGGCAACGCTCCCGGGTGCGCAGTCAGCTGGAGAGCGCCTACGTGGCGTGCGCGGACGATCTGTGCCAGATGATCGCCGAAGGCACCTTCCCGACCACCGAGGATCGCGCGGCCACCCATTCCAGCCCGCGCGCGGGAGACGGATTCATCCGGCTCGACACCGAGGGCATCGTCGTCTACGCCAGCCCGAACGCGCTGTCGGCCTACCACCGGATGGGTTTGCAGGCCGACTTGGCAGGCCAGGATCTCGCCGTCACCACCCGTTCGCTGATCACCGACCCGTTCGATGCCCAGGAAGTGGTCGGCGACATCCAAGCCGCCCTGGCCGGGCGGACCGGACGCCGGATGGAGGTGGAGGCGCGCGGAGCCACCGTGCTGCTGCGCACCCTCGTGTTGCGCCCGCACGGTGAGCTGGCCGGCGCCGCGGTGCTCGTCCGCGACGTCACCGAGGTCAAGCGGCGCGATCGCGCGCTGCTGAGCAAGGACGCCACCATCCGGGAGATCCACCACCGGGTCAAGAACAACTTGCAGACCGTCGCCGCGCTGCTGCGCCTGCAGGCCCGCCGCACCGAGAACGAGGAGGCGCAGGTCGCGCTCACCGAATCGGTGCGCAGGGTCACCTCCATCGCCTCGGTGCACGAGATGCTGTCGATGTCGGTGGACGAAGAGGTCGATCTCGATGAGGTCGTGGACCGGCTGCTGCCGATCATGGCCGACGTGGCCACGGTGCACACCACGCGCATCAAGGTGCGCCGCGCCGGTTCGCTCGGCGTCTTCTCCGCCGAACGCGCCACCCCCTTGGTGATGGTGCTCACCGAACTGGTGCAGAACGCCATCGAGCATGCCTTCGACTCGGGCGAAAACGGCACGGTGACAATCCGTTCCGAGCGTTCGGCCCGCTGGCTCGACGTGATCATCAGCGATGACGGCCGCGGTCTGCCGCCCGGGTTCAGTCTGGAGTCCTCCGATCGGCTCGGCCTCCAGATCGTCCGCACCTTGGTGACGGCCGAACTCGGCGGCTCCATCGGCCTGCACCCCGGCGCCGACATCGGTACCGATGCCGTCCTTCGCGTTCCGCTTGGCCGTCGTTCCGGCCGCTGACCAGCGCGTTCGGGCCGTGAGCCGCAGCTCACGAGGATCACCGCGTCAAGTCGCGCTCGGCAGCGCCGCAGTTTCCCATCGCCGCGAGCAGGCGGTGCCGGATCCGTCGCCCGCGCTATCGGTCGTGCCCGCTGCGCGCTGTTGCTCGGAGGTCGCGGAATGGCGGCTTCTCGGGGGCGGTGTGCGGCTTGCGGCACGGTTACTTCCGAATGTCCGCAACGAGTGGAATGCGAG
Organism: Nocardia sp. NPDC004168; assembly: GCF_040610355.1. NCBI lineage: Bacteria > Bacillati > Actinomycetota > Actinomycetes > Mycobacteriales > Nocardiaceae > Nocardia > Nocardia sp. NPDC004168. Next base: position 19,445 of record NZ_JBEXME010000012.1, on the reverse strand, counting down.
GTGTCGCACTGATTCGCGACCGTCCCAACCCGATTGGAAACCAACCACTTTCCCACAAGTTCCGCTCGTCCGCGAGTCGAACCGCGGCCCGCGCCGCGCTCTGATCCGCGCTGCCGATTTTGCCGTCCGGCGAACCGCATTGGTCGGCTTCCGGATTCGTCGCGAAGCGAGACCGGTCATTTCCAGTTCGCGGACGAGCGTGCAAAAACAACACAGCCCGGCACCTTTGGGTGCCGGGCTGAAATGCGTTACCGGGCCGGGCTGAATGGCCCGGTAAGGCCGGTCGTCTGGAGATCAGACGACGGTGCGGGTGCGGGTGCGCGCGTTGCGACGCTTGAGCGCGCGGCGCTCGTCCTCGCTCATACCACCCCACACGCCGGCGTCTTGTCCGGACTTCAGGGCCCAGGACAGGCAGTCGGCGGTTACGGGGCAGCGAGCGCAGACCAGCTTGGCATCGGCAATCTGCGCGAGCGCCGGACCACTGTTACCCACGGGGAAAAACAGCTCGGGGTCCTCATCGCGACAGATGGCCTTGTGGCGCCAGTCCATTCCTCTGCTCCTTTGCTGGGCGCCGCGCAGGGCGCCGATGGTTTGTGGTTCGTTCACTTGTGCGACTCGAATGTTTCCGCACGGTTGCTTGTGAATGCTTTCACGAACACCGTAGATGTCAATAGGCACGCGGTGCACCGTGGGGAAGCTCACGCTCTGAAGGCCCCCGCTGTGGGGAAGCCTGCCCGGTCCTTTGTACTCGCTCTATCCGGATTTCGCAGCACTAACCGCGATGTTTTTCCCGGTGTTTCGCCGCTCAGCGCGGTCTCGGCGCGACGACGGCCAGGACATCGGGCACGGCAGTGAAATCCACCACGTTGCGCTTCCCGATGAAGTCGCCATCGATTTGCAGGCCGATCGGTTCTTTGGACTCGATTCGTACGGCGGGAACGTCGTCTTCGCGAAATAAATTGCGGGACTTGGGATTCCCGTTGGCCGCCAGGAGCTGGCGTGCGAGCAGGAGCGTCGGGAGGACCGCCATGGAGCGCACCGCAAACACTCCGAGGCCCGTTTCGAACCGGGTGCCGGGGTTGGTGTGCACCGGCGTGGCATTCAGATATGTCCACGGTGTGGTGTTGGTAACGAAGGCGTAATGCACCTCGTCCACGGGCTCTCGGCCGGGAATTTCGACCCGAACGCCGGGTTCCTTGCGTTTTGCCCGGAAGAATTGTCGCACAGTTGTTCGAACATAACGTGCCGGAGTGGCGGCGCGTCCGCGGGCGCGGCTCGCGTCGATCGCCTCGCAGACGTCGGCGTCGAGTCCGACGCCTGCGCTGAAGCAGAACCAGCGGTCGTCGGCCAGCCCGAGACCGATCCGGCGATCGGCGTCCAGCGTGAGCAGGTCGATGAGCTGGTTGGTCGCGGTCACCGGGTCGGGGGAGATGCCGAGCGCCCTGGCGAAGACGTTGGCCGAGCCGCCCGGGATCACACCCAGGCGTGGCAACCAGGCTTGACCGTCGTCGAGGACGGGCAGCGGCAGGAAGCCGTTGATGGTCTCGTTGACCGTCCCATCGCCACCGTGCACGACGATCAGGTCCATCTCGTTCGTGGCTGCCCATTGGGCCAGTTCCGCGGCGTGGCCGCGATGCTGGGTATGCGCAACGGTCAGCTGAGTGCGGCTCTCCAACGCGTGCGCGAGTAGGTCCCTGGTCGCCGGTGTGGTCGAGGTGGCATTCGGGTTCACGATCAGCAGCGTCCGCACGATGGCAGCCTAGTTGGCGGCCGACCGGCCCTGGAAAAGCGGCGAGCGATGCGCCGGATGCCGTTGCCCGGCATACGCCAGGACGATGCCGCGGACCAGCGGGGCCGTAGGCTTGCCGCGTGAACGAGCGTCAGCAAGGGAAGCGAGGACACCGTGCGCTGCGGCGCACGACGGAGCCGAGCGAGGCGCGATCGTGAGCGACAAGAGCGCGGCCGCGGGAACGGCGCCGACGACGGTGCGGGCGGCCGGCGGATTGGTGACGCTCGAAGGCGTCGTCGCCGTCGGCTTCGCGATCGTGCTGGTGGTGCGGGGGCTGCTCGGGCACGACCAGTCCGCGACCAGTGGCTACGGCACGGCGGCCTGGTTCGGCATCCTCGGCGGGGCGGTGCTGGCCGCAGGCATCGGGCTCCTGCTGGGAAAACGCTGGGGTCGCGCCATCGCCGTCATCGCGCAGCTGCTGTTGCTCCCGGTCACCTGGTCGCTGCTCACCGACTCGCATCAGCCGGTCTACGGCACGGTGCTCGGGGTGGTCGCGGTCGCCGCGCTGGTGCTGCTGTTCGCGCCGCCGTCCACCCGCTGGATGGCGCAGGACTACGGCGTCGAACCGGAATAGTTCCCGGTGGCCGTGCGCAGCGCCGCGCGGCAGAGGTGGTCGGCGTGCCGGGTGGTCTCCGGTAGCCGGTAGCGCGGGGTCAGTGCCAGCACCTGTGCGCAGGCGGTGTCGAGGTCGATGCGGTGTCCCACGGAGACGAACACCGGCTTGACGCCGGTTCTGGTGCGCAACGCCCGCCCCACCACCGCTCCGCCGATGGTGATGTCGGTGGCCGCGCCGCGTTGCGGGCCCGGTTCGGCGTAATCGCCCCACACCGTCTTCGCCACGCCGATCGTCGGCACGCCGGTGAGCAGTCCGAGATGGCAGGCGAGGCCGAAGCGGCGCGGATGGGCGATTCCCTGGCCGTCGCAGACCAGCAGATCCGGTGCGCTGACGAGCTTTTCGAGCGCGGCGAGAGTGGCCGGGATCTCCCGGAAAGCCAGCAGGCCGGGCACGTACGGGAAATCGGCGACGCCGTGCGCGACCGCGGAGGCGACCGGTCGCAGGGTGCCCGCCGCCAAGACGACGACGGCCGTGGCCACGGCGCCGGTGTCGTCGTAGGCCGAGTCGAGTCCGGCCATCGTGCGGAATCGAGTACCGGGCGGGGTGACCGGAGTGACCAGCGGCCGCAATTCGTCCTGCAGGGCCATAGCCGATTCGACAGTGGTGGGCCAGGACGCGGGATCGAGCGGCGGGAACCAGGACATCCGCGCTACCGCGCGTCGGCGGCCAGCTTGCCGAGCGCGTCGCCGGCCAGCCGATAGCCCAGCCATTCGTCCTGGGCTACGGCGCCGATCGATTCGTAGAAGTCGATCGAGGGCTTGTTCCAGGTCAGCACCGCCCAGGAGACGCGGCTGTAGCCGTGCTCGACCGCTTCCTTCGCCAGGGCTGTGAGCAGGGCCTTGCCGTAGCCCTTGCCCCTGGTCTCCGGCCGGACGTAGAGGTCCTCCAGGTAGATGCCGTGCACGCCGTCCCAGGTGGAGAAGTTGAGGAACCAGATGGCGCAGCCGAGCAGCCTCGACTCGTCCGCCACCACGTGCGCGAACACCTTCGGTTCCGCGCCGAACAGCGCGGAGCGCAGCTGCTCGGCGGTGACCGTGCACTCGTGCCGTGCCTTCTCGTAATCGGCGAGGTCGTAGATGAGGTCGACCAGGCCCGGCACGTCGGACGGGACGGCGCGGCGCAGGATGGCGGCGCCGAGGTCGACGGCGGTGCGGTCGACGGCGGTGGGGTCGGTGGCGGGTCGGGTCACAGTGACGCTCCGTTGTGTACCAGGTTGTGCGTGCGAATCGTGCGCGCGTCGTGTTCGTAGCCGAGCACGGTCAGCGCGCCGGTCGACATGGCGAATCGGCGGCCCTCCCGGACGTCGAATTCGGCCCAGCGGGCGATCAGCGCGCGGGAGAAGTGGCCGTGCCCCACCAGCACGATATCCCGCTCCGGCAGCGCGGGCGCCACGTCGGCCAGCACCCGGTCGGCGCGCTCGCGCACCTGCTGTGCGGTCTCACCGTCCGGGACCGGGCCCGTCCAGATGGTCCATCCGGGCGCGGACTCGCGGATCTGCGGGGTGGTCAGTCCCTCGTAGGCGCCGTAGTCCCATTCGGCGAGGTCGTCGTCGACCACGGCGCCGGTGAGCCCGGCCAGCTCCGCGGTGCGCATCGCCCGTAGTCGGGGGCTGGTGCGCACCAACGGATTCCGCAATTTCAGCGTGGCGAGCAACTCGCCTGCCGTCCTGGCCTGTTCTTCGCCGCGCTCGGTGAGCGGGAGATCGGTGCGGCCGGTGTGCCGCCGCTGTGTTGACCAGCTGGTCTCGCCGTGCCGAAGCAGCACAACGCGGGCATCGTCGAGTGCGGACATGCCTCCATGATGGTCCACCGTTGATCATGGAGCGGCACGGTGGTCTCCCCGCGACGGTGACGAAGCGGACTACGATCCTGTCGGCCGCTCGATCTCGAGCACTGTCAGCGGCACCGGCCGCGAGACCTCGGCCTGGTAGTTCGCGAGCAACGGATCGCTCGCGGTCACCCATTGCGAGCTCGTTCGTAGTCGGCCCCCGGCCTTCCGCGCCGTGCACCGGCAGGTGGTCGATTGGTGACGTCGGAGCTCAGCGGCACCAATAGATTCGCCGCGTGCCTCAGCCGAAGGCGTGCAATTCTCCGTCGCGCAGTTCCAGCACGGTGCTCCCGATCACGGTGAGCGAGATCGGGTTTCCGGTATAGCCGGGCCGGTCCACCGGAATCCGACCGGTTTCGGTTCCCGTGGCCGGGTCGAGGACGGCGAGCGCGCCGGTGGTCGGCAGCAGCAGTTTGCCCGCCATCAGCGCGGGCGACCCGAGCGCGCCGCCCGCGGTCCACAGCGGGTCGAAAGTGCTGCCGTTCAAAGCGATCACGCTGTTCCCGGTGAAGACCAGATAGGCCGATCCGATGCGCGTGGTCGTGGCCGTCTGGCTCAGCGGCGCCGAAAGCTGATGCACCACAACGGCGTTGCCGTTCCCGTCATAGACGGCCAAGCGAGGCGGTACCGGCTCGACGCCGGTCGCGGCGGGGAAGTAGAGCACGATGCGGTTGTCGGAGACCGCGAGCACCCGTGCTTCCGTGGAATCCGATCCGGGACCGGTCAATACGTGCGAGCCGAACTCCTCCGGCACCGTGTTGTCCTTGGGAGCCGGGTTGAGCACCGTCAGCCGCTCGGCCGGGTCGGTGGGGCAGCGTTCCAGCACGGCGAGCCGAGACGGACTGGAACCCGACGACAGCAGCGTGCACCCTTTGCGCGGCTGCGTCCTGACGTTCACCGGGGCGTCGACGAAGCCGTACTCCACGGTGCGCACCAGATCCGAACGCCACATCTCCAGCCGCTGCGGCCCCTGCGCCAACAGGTAGGTGCCGTCGGCCGACAGCCGCACCTCCCGGTCCATGTAGCTGCTGCGCGCGGTGCGGCGGGCGCCGCTGTCGCCGGCCAGCATGGTGGCCTGGCTGCAGCCGCGCTCGTCGCGGTAGACCGCGATCACCATGCCGTACTGGCCCTCGACCCCGCACAGCGGCAAGTCGCGCCGGTACTTCCAGAGCTGATCGCCGGTGCGTGGGTCGCGGCCGGTGACCGTGTCGTCGTCGCCGGTCACCGCGACCCCGCCGGACACCAGCGCCCGCGTGATCGCACGGTCGGGCGCGTGCCACACCTCACGCAGCGCGGTCGGCAGCTGATCGGCCGCGACCGGGGTCGGCACCGTGGAGGACGCGGTCACCGATTCGGTGCCGTGTGCGTCGCCGCGCACCCACACCACGGCTGCCGCGATCACGACGAGAACCGCGATCGCGACTGCGGAGATGATATCGGCGCGCGTCCGCCGCTCGGGTGCGAGCACGAATGCGAGACTAGCCGATCCGGGCGGTCAGGCCGACGCGGCGGCCGCGGGCTCGGCCGCGCTCCCGGCGTCCTCCGCCGCGACGTCTCCTTCGCTCGACCGACGCCGCCTGCGCCTGCGGCGAGCGGGACGGTCGGTCGTGTCGGTCCCCTCGGCGGCGCCGTGGTCGTCCGAGGGTTCTGGGCTCGACTCGTCGGTGGCGGCGCCGTCGGTGGTGTCGCCGGTCGCCTTGCGCCGCCTGCGCCTGCGGCGGGCGGGCTTGTCGGCCGCGTCGGCCTCGGGGGCTTCCTGCTCCGTGTCGATGACCTCGTCGTCCACGGCGGAGTCGGTGTCGGCCGAATCGGTGACGTTCGTTGCGCCGTCGATCGGCTTACCGCCGCGGGTGCGCTTGCGGTTGCGCTTGCGCGGGGCGCGGGCCTGGCGTTCGACCACCACCGCGTCCGGGTCGCGTTCCGGCTTCGGCTTGCGGATCACACCGGTGATGCCCTCGGGAATGCCGAGGTCGGTGTACAGGTGCGGCGAGCGCGAGTAGGTCTCGACCGGCTCGGGGATGCCGAGGCCGAGCGCGCCGTCGATCGCCGACCAGCGGTTGAGCTCGTCCCAGTCGATCAGCGTCACCGCGACGCCGGTGCGCCCGGCGCGGCCGGTGCGCCCGATCCGGTGCACGTAGGTTTTCTCGTCCTCCGGGCACTGGTAGTTGATGACGTGCGTGACGTCATCGATATCGATGCCGCGCGCCGCGACGTCGGTCGCCACCAGCACGTCGATGGTGCCCTTGCGGAACTTGGTCAGCGCCTTCTCCCGGGCGATCTGCCCCAGGTCGCCGTGCACCGCGCCGACCGCGAACCCGCGCTCGGCCAGTTCGTCGGCCACCTTCTGCGCCGTGCGCTTGGTGCGCGTGAAGATCATCGTCGCGCCGCGGCTCTCGGCCTGCAGGATCCGCGCGATCAACTCGCCCTTGTCCAGGGCGTGCGCGCGGTAGACGAACTGCGCGGTGCGGTCGTGCACCGCCGAGTCGTGCGGCTCCTCGGCCCGGATGTGCGTCGGCCGGGTCAGGAAGGTGCGCGCCAGGGTGATGATCGGCCCGGGCATGGTCGCGGAGAACAGCATGGTCTGGCGCTTGTCCGGGACCATGCCGAGAATGCGCTCGATATCCGGGAGGAAGCCCAGGTCGAGCATCTCGTCGGCCTCGTCGAGCACCAGCACGCCGATCTTGCCGAGGATCAGGTGCTGCTGGTCGGCGAGGTCCAGTAGTCGGCCCGGCGTGCCGACCACCACGTCGACGCCCGCGCGCAGCGCCGCGATCTGCGCCTCGTAGGGGCGGCCGCCGTAGATCGACGCCACGCGCAGCGGCCCCTGATGGTTGGTCAGGTACTTGCTCGCGTTCTCCAGGTCCTGGGTGACCTGGATGCACAGCTCGCGCGTCGGCACGATGACCAGCGCGCGCGGCGTGCCGTCCAGCGGCGTCGTGCCGGATTCCGCGGTGGCGATCCGGTGCAGCAGCGGCACGCCGAATCCGAAGGTTTTACCCATGCCGGTGCGTGCCTGACCGATGAGATCTTCTCCCGCGAGCGCCAGCGGAAGGGTCAGTTCTTGAATGGCGAAAGTACGTTCGATTCCGATCTCGCCGAGTGCGCGGACGATTTCCGCGCGCACGCCCAATTCGGCGAAAGTCGGGGCGGTATGCGTTGCGTCCAGTTCGGCCGTCAACAGGGTCTCCGCCAGACCTGGTTCCTGATCGACTGTGATCTTGCTCAGGGTTCGTGCCTTCCTCGTAATCACGTCCCGCGCGCACGAGGTGGGGCGGACCGGGCGGTCCACGACGACCACGACTCCGCAGGCGATACTTCACCCGGCCACGCTCCGGATGCCGGGCGCCTGCCACAAAAGCGGCGGCTACCTCGCAAAACATCGGCGCGGCGCACTGGTGACGCGGATTGGTGCGCGCACATTTTCCTGTCCAACGAAAACTTCGCACTCGAAACCGGTCGGCAGTCGCAGCGGCGTCCCCGCGGTGTGCGTGAGCGCGACGTCCGGCGACTCTGTCGAGCGAAACTTTCCGTTGTCCGCCGCGATTGTAGCGTGATATTGTGCCGCGTTCGAATTGCCACCACGGCGCGCTATCGAAAATGCTGCGGACCCGCAGCGCGCTTTCGCCGTGCAGGGCGCCCACGTACGCTGCGCCACATGGGAATTCATCCGGCGCGGCAAATCTGGGCGACGCTCGAACCGCTACACGATGTCGTCTATTTCGGAACCGGCGTCAAGGAGGCGGGCGTCGGGGTCGGATTGCGCGGCTACTGGCAGACCTACTTCGCTTTCCGCGCGGCGCCGCTGGGCGCGGTGACGCCCGCTACCGTGCAGGCGGCTTTCGCCGGATTCCACCCCGGCATGGTGCGTCGCGCGCTGCCGGAGGCGTGGGAGCGGGCGACGCCGCAACGCTGCCTGGCCGCTCGGCTCGAGCTGGCCACCGGTCTGCTGCGCGGCGTCGGCGCGGGTGACGCGGTGTCGGCTCGCGCGGTCGAGCTGCTGGCGCCGGTGCAGCGTGCCGCCGATCCGACGGGGCGGGCGCTGTTCGCCGCGAACGCGGCCTTGCCGCTGCCCGCCGACCCGGTGGCCGCGCTGTGGCAGCTGGCCACCTCCCTGCGTGAGCATCGCGGCGACGGCCATGTCGCGGCCCTGGTCACGCACGGTCTCAGCGGACGCCATGCGCTGGTCGCGCAGGTGGCCGCGGGCAAGGCGCCCGAATCGGTGATGCGGCCCGCGCGCGGGGTGTCGGAAGCGGAATGGGCGGACGCTTTCGACGAGCTGCGGGCCCGTGGGCTGGTCGCGGGGGAGCCGGTCACTCCGACTCTCACCGGCAGCGGCGCGGAACTGCTGGCCGCGGTAGAGGCCGAGACCGACGAAGCGGCGTGGACCGGTGCGCTCGCGGTGTTGTCGGCCGACGCGATCACGGAGCTGGCCACCTCGCTCGCGCCGCTGGTGCGCAGCGTGCAGGAGTCGGTGGTTCCGCCGCTCAACCCCGTCGGCATGGGGCCGCGGTAGCGCGGCGGGCAGTTGCCTGTTACCGGCGGTACCGACATGTGAGACTCTCTTCGCTGTGAGCCTTGCCGACACTGTCACCATCGCCGCGCGCAACGCCTGGGCGCTGACCTTCGGCTCCGGCATCGAGGCGCCGGACCCGACCTCCGCGACGATCCTGTGGGACCAGCCGCACCGGCAACTGCGGCGGTTCGAGCGCGCGGAAGGGGATGCGGCGGAAGCGGATTCGGCCGTCCTGCTGGTCCCGCCGCTCGCCGCGCCCGCCACCTGTTTCGATCTGCGGCCCGGCCAGAGCCTGGCGCGCTTCCTGCTGGAGATCGGCCGCAGCCCCTACGTCGTCGACTACGGCGAGATCACCTTCGCCGACCGGCGCATGGGCTTCGAGGACTGGATCGACGACATCCTGCCCGAGGCGGTGCTGCGCACCAGCGCCGACGGCGACGGGCGCGCGGTGGATCTGGTTGGCTGGTCGCTCGGCGGCACGCTGGCATTGCTGACCGCCGCGGCGCACGCCGAACTGCCCATCCGGTCCGTCACGGCCGTCGGCTCGCCGCTGGACTACGACCGGATGACCGGCGTGCCGCAGCTGCGCGCGGTCGCGAAACTCACCGGTGGCCGCGGCACCTCGACCGTCATCCGCGCGGCCGGTGGCGTTCCTGCGACACTGACTCGAATCGGCTACAAGGTCACCGCCTGGGATCGTGAGCTGACCCGGCCATGGTTCGTCGCGAGCAATATCGCGCGGACCGAGGCGCTGGCGAAGATGGAGTCGATCGATCGGTTCATGGCCGAGATGCCCGGATATCCGGGTCGTTTCTACGGTCAGCTGTGGGGCCGGTTCATCCTGAACAACGACATCGGTCGCGGTGTCGTGCGGCTCGGCGAGCGCCGGATCGAGTTGGCGAACGTGACCGCGCCGGTGCTGCTCGTCGGTGGGCCGTCCGACGTGATCACCCCGGCTCCCGCCGTCGAGGGGGGTGTGCGCCTGCTCACGGGAGCGGCCATGGTCCGTTACGAGACCGCGCCCGGCAGCCACCTCGGCATCCTGGCCGCGCCGACCGCACGTGACACGACATGGAGTTACCTCGAGAAGTTCCTTGCCGAGACCTCCTGAGTCGCGGTGAGTATTACGCTGGGGCGCATGGGAGCACAGTCACCTGCCGCGTTAGGTGTTTCGTCGACCGACCCAGCAAGCCTTTCCATCCCCGCGAGCCATCCCGGCGTGACCGACCTGTTCGCGGTGCTCGCCTACGGCGAGATATCCGCCTTCTACCGGCTGACCGAGGAGGCCAAGCTGTCGCCGTCGCTGCGGGGCAAGGTGGCGGTCGCGAAGATGGCCGCGGCCGAGATGGAGCATTTCAAGACGCTGGAGTCCGCGCTGGCCGCGCGCGGCGCAGGCGTCTTCGACGCGATGGCGCCGTTCGTGCGCGCGCTGGACGACTACCACGCGTCCACCGACCCGTCGACGTGGCTCGAGTCGATGGTGAAGTTCTACGTCGGTGACGGCATCGCCGCGGACTTCTACACCGAGATCGCGGGCGCGCTGACCCCCGACGTCGCCGCGGTGGTCCGCGATGTGCTCGCCGAGACCAGGCATTCCGAGTTCGTCGTAGAGGAGGTACGCCGGGCGGTCACCGAGAGCCGCTCCGAGCGCGACCGGCTCACGCTGTGGGGCAGGCGGCTGCTCGGTGAGGCGATCACACAGGCGCAGTTCGTCATGGCGCAGCGCGACGAGCTGACGGATCTGGTGCTCACCGCCACCGGCGATCTCAACGGCATCGCCGCGTTGTTCGAGCGGATGCAGGACAGCCACGCCGAACGCATGGCGGTTCTCGGCATCTGAGCTATTCGTTCGCCGCGCGGTTGGGCACCAGCCGCAAACCGGGCGCGTGGATGCTCGCCCGGTCGATCAGCCAGACCACGACGCTCTGGTCCCTGCGGTCGGCTTCCAACATCTCGAACGGGACCTCGACCATGCCGTGTACGGGATGGTCGAGGTGCAGCGTGCCGGAGCCGGGCGCGCCGACGCGATGCGGCTTCCAGCGGCCGGCGAAATCGGGGAGTCCGCGCAGCGCCTCGATCGTCTCGAGCAGCGCCGCATCGCCGGGCCAATGGAGTTTGGCGCGGCAGAGGGCGGCGGTGAAGGTGTCGGCGGCTTCCTCCCAGTTGCGCAGGACGCGCCGCGCGGCGGGATGCACGAAGGTGTACCAGGCGAGATTGGGCTGATCCGGTCCGTCCAGCAGGCCCAGCGGGGCGACGAAATCGGCCCACGCCTGGTTCCAGCCCAGCACGTTCAGTCTGCGGCCGACCACGAAGGCCGGTGTCGGCTGCAACGCGTGCAGGATCGTCTCGATCGTCGGGGCCACTTGCTCCGCGGCGGATTCGCTCCCGGGGCAACGGGTTTCGTTGCCGGAGGTCATCGCGAGCATGCCGAAGTACTGGCGGTCGTCGCCGCGCAGCAGCAGCGCGTCGGCCAGCGCGTCGATCACCGCGAGCGACGGATTGGTGTCGCGGCCCTGCTCCAGCCGGGCCAGGTAGTCGGCGCTGACGCCCGCGCGCACCGCGACCTCCTCGCGACGTAGCCCGGGTGTCCGGCGCCGGCCGCCCTCGGGCAAGCCGACATCCGACGGCCGCAGTTCGGCGCGCCGGGCGATGAGGAACTCCGCGAATCCGTTGCTTGCCATAGATCCCATCGTGCCCGGTCCGAGGACGGTTATCCGCGCCCTGTCAGGTCCAGGATAACGGCGGTCTGGCTACCGGACCGCGGTCCGGTCATTGTCGGAAGCATGACATCTACCTCGGAATCCACCACGCTGAAAACCGGTTCGTGGGCACTCGACGCCGCGCACTCCTCGGTCGCCTTCACCATTCGCCATCTCGGCATCTCCAAGGTCCGTGGCGGATTCAACCGGTTCGAGACCGAATTCGTGGTCGACGAATCGGGCGCGGCCACCGTCGGCGCGACGATCTACCTCGACTCCTTCGACACCGGAAACGCCGATCGGGACGCGCACATCCGCACCGCCGATTTCCTCGACGTCGCCAATCGCCCCACGCTGACCTTCCGCGCCGACCATCCCGTGGTCGTCGCCGAGACCTTCGAGGTCGAGGGGCAGGCCACGCTCGGCGCGATCACCAAGCCGGTCACGCTGGAGGTCGAGTGGGGCGGTGTGCAGGACTTCGGTCCCACCGGCGACCGGCACGCGGGTTTCTCCGCCACCGGCACCATCAAGCGCACCGACTTCGGCGTCGGTGGAGCTCTGCCCGGCATGCTGAGCGACACGGTCAAGATCGAACTGGAGATCCAGCTCGTCGAGCCCAAGTGAGCGCCCCCGGCGGCCCGCACTAGCCTTGGAACCGACAGCACAGGACTCTCAGGTTCGGAGGTTGGCCGTGGAGGTCAAGATCGGTATTTCGGATAGCCCGCGCGAGCTGGTGATCAGCAGCGCGCAGACCCAGGAAGAGGTCGAGGCGCTGGTGTCCGGTGCGCTCGGCGGCGACGATGGCGTCCTGACGCTCACCGACGAGAAGGGCCGCAAGTTCCTGATCCAGGCTTCGAAGGTCGCCTACGTCGAGATCGGCTCGACCACCGGCGGCCGCGTCGGTTTCGCCGCCGTCTGACTCCCGGCTTCCCGCCGAAACGCAGCGAGCCCCTGCCCCCGATCGGTCGGGGGCAGGGGCTCGCTCGTCGTCGTGACCGCGCTCAGTCGATCGGGTGCAGCGGCACGTGCTTCAGGCCGCCCCAGGCGAGCGAGACGGTGGTGTCGACCGCCTCCTCCTTCGGGATCGGCCGATCGGCCTCCAGCCAGTACCGTGCGGTGAACTGGCTCGCGCCGACCAGGCCAACGGCCAGGATGCGGGCCCGGTAGGGATCGAGGCCCGAGTCGTGCGCGACGAGGTCGAAGACCGCGTCCACACAGGCCTCGGTGGCCTGCTCGACGCGGCGCTGCACCTGCGGCTCGCTGGTCAGGTCGGACTCGAAGACCAGGCGGAAGCCTTGCATCTCGTTGTCCACGAAATCGAAGTACGCCTGCACCGCCGCGCGCACGCGCTGCTTGTTGTCGGTGGTGGAGCGCAGCGCCTGGCGCACGCTGGACACCAGCATGTCGACGTAGTTCTGCAGCACCGCGAGATACAGCTCGAGCTTGCTGGTGAAGTGCTGATACAGCACCGGCTTGCTCACTCCGGCGCACTGCGAGATCTCGTCCATGCCGGCGGCGTGATAACCGCGCTGCACGAAGACTTCGCTTGCCGCCGCGAGTAGCTGTAGACGTCGCTCGTCGCGCGGAAGCCGGGTACCGCGTTTGGCGGGCTCGGACGACGATCTACGGGACGTCATCCGGTCCACGAGGTCAGTCATTTCGGCTCTCCCAGTCGATTCCCCGGCAAAGGGGTGTGCACCGGGTTATCTCAAGAACGATACCCGGTTGTCGCCCGCCCGCGGATCGGGGCCGGGCAACTGGTGCCACCCGGAGACACATTGTCGCACCGACGGGCCCGCTGGTATGCCCGCAGGTGGGGATTCGCCGCTGTGAGACGCTGGTGAACGTGACCGACCGACCGGAAAGACCCCCCGGCGGGCGGCGCGGTGCGCGTCGCCCGGCTGGCTCCGGCGCGCCCGGTTCCGTAGGGTCGGACGGCGTGGCGAGAACCTGGCCAGTGGCGCGATCCGGTGAGGCGGCTCGGACCGGCGCAGCCAAGCGGTCCGGGGCGGGCGGCGGGTCGCCCGGCCGGGAGACAAGTAAACGCGTGCGCGGCAAACCGCCTGAACCTCCTGCGCCCCAGCCGGATTCAGCCTTGGCGCAGCTCGAACACGATGGCGCCGAGGTCTACGATCCGCTCGGTCTGTACTCGCACAAGGCCGAGCGATCCCACCAACCGCTGCGCGCCCGCTGGGATCCCACCGCTCCCGACGAGGGCAGGACGAGGTCGCGTCCCGAGCGGGATGCCAAGAAGCAGAGCGCACTGGGCAGATTCGTCTCGACCTACGGCTGGCGGGCGTACGCGTTGCCGGTGCTGGTCGTGATCACCGTTCTGGTGGTGGTCGACGCGATCCGCGCCACCGACGACATCAACGCCGCGGGCTCGGATCCTGGGCTCGGTCGACTCAGTCCGGCCACCGCGACCGCGGGCATCATCGGCGCTCCGCCGGGTGACGGGCAGTTTCCCACCGACCTGCCGACCGGGGCTCTTCCCGAAGGCGGCGCCTTCGCCGAGTCCGGTGCGGGCGTCTGGCATGTAGTGCCCGGCACGACCGCCCAGATCGGCACCGGCACCGCGACCGCCTTCCGCTACACCGTGGAAATCGAGAACGGCGTGGACACTTCCGGCCTGGGCGGGGACGAGGCCGTCGCCAAGATGATCGATTCCACGCTGGCCAACCCGAAGAGCTGGACGCACGACCCCAAGTTCGCGTTCCGCCGGGTCGACCAGGGCGAGGTGGACTTCCGCGTCTCGCTCACCTCACGGGGATCCAGCCGCAAGGAATGCGGTTACGACATCCCGATCGATACCTCCTGCTACAACGCCGACGATCGCCGCGTCGTGCTGTCGGAGGTCAGGTGGGTGCGCGGCGCGCTCGCGTTCGAAGGCGATATCGGGTCCTATCGGCAGTACCAGATCAACCACGAGGTCGGCCACGCCATCGGCTACCACCAGCATCAGGCGTGCGACACCGACGGCGGGCTGGCGCCGGTGATGATGCAGCAGACCTTCGGCACCCGCAACGACGACATCGCCGCCCTCGATCCGCACGGCGTGGTCCCGATGGACGGCAAACGCTGCCGCTTCAACCCCTGGCCCTACCCCCGGGGATAGTGATTGCGCCGAAGGGGTGGTTGTCGCGGTGCGGCGGGTATACGGAACGATGGGCGGGAAGAACGGCCCGGTCGTCGGTGTTGCACTGTTGAACCAACCCGCCGAGGGCGTCATACCGCCGCAGCGATCGGCCAAGCGATTCGAGGAGTCCTGGACGTGTCATCACCGAAGTCCCTGCCGCCACTTGTCGAGCCGGCCGCGGAGCTGACCAGGGATGAGGTAGCCCGCTACAGCCGACACCTGATCATCCCCGATCTCGGCGTGGACGGGCAGAAACGTCTGAAGAATGCCAAAGTGCTGGTGATCGGCGCGGGTGGCCTCGGATCGCCCGCCCTGTTGTACTTGGCCGCCGCGGGCGTGGGCACGCTCGGCATCGTCGAGTTCGACGAGGTCGACGCCTCGAACCTGCAGCGTCAGGTCATCCACGGCGAATCCGACATCGGCCGCCCGAAGGCCGACAGCGCGCGCGACTCGATCCTGGAGATCAACTCCGGCATCGATGTGCGGTTGCACAAGATCCGGCTGGAACCGGAGAACGCGGTGGAACTGTTCCGCGAGTACGACCTGATCGTCGACGGCACCGACAACTTCGCCACCCGATACCTGGTCAACGACGCCGCGGTGCTGGCGGCCAAGCCGTACGTGTGGGGCTCGATCTACCGCTTCGAGGGCCAGGTCTCGGTGTTCTGGGAGGACGCCCCGGACGGGCGCGGCATCAACTACCGCGACCTGTACCCGGAGGCCCCGCCGCCCGGCATGGTTCCCTCCTGCGCCGAGGGCGGCGTGCTCGGCGTGCTGTGCGCGTCCATCGGTTCGGTGATGGTCACCGAGGCGATCAAGCTGATCACCGGCATCGGTGAGCCGCTGCTCGGCCGTCTGATGGTGTACGACGCACTGGACATGAACTACCGGACCATCAAGCTGCGCCGCGACCCGGAGCGTCAGCCGATCACCGAGCTGATCGACTACGAGGCGTTCTGCGGCGTTGTGTCCGAGGAGGGCCAGGCGGCCGCGGCCGGGTCCACCATCACCGCGCGCGAGCTAGAGGAGCTGCTGGCGTCGGGCAAGGACATCGAGCTGATCGACGTGCGCGAGCCGGTCGAGTGGGACATCGTGCACATCGAGGGCGCGAAGCTCATCCCGAAGGACCGCATCCTGTCCGGTGAGGCGCTGTCCGAACTGCCCCAGAACCGTCCGATCGTGCTGCACTGCAAGACCGGAGTGCGCTCCGCCGAGGCCCTGGCCGCGCTCAAGCGCGCGGGCTTCTCCGACGCCACCCATCTGCAAGGCGGCGTGATCGCCTGGGCCAACCAGGTGGACAAGTCGCTGCCGGTGTACTGAGTCACGGCGCGCCGGAGGCGCGCCGAAATCGACGCAGCGTAGCGTACGGCCGTGACTTCTGTGGAACCTCCCGAGCATGTGCGTGCCACGTTCGGTCTGCGCGAAGTGACCCCGGTTTCGCTCGGCGACTGGGAAGGCGGCTGGCGCTTGGGCGACGTGGTGCTCAGTCCGGTCACCGATCACGCGCGTGCGGCGTGGTCGGCGAAGGTCCGTGAGGCGTTGAAGGTGGACGGCCTGCGGCTGGCCCGTCCGGTGCGGGCGACCGACGGTCGCTATGTGGTGTCCGGCTGGCGCGCGGACACCTATCTGGAGGGCATGCCCGAACCGCGACACGACGAGGTGGTCTCGGTGTCGCTGCGCCTGCACAAGGCGACAGAGAAGCTGGAGCGTCCGCGCTTCCTCGCTCAGCCGCCGGTGGTGCCGTGGGTGGACATCGACGTGTTCGTCGCGGCCGATCGCGCCGCCTGGGAGCCGGTGCCGCTGCGCAGTCTGCGCGCGGGCGGCGCGTCGCTGTCGACCTCCCCGGACGGGCGGCGCAGCATCGAACTGATCGGCCAACTGGCCACCCTCCGCAAGCCGGTGCAGTCGCCTCCGCAGCTGGTGCACGGCGACCTGTTCGGCACCGTGTTGTTCGCGGGCGCGCAGACCCCCGGGCTCACCGACCTCACCCCGTACTGGCGGCCGGTGCCCTGGGCAGCGGCGGTGGTCGTGGTGGACGCACTCTCCTGGGGCGGCGCGGACGACGGCTTACTCGATCGTTGGTCGGACTTGCCGGAGTGGCCGCAGATGTTGTTGCGCGCGGTGATGTTCCGGCTCGCGGTGCATGCGCTGCATCCGCGCTCGACCCCCCAGGCGTTCCCCGGTTTGGCGCGCACGGCGGATATGGTGCGTCTGACCCTCTGAGGCTTTCCCAGGCAACGCAGTCCACCCCACAGCGCACGACTCGTGCGATTCGTCGGGGCAGCTCACCCAGGGTTCGGACGGACGTGTCGGCAATTTCCAATGTCGGGAATGCCCGATACTTGCGGTAACGCACGTGCGCCGCATGTGCCAGGAGACTCTCGCCGAGAGAGGTTACGGATGCTGTTTGTTGTCCCGCGGGGACGGGCCGTGGAGATCGCGCGGAGTGGAGGGCGTGCATGACGACCCTTGCCGACATAGACCTCCCCGACCTTCCGCATCCCGACTACGCCAGTGGCGGTCTCAACGCGGTGGTCGACGTGGCGAATGTGTACATGCAGAACGCGGTCATGCTGTTCGCGTCCGGCTGGGATGGCGGGCAGCCGGACATGATCGCTTGGCTGGGGGACAAGAAGCTGCTGAGCGCGGACGGCAAAAAGCTCACCAAGGATGGCGCCCAGACGCTCGAACCCGGATCGTCGGTGCTGGTCGACGGCTACGACAAGCAGCGCGGTGCGTTCGTGGACAAGACGTCACAACTGCAAGCGCAGAACGACGGCGTGAACGAACGCGCCATCGCGAGCTTCGACACCTCGAACAAGGCGTTCCAGGATGTCAAGGAGATCGTGAACGGGCTCGTGACCGAGCTGAGCCGCAAGCCCGGAGAGCACCAGCTGACCCGGCTGCCCGATGGCAACTTGCACCTGACCCCCGCCGAGGAGAACCGGCTGCTACAGCTGATCTTGGAGGGCGTGGACCGTGTGCACGACACGATCGAGGACGCGGACAGCGGCATGCGACGGGACGCGGGCAACATCTATCAGATGATCCCGGACCTTCCGCGCAACCCTTACGGCAATGCGCCGGATGCCGGGTCACTTGCTCCGTGGGCGCCGACCGCCAGCAATGCCACCTGGACCCGTGGAACCGGAACCCCGGACGACATCATCGCGAAGGCGCGGGAGCAACTGGCGCTCGGTGTCGCCGAGATCGGCGGCAACAACGTCCCGATGTTCCGCGGCCCGGACGGCAAGCTTTACAAGGCCCCGTACAACATCAATGACGCATGGTGCGCGGCTTTCTCCACTTGGACGTGGGATCAGGCCGGTTACAACGTCCATTGGACCAACCCCAACTACGTGCCCGCCGTCTGGAACGACGCCAAACACATGGGCTTGGCGGCGAATATCTCGAGCGCGCAAAAGGGGGACATGATCATCTTCGACTGGGAGGGCGACGGAACCCCCGACCATGTCGGAATCGTGGAGTCCGTGGATCCCAGGACCGGCCGGATCACCACCATCGAGGGCAATTCCAGTGATCAATTGAAATCCAACAGCTATTCCATGAACGCGGGATCGCTCGTCGGCGTGGTCAAGCCGCCGTCCAACCAGGCAAGAGCGTCCTGACGGTACCGGCGCACCGCGCACGGGCCATTGCGACAGCTTCGTGCGCGGCGCGCCGATCAATGTGCGGCAGGATCAGCTCGAGAGGTCGTTGACCGAGGCGGACTCATTGCCGGACAGCTTGATTCCCAAATTGGCGGCGGTGCGATCCACCTCGTCGTCGGCGTGCTGGAATTCGATGGCCGAGCCCGCCGACAGCACTTCGACGTTGAGGCACAGCGACTGGAGTTCCTTGAGCAGGACCTTGAACGATTCCGGAATGCCCGGCTCCGGGATGTTCTCGCCCTTGACGATCGCTTCGTAGACCTTCACGCGACCGACCACGTCGTCGGACTTGATGGTCAGCAGTTCCTGCAGCGTGTACGCCGCACCGTAGGCCTGCATGGCCCAGCACTCCATCTCACCGAAACGCTGACCACCGAACTGCGCCTTACCACCCAGCGGCTGCTGGGTGATCATCGAGTACGGGCCGGTCGAACGCGCGTGGATCTTGTCGTCGACCAGGTGGTGCAGCTTCAGGATGTACATGTAGCCGACCGCCACCGGGTACGGGAACGGCTCACCCGAACGACCGTCGAACAACGTCGCCTTACCGTCCGCCCCGACCATGACCTCGCCGTCGCGGTTGGGCAGCGTCGAGGACAGCAATCCGGCGAGTTCTTCCTCGCGGGCGCCGTCGAAAACCGGTGTCGCGAGATTCGTATCCGGGGCCGCCGACAACAATTCGTCGGGCAATCGTTTCGCCCAGTCGGGACGAACCCCGTCTGCGAGCTGAATGTTCCAGCCCGTTTTGCCGATCCAGCCCAGATGGGTTTCCAGGATCTGGCCGATGTTCATACGACGCGGCACACCGTGGGTGTTGAGGATGATGTCGACCGGGGTACCGTCCGGCAGGAACGGCATGTCCTCGGTCGGCAGGATCTTGCCGATGACACCCTTGTTGCCGTGACGGCCCGCGAGCTTGTCACCGTCCTGGATCTTGCGCTTCTGCGCCACATACACCCGCACCAGCTCGTTGACACCCGGCGGCAGATCGTCGTCGTCCTCCCGGGAGAACACCCGGATACCGATCACCTTCCCGGACTCACCGTGGGGCACCTTCAACGAGGTGTCACGCACCTCACGCGCCTTCTCACCGAAGATCGCCCGCAGCAACCGCTCCTCCGGCGTCAGCTCGGTCTCACCCTTCGGAGTGACCTTGCCGACCAGGATGTCACCGTCCCGCACCTCCGCACCGAT
>NZ_JBEXME010000011.1:134586-230044 GCF_040610355.1 Nocardia sp. NPDC004168 | reverse complement strand
GGGTATAGACGCGAAAAATCCCCCCGACTAGGTGATATGTCGGAGGGATTTGGTGGCCAGGGCCGGGATCGAACCGGCGACCTTCCGCTTTTCAGGCGGACGCTCGTACCAACTGAGCTACCTGGCCGCAGGCACCCGAAGTGAATGCCATACGCGAAACGCCGGATATCTCCGGCGCTTGCTTGCGACCCTGACGGGACTCGAACCCGCGACCTCCGCCGTGACAGGGCGGCGCGCTAACCAACTGCGCCACAGGGCCATGCTCTGCTACCAACGATCCATGGATCGTACCCCCTACGGGATTCGAACCCGCGCTACCGCCTTGAAAGGGCGGCGTCCTAGGCCGCTAGACGAAGGGGGCTCGTCCCGGATTTCTCCGGACCGGCTTTCAACGGCTGTCCGTTGGGAGCTGGGATAGCTTATGACAGACCGGACTCGAATCCCAAACCGGCTGGTCAGAGGCTCAAACCGAGCTCTTCCAAGCGCGCGTGGGCACGCCACCCGTCGCTGCGGAACTTCTCCAGCCATTCCGGGGTGGCCATCGCCTCCATCACGACCTCGAGCGCCTCCTCGAACCGCGCCCGCAGATCGACCTGCCCGCCGAGCAGATCCACCATGTACCGCTGACCGGCCAGCGCCGCGGCGAGCGTGCGGGTGAACCGGTCGGGATCGGCGTCCGCGCGCAGCTGCCCGTGGTCGATGGCGCGGACGGTGAGCACCCTGGTGGTGCGGCCCAGGATGCGGCCGCCACCGGCCTGCACGTCCCGATAGAAGTCCGGTTCGATGATCAGGCGGTACTCGGCCTGCACGATGATGTCGTGCTCGAGTCGCAGCGCGATCTCGTCGACCACCCCGTGCAGGATGTCCAGCGGGCTGAGATCGGTTCGCGCCAGCCAGCGCTCGGCGGAGGCGCGGTAGCGTTCCACCGCGGTCTCCAGCACCGCGCGTGCCAGGTCTTCCTTCGAATCGAAATGGAAGTACATGGCGCCCTTGGTGGCACGCGATCCTTCCAATATGCGGTTGAGCGATGCAGCGGCATAGCCGCTCTTCCCGAACTCAACGGCGGCGGACCTGATAATCGCCGCCCGTGTCCGGCGCGCCCGCTCTTGCTGCCGTGCCATGCTCGAAACGCCTCCGAAGCCTTACTCGCCGCCAATCAGCCACCCCCGAAGGAACGGACCCTCGGCGCGAATTCATGAGTTTTATCAATACGTGGAACCCGGTTTTCGACCGATTGCAGACTTTCGGTACGAAAACGCCCTAAAAACCTGAAACACACCAGCTGGTATAGTTTGCCTGCCCGGGTGCGCCGCAGGGGGTGCGCATCCGGGCATTTCTTCGTTTCGAACGTGCCTCCTCCTGCGGCATCGAGTTCCGTCGAGCCCTGGCCGGCCGGGCCGACCGCGGCACCTTCGGACACAGCAACGACAATCCGAATTCCGTGACGCCGACCGAGTCGACGATTCTTTCGGAATTCACCAAGGCGTCACCGTACCCGGAATCCCGATCCGACACGCGGCAAACCGAGGAGTCAGGTAGCCATCCGATTCGGTTTTCTGTTACGGCAAATGTTCGGCAACCCGAACCGCCCATCCGGGTGGTGCGCGAATTCACCAGCGGTTCAAGGTTGTTCACGCGCGCCGACCGACAACCCGGACGACCGGCCGCCGCCCACGTTTCGCCCGCCAACCCGTCCTCCACGCCTTCCCCGGCCACAGCCGTTCACCCCTGCAAATCCAAAGAGATTGCCAGCCAACATGTTTGAATGATATCCAGATCCAGCTAAGATGAACAAAGCTGGGTGCCAAGTGTTTACCGCCTGCATCGCCCACCGCGCACGCCGCGTTACCCATCCCCCCGCGTCCGCCCGCCCCAGCGGGTCCGCCACGCCGCCCCACCCATCCAGCCCGCCCGCCGACACGAACTCCCCCGATTGGGGCATACGCCCCTGCCCGCACTACACTGTTGCTCCGCGCCCCTATAGCTCAGTTGGTAGAGCTACGGACTTTTAATCCACAGGTTGGGGCGCTTCTACCAGCGGAAACGCTAGAATCGTGGGGCAAACGTGGGGCTCTCAGATCCCCACGCCCCGCCGTCGTGATGGTGCCCCCTGTAGGACTCGAACCTACGACCTAGTGATTAAAAGTCACCAGCTCTACCAACTGAGCTAAAGGGGCTCGGCTGGACAGCATAGCTGACAGCGGCTGTGGGGCACGAACCGATTGAAGGGTGGACCAGTCGATGGCGTGGGCGGAGAAGCTCCCCAGCGGCAAGTACAGGGGCGTCTACAGGGACGCAAACGGGAAGAAGCGGAGCGCCGGCACCTTCACACGGAAGGCGGAGGCCGAGCGGCAGGCCGGAAACAAGGAAGTCGCCGAGCGCCGCTCCCCCACTCCCGACGGAGCCGACAAGATGACATGGGGCGAGTGGGAGCCGACATGGACGGCCGCACGGATTGTGAGAAAGAGCACAAACCGTTCCGACGTAGCCCGGCTGCGCGATCACGTCCGCCCGCGGTGGCAGAAGGAACCGCTGCGCTCGATCACGACCGACGACGTACAGAAGTGGGTGACCGACCTCTCCAACAGCGGCATGGCGCCCTCCACGGTCGCCAAGTGCTACTACCTTCTGAGTTCATCCATGAAGGCTGCTCACCTTGCACGCCGCATAGACGTGAACCCGTGCAAAGGCATCACCCTCCCGAAGCCAGGACCGATGCCCGAGCGCTACCTCGACGATGACGAGATAGCAGCCATCGAGGCTTCCCTCGATCCGTTCGACCTCGTTGTGGTCGAGCTACTGCTCGGCACCGGCGTCCGTCTAGGTGAAGCGATGGGCCTTCATTGGGAGAGCGTTAACCTCAAGCGTCGCGAGATCGTCGTGGAGTGGGCGTACGACCCGGTAGAGCACGAGATGAATCCACCGAAGGACTACGAACGTCGAACTATCCCGATTGGTGACAAGCTAACAAAGCTATTGAAGTCTCGCCTCGATCGTGTCGGCATGGGTAGCCCTGCTCCGGCTCCCGTGAAGTACCCGCGGAATGCACGGGTGCATTCAGGTCTCGTCCTCGCGCACACGCAAGGTCGGCCATTTGATTCGAGCAACCTACGCGACCGCTTCGAGGCGTCGGTGCGGATCGCGTACGTCGGCAAGGCGCGGACCCGTCACCAGATCGGACATGTCCGGCTGCACGACCTCCGCCATACCTACGCCAGTCGACTACTCGAACGCGGCATCCCGATCGAAGACGTGTCGCGCTTACTTGGACACGCCACGGTCACCACCACTATGCGGTATGCCCACCGTGCGAAGTCGCGATGGGACAGCGTCCGCGCTGCGCTGGACTAGGGAGAACTCTTGTGCCGGGAGAAGAATCTGCGATTCGACTCAGGCGGATCGGACTCGTCAACAACTGCCCTTGCGATCTACAGATGGTCCGTATTCGTGGCACTTAGCAGAGAGCCCAGGCTGAAATATCGCTTGTTCTGAACGAAAGCACTGCCTCTCCCCCTCTTTTGATGAACAATCGGCTGGGTCAGCACTTTCGAAGCGCCATCTCTTTGCGAACTCAGCACAAACACCTGATATGTGCCAGGCGACCAACCACTTTTCAACGAAGTACCGATTATGGTTGCAAGCTCCTTGTCGTCAGCATGTAAAGACTGCGCGAGAATCTTACTTTCTGCCTTACTGAATGTCACGATAGGAAGGCGTCGGACAACCTTCGCAAATACCGGTTTGACCTCATAGTCCGCATAGAACCCTAAGTACTCAATAGATTGAAAGGTGCGTTCATGCGGGCAGATGTATGCATTCACCTTTTCATAGAGGGGCCACGCTTTATCCGCCGCTACAATCACGACATTACGCTTGGGCGGCAGTGGTCGGCGCTTAGCGATGGCCGATACGCGCTCTAATCCTCGGATCCAAATTTCAGCTTCCGGGTCGACCCAGCCTGCCAATTGTGCCAATTTCTCAAACTCGATTTCCGGATCAAGCTTCAATAGGCTTCCATGGTGCGCAATCAAGTTTCTTAAAACGTTCACATTCTGCATGACACCGCCTACGGACTTCCTGTCACCGGGAGAATTCTTGAACGCCATCCTTAATGAGGAACGCCAAAGAGATTCGAACTCGGTGTCGAACATCGTAGCCCAGAATCCGAAAGTCACGCCCGCCACTATCCGATGTACGGACAATTCTTTTCTGGACTTCTTCAGACGCCCCTTTACCTCTTCAATCAAAGCCGCTTGTTGAACCCAGGGGGTACCGGGAACTTCAACATCACTCAACGGTACCGCGTTAAGACTTTCGATGATCGCATTTCGAATCAAAACCTCTACGTGATGAATTACTTCAAATAACGCCGACGATATACTTGCATTCCACTCGTATAGCGCTCTTGCTCCATCCATATCTTCATCTGCGGCTTCCAAAAAATCTGCAAACCGTTCAGAGGAGACCCACGCGGGCTTGAAGAGTGAAGGAGACGTTGCTGACACACCTGCGATGCTATAGTGAACATGCCCCAGGTTGGCCTCTATCGTCCGGACTCGTCCGCGACGACACGCCCCTGGGGCAATGTTCGTTGAGCCATACGTTGACACGTTGCTTGCTGCCGACCCGGCCTGGAGCCGATCAGCCGCTCTCTCAACTTCAAAGGCCAGTCACCTCCAGGTCAACCCATGGGAGTACCGCAACAGCAGGCCGACGCTTTCGAACACGGCCGTGCGGGGCTGCATCATGCTCGTTCGACCCGTTCGATTGGGACCCCCTGACAGGCGAACACCCACGCGCCGGAGGGTCGTGGTGGGGTTGGTGAGATCATGCGGTCCTCCTGGCCGTCGCGCATGCCCTTGCCCAGGTCCCCAGACCGGCAGGTTCCAGCATTGAGGTTGTCGCGATTCTGAGCGCGGCGAACACCCTCGGTAACGTCGCGCACTGGGTGGCTATTCGTGGACAGTAAGTGGGACATCCGTATCAACTAACACTTTTCAATGCTCCACGAGGACACCACCGTCCCAGCTATCATTCAAGCTTTGGTTCCACTCGATCGAGGGATGAGTGATACGTGTCGAAAAAAGTACGTCGCAGCCAGCGCCGCAGGGCCAATACGCTCAGTCGTGCACATACAGATAACTATGGGCCATGGAGAATCTTGACCGAGGACAAATACCAGTCTATCGACTGGGGGCCGATGACATTCATGTTCAAAATAACGAAGGTGCGGAAGAACTTCACCGCGAATACGATAGACGTGAGGTCCACTCCACTTGAGGATACCATCAGGCCGGTCAGTCTCACATTTCCGCCTCCACTCCAGCGTTTCGGAACCAATCCGGCAGCATTTATCTACCATTGGGAGAGGCTGACGTACACATTCAAGCTCCCGAATCCTGAAGAATTTGACGCCCTTCCGTTCGACGAGCTTGAAAAGCGAGTAGTAGCTCGCTTCGTTACTACCTGCCAGAATCTGGCAGGTTACACTGTGATAAATGACAGCACCGGCGGCATGAATATCACCAGCAAAGATGGCGAATGGACGCTAGTAGCAGAGCTTCCTACGCACCAGGAGTTCACCGGGATCTCTGCGACCTTTCGACAAATCCATAATGACAAAGAGAATGCCAGCTTCATCGCAGCCCGACGAGCGATTAAGAATGCAATCCTCAGGCTTGAGACTGAGGCAACCAGGCAGAAGGCTCGCACGACGATCAAGGCGTGGTCGAAAGCAAGGGAAGCCCTTTCCGGAAAAATGATCGAGACATTGATATGTGACCGCCTTATGTCTGGCGCGCCGGACAGTACTCCGCGCAGCCTCCAAGGAATAGATCCAGACTATATAATACAAACCTATAACTACGGAGAGACTCTGCATTGGGGAAATAGGCGCGAAGCTTTGGAGAAATTGGAAGACGATCCCACCAAAGAAAAGTTTCACAAGGTATGTTGCCTCCATTCCATGACACAATTGAGCCATCTGTACTTTGGCTTCGCCGAACTCTGCGCCTCAGCTCTTGGCTATGCGAAAGTCACGTCAGTGTCTGCCCTAGGTGGCAAACAGTAGAATTCCGGCTCTAATTAAAGCCGTCAACCTACTTGGGGTGCGCCAACCAAGCGGCGCATCCATAAGTGCGAGCGCCGCACCAGGGCGTCGGTGCTCGCGCTTTACCGGATTCGACGCTTACGCATCAACTCTCGCCCGTTGGCAAGGTTCGGCCCGCAGTCGCTGAAGGCTCCGCACGGCGCCGGCCATCTGTGCTCGGGTCCATCGCCCGGCCGACGCCGCGCCGGCGGTTCAAGACGTCCACAACATCGCGTGTTCGGTACATCCGGCGTTTGCCGCGGTCCTCATGATCGGCGTGCTGATCCAGGACCGTCCGGTACTGGGTGATGGTCTTGCCGTCCACGCCGAGCAGGCGCGCTATCGCTCCTAGCGTGCGGAACTCGTCGGGATCCGTGGGCATGGCGTACTTGGCTGGTCGGTGCTCGGTCTGCCACTGATCCAGCCAGGCATCCAGCTCGTCGGCGTCGTACTCCTCGTGACGACGGCCGGAACCCACGCGTGGTCGGTACTGCTTGTGTGCAGGGAAGTCATCGCGAGTGGCCCAGTGATTGCGCACGCTGACCGGGCTCAAGTCGTGCCGCTCCGCCCATTCCGCGAGCGTGACCAACGTTCCCATGTACCCATTGTCGCCGTGCGAGCCTGCGGCGCCGCGGCAGCGTACCCAGCTGCTCATGGCAGCCGTGTCTCCTTCCTGCTCCGGCCGGGGCGGCGTTACTCTGGCCTGTGCCCTTTCCTTCGTGGGTGGGGCCTTCGGGCGGCCGGTATGTCCGGCCGTGACCCATGGGTCATGGTTTACCGGCCGCCCTTCAGCTCATCTCACGCGGTCCAGCGGTCGATCTCCTCTCCCGTGATCGCCTCGACCAGTGCCGAAATCAGGATCTCGGCGACCGGCGGCGTGACGGCGTTGCCGTACTGGCGTACCTGCTCGCGCTTGTTGCCCAGCACCGCGTAACCGGTGGTGAAGGCCATCGCGCGGCCGATCTCGTGCGGCTGCAACATGCGAAACCGAACATCCTCGATCGCGGGCTGACGGATCGCCTCGACCAGCGCGAACCGATCACGGGTCGACTGCGCGCCCATCGGCCGGTCGACCGGCCGCGCCGCGCCGTTTCCGTAGTAGGGCAGCAGCATCGACTCCCAGACCTGCTGCTGCACACCGTGCGGGACGACCAGGCCGTGATGGTTGCCGCTCGCGGTGACCGTGGCCAGCGCGTCGCTGACCGGGCGGGCGTCGCTGCCGCCGCCGCGCAGCTCGGCGACAAACGGCAGGAACGCCACGGCAGTCTCCGCGCGGGTGGTCTGGGTGCGCAGCGGCACCGTCGCCGGTTGCGCCTCCTTGCCCTCGCGGCCCTCCATCGGCACGACCAGCGCGTGGTTCGAGCCGTCGGCGACGATCGTCGCCAGCTGCTCGTGAACTCCGATCGTGCGTGGGCGGTCCGACCGCAGCAACGCGAGGAACGGCTGCGGGATCATCAGACCGTCGTTCTCGCGGGTGGTGCGGGCCGACAACGGCACCGTGACCGGCGCGGCCTGATCACGCCAGGTACCGCCAGCGGGAACCATCATCGGCACCGGGGCCGCGTAGCGGGTCAACCCGACCCGGATCCGCTGCATCGTCTTCTCCGCCAGCGGTCGGGCCCGATCACCGATCCGCTCCCCCTCCAGCGTCCAGTCGATCGCGGCGGCTGCCGGAAGCGCGGGCGGCTCCACCACCGAGTTACGGCACGACACACGCGGGCAGCGGTAGACGTACTGCTGGCGGTAGCGGCCCATGTCCTGACCTTCAGTCTTGAACACCTGAATTGCCGAGATCCACTGCTCGCACGTCGAGCAGTACGCCATCGGGCGCAACCACTTGTTCCAGTCCGGCTCGCGCTTGAGCGCGACATCCCAGTACGCGACATACAGCCGGTCGCGGGACTGCGGCGCGACCGGAGTCCGCACCGACTGCGCGTGCATGCTGTTGAGTGCGATCACGCGGACGCGGTAGCCCAACGCGCGGATCTCGTTCAGCCAGCGGTCCCACTGATCCCAAGCACGGACCTCGACGACGTTTTCGACCACTCCGGCGCGGACCTTGCCTCCGCGCTCGATCACACCGCGCAGATACATCGGCACTTCCTCCATCAACGCCCGCGACCGGTCGGCCTCCTCGTCGCGTGGGGTGTCGAACAGATCGCCCTGCATGGTGTTGTGGAAGTCGCGGGTCTTGCCGCGTGCCGAGGACCACTGCGGGCATTCCGGACTCGCCCAGAACAGATCGGCGGTCGGCCACTTCTCCACCGGGGCCTCCCGAATATCGCCGAGGTGGTGATCGGTGTCGGGGAAGTTCGCGGCATGAGTCTCGATCGCCCGTGTCCAGTGGTTCGCCGCGCGAGTGACCCGCACCCCGGGCACGGAGTGCGCGCCCTGGCTCGATCCACCTGCGCCGCAGAACCAGTCCATCAAGTCGAGCATGTTTGCATCCCTTCGGATTTCGTGGGTGGGAACGAAGCCGCGATGTGGTGTCCGGCCACAACGAACTTCTATGCAACAGTCTACCCGTTTTTAATCAATAACCTACCCGTTTCATCGGTACCGGATTCGATGGAATGCGTTCATGCCGTACATGTCCACCTACCCTGGCAGACGGTTTGTACGGTGCGATCTGTGCGTCTACCAGGATGTTTGATCGTTTGAAGTGGCGGGTTTCCTGCCGCGAATTGGTGGTAGTCTCTCGGGCACCAACGCGCGGCCAGTAGGAAATTTCACCCCTTCCACCGACTTCCAATCGGTAGCTATTTGCGATGCCTGGAAGTTGCTGAGAGGGTCGGCAAAGCTAGTAGTTCGGCGACCGGCCCGCTGCAATGGAGCTGCGGTAGACCAACCCGACTCCCGCTTGCGCACCTGTGCCCCTCTGGGTGGCCTGCCTCCCGGCGAGGGCGGGGTGCTGGGGCAGCGCCCCGCCTCGCAGCCTTCGGCTGCGCAGCTTTCCCGGTCAATAGCGCGCGCCTCAGGATCGTGCTGGGTGTCCCTCCGGTATGGCCTGGGGCTACTCGATCACGACGGCGGCGGCCGTCAAGGGTGGCCGCCAGGCCATCGGCGCAGCCGACTTGCCCTTGACGGTCGTTGTCGTCGTGATAGCCCCAGACAAGGCCATACCGGAGGGACACCCAGCACCCTGCGCGCCGGACCGCGCGACCGCCAGGTCGCGGAACCAACTCCGAATCGCGCCGCGCGCTGCACCACCGTGCAGCTACACGCCCGCGCTCCACGACCCACGGAACTCGCGCTACGCGACCCCGACACACGCACAGCCGCGTGCAGTAGACCGCAGCCGATGCACACGCCGCCCCCACCGCCACCGTCTCCCAGAGCAACCCACACGCGAACTTTCCGCCGCCCACCCAACGCAACCACTTCTCTTTCTCTCAGCCACCACCCCACCTCCCCCTTTTCTGCTCTTTGATTTCTGATTGCTCCCCCACCCCCTCCCAGTCCGACATCTCGTTGAACACGCAGTGGGCGATGAGATGTCGGACTGGGAGGGGGTGGGGGAGTGAGCAGAAATCCCGCCCTTTACCCAGCTCACGGAGGGTTGGGGTGGTGGCTGAGAGGCGCGAGAATCGCGCACCCGCTTGTATGCGTGATTCGCTCGAAAGTTGCGCGTTTCTCGCACACCTGACGGCCGACAAGATCGACATCTCGATCCGTCGAGACTACGGCGAGAAGGCCCTTCCTCGGCCGGATAGCGTGAGCCCGGCTCGGTGGTTGTTCAAGGGCGCTCCTGCGTCGCGTCGCCTACGGCGATGGCCATTCGGCCACCCTTGAGCAACCACCGCTCCGGACTCGGTTTGCCTGCGGAGGAAGGGCCAGGGGAAAGGTCAGGGGATCCACAGCCGAGTTGTAGACCGGCTGTAGACACGAAGAAGCCCGGCCGAATTCACGGCCGGGCTTCTGTCAGTTGGTCGAGTGCTACTCGGCGGGCGGGAGGTAGGCGACCAGCTCGTAGACGCGGCCGTAACCGCCGCCCTCGACCGGGCCGACGTACACCAGCTGATCGAGGCGACCGCCGATCGCGAATCCGCCGGCCCGCGCTCGGCGCACGCCCGCGGCGATCGCGCGCTGCACGTCGCGATCCAGCGTGATCGACCGCAGGCCCTCGTCGTCGGAGTCGGCGCGCTCGTCGGTCTCGAGGATCAGCGCCGAATCGATGACGGGATCCCCGGCCTGGGCGACCATCGGCTTGCGGTTGACCCAGAACAGCGGCTGCCCCTTGCTGTTGTGGCGGTGGCGCCGAACCACGGCGACGATCTCGCCGGACACCGTGGTGTTCGGCTCCACGTCGCGGCCGAACGGGTTGCGGGCGCCCTGGCTCATCAGCTCGGCGTTGATCTGGTCCAGATCGGTCAGTGCGTTCGTCATGGTGAATTCCCTTCAGGAATCGAATGGATGGGCTTGAGAAGTGGAGGAGAAGAGAGGGCAGGCAGGCTGCCTGCCCTCCGGCGATCGGTCAGCGAATCAGGCTCAGCACCTCCCCACCGGTGTCGTCCGTATCGGCGGCGGCGATGATCTGCGCGACGCGGGAGTGCGACAACCCGACCGCGGTGCCGATCCGGCGCGTCGACTCCCCCGCCGCAGCGCGGCGCAGGATCTCCGCGTCCCGTTCGGCGAGCGGGTCGCTGTCCACCACGTCGGCGGTGGCTGTCTGCCCGCTGTCCAGCGCTGTCCGGTCGGTGTCCAGTCCTGTGGAGTCGCTGTCCGGTGCTGTCCACCCAGTGTCCAGTCGAGTCGCCTCGGCGTACACCGGCGTGGACTCGTCCTGCGGGCCCGGCTCCGGGGTCCGGGGAACCTCGATGAGGGCGGTCAGGCCGTGGGTGGCGGCCAGGCCGAACAATGGCGCGGCGCCCGCGACGCACGCCGCGATCGTCGCGGGCAAGATCCGCTGCCCGGATTCCGCAGCATGCAAGCCGTTCCCGACCACGGAGATGAGTTCAGCGGCGAACAACTCACCCCAGAAGAACCAGCGCGTCCCGGCCGGGATCGTCACGTTCTGGCGGGCTCGTCGCTGCAACGAGACCAACGCGACCGCGGACTGGACAATCGCGCCGTCGACGAAAATCGGTCCGGCCCACGCTAGACGCGGTGTAATCCCGGCCATCACCGACAGTTCGGTCAGGGCGGCGAACGACCACGCGAACGCGCCCGCGCCGATGACGATCGTCATCGCCAGCGCGGTCAGCTCCGCGACATCGAACCGGGCGTTGGACGCCCGGTGGACGGACTGGACAGTGGCTGTCGAGTTCATCGGTCGTATCCCTCTCGATCGGTGGACACGGCCCACAGGCCGTAGACGGGGGTGTGGATCAGCCGTTCCTGCTCGGCGTGCAGCGCGTGTCCGGCGAGCTGGTCCAGGGCGTTGTCCAGGTCACTGGCAAGCTCGCGGTTACGGTCTTC
Organism: Nocardia sp. NPDC004168; assembly: GCF_040610355.1. Lineage (NCBI taxonomy): Bacteria > Bacillati > Actinomycetota > Actinomycetes > Mycobacteriales > Nocardiaceae > Nocardia > Nocardia sp. NPDC004168. The sequence continues at coordinate 218,538 of NZ_JBEXME010000011.1, read as the reverse complement.
CAGCTGAGCGGCCTGGTGCTCGGCGGCATCCAGCGCCGCCAGCGCGACCGCCAGCCGCTGCGCCAGATCCGCGGCGCGCTCGTTCGCCGCGATCAACCGTGCCTCCAAATCACCGGTGGCCGAACCGGCCGACGACGGCCGGGCCGGGCTCACCGGCGGAGTCCCGACCAGGGACACCGACTGAGAGGTCGACCGCAGCGGCGTCGGCCGGATGGCCAGCGCGTCGGCGAAGCAGTCCGCGGGCTGAGCGGGCATCGTCGCCTCGACCGACGGGGCGCTCACCGCTCCACCCCGTCACGCTCGGAGTTCGCCATAGATGCGGCCAGCGCGTTGCCGGATCGGTAGTCTGCCAACGCTGATCGGGCGGTGTCCGCGGCCCGGTCCTCCACCCGGGTCACGTAGTGCGAGGTCAGTAAACCGGCCTGGTCGGTCTCGATGCCGTGGGCGGCGATGTAGCGGGCTTGCTCCTCGCTACGTGCCTCGATCGGCGACAACTCGCTCGCCGCGACCAGCCGCGCGGCCTCGGTCGGGTCCTCGCGCCAGCGGTTCGTCGCCTCCGACAGGTACCTCCAGTGCTGGGCCCACTCGTCGGTGCGATCCAGCCACGGCGAGGCGTACTCGCTGTAGGCGGCCTGATCGGCCGGGTCGTAGTCCTCCGGATCCCGCGAGCCGTACAGCTCGGCGTGCAGGAAATCGCTGCGCATCACCTGCTCGAGACCGGTCACCAGGTACTGGTGGGTGGCGTCGGTAGTGTTGGTCATTGGTTCGGCTCCCTGCTGGATGTTTGTGGTGTCGGACCGTCGGTGCATGCCGGGCGTTGCACCGCCCGGCATGTCCGTGGACAGCTCTGCGGTGCGCGCGGCGGCGAACGCGCCCGACACCGGGACCGGCCCCGCGGCCGGACGGGCCTCGGCCGGATCCGACCAGGAATCGCGGCGTTCGGCGGCGGCGAGCTGCTGGCGGGCCTGCTCGATCGAGCGGGGCTCGACCACCCAGGCGCCGTGCCCGGTCAGCTCGCGGGCGTGCTGCTGGCTGCGCCAGTCGATCTCGCTGATCGCATGGAAGCCCTGGGCCCGATCCGCGGCGATCTGCTCATGCATGCGGCGCATGGTGTCCGGCGCGGACTTCCAATCGCTGTGCGCGTCCTGCAAGTACCGGTAGGCGGCACCGAGTTCGTCATCCCGGTCGGTCCACCGGTTGCGGATCTCATCGACCTGGTCAAAGATCCGCTCGGCATCCTGGTCGGAGTCAGCGTGGAACTCAGCGTGGAACGCGGTGGTGATGAGGTCTTGCGTGCGGTCGAAGTCCTCCCGCATCAATACCTCCTGCGGGTTCTCGACCCGGCCGGCGTAGCGGTTGATGTACAGGTCATCCAGGTCGTTGCTGCTCATCGGTCCATGCCCTCTCGGTCGTGTCCGTTGTGTGCGATGGCCTCGGCCAGGCTGTTGCCGGGCCGGTAGTCCGCCAGCGCCGAGCGGCTGCCCGAGACGGCGGCCTTGGCCTGCTCGGCCTGACGCTCCGGGCTGCCGAACCGCTCCTGTGCCGGGGTGCGCTCGGCGAGTTTCTGCACCGCCTCGTCGCGCTCGCCACGCAGCTGGTCGCGCTCGGCGGTCAGCGCGGTCAACTGCTGAGTGAGGCGGGCGTTGGCCTCGGTCAGCTGGTTGTTGTGCTCGATCGACAACCCGTGCCGGGCGGTGAGCTCCGCGAGCTTCTTGTCCCGCGCGGTGAGCTGACCGGCCAGCTGGTTGTTGCGTTCGGTGGCGTCGACCAGATCGCCGGCCAGCTGCTCGATCTCACGACCACGCTGCGCCAGGTCCTCGGCGAGCTGGTGCCGCTCGGCCACGATCTGCACCACCGACGCGGGCGGCTGCTGCGCGTCGCGCTCCTGTGCAGCCGAGGCGCGCTCGATGCTCTTCCGCCACTGGGCCACTTCGTCGGTGACCATCGACCGGCCGCCCTCGGCGCGGAACACCGGGTCCTCGTGGCCCTCGCTGGAGGTCTCGGAGGCAGCCACGTGCACGGTGGTGCCGGGTGCCGGCCGAATCCCGGCCAGCTGCTGCGCGGTCCAGCGCGCCGAGTCCGCCTCGGTGGCGTGCTCACCGCGCTCGTGCACCACCTGGTTGGCGTTCTGCGGCAGGTAGGTGACGGTGCTGCTGAACGGCAGCGCCTCCTGCTCCTGCTCGGCCTCGCGGGCCTGCTCCGTGGTGGCCTGTTCGCGGTGCACCTGCCCGGCCAGCGTCCGCTCCCGCAGCACGACCTCCCGGGTCGCGAGCTGGTCGGCGACGGTCTCGGGACGGCCGTGGTCGGCGTACTGCTTGGCGGCGTTGAGGGTGTCGCGGGTCTCGACCGCCAGGGTGGTGCCGTCCGACCACGACGCGCGGCCGATGTTGCGCTGCAACCATTCCGTCGCGGTGTGCTCGGTGGCGAACGCACGGGACTCGGTGAGCGTCCCGCCGCCCGGATCGGTCCACGTCATCTGCGCGGTGTAGCGGTACCGGTGATCCTGAGCGGCGTCGATCCGCGCGAGCAGCGCATCCTCGGCCATCGCGCGGTGCGCGGCGTCCAGGCCCTTCTGCCACTCCGCCCGTTCACGGTCGGCGCTGCGATTGATGTTGACCGCCTCGCGGGCGACGCGGGCGCGGTAGTGCAGCGCTTCCAGGCCCTTGAGCTTGTGGGCGCGGGCGAACAGGTTGCCGGTCTTGTACTCCGGGAACACCGTCGCCGCGTCCAGACCATCCAGGGCGATGCCCTGCTCGGTGCGGGTCAGGTGCTCGTTGCCGATGAACTGCGCCGCGAGCCGGTCGCGGTGCTCGGCCAGGGCGCGGGCGTCGCGGGCGCGGCGGTCGTGATCCACCCGCGGGTCGTTCGCGCGGGCCGCGACGGCTTGGGCGTGCAGCCGGTAGCGGTCCACGGCCTGGCTGGTCCAGATTCGGTGATGGGCGCGGGCCTGCTGCTGCTCGCGCCGCTCGGTGCGGACCAGGCGGCTGATTTCCTTGCGGGCCCGGCAGCGCTCCAGCCAGTTGGCGGCCTGGGCGTGGCGCTGCATCGCCGTACGCATCGCGGCACTGAACTGCCGTGCCTGGGCGAAGATCTCGTCCTCAACAGCGGGACCGTAGTTGGTGTCGGCCATGATCAGTTCTCCTTGTCGGTGGTGAGGGTGGGCAGCGGGAAGCCCGGTTCTGCGGTTTGCACAGCGGTGCGCAGCTGCTCGGGGAAGGCGACCCAGTGCCGGAAGGTGTTGACGAACTCGGCCAGCAGCAGCGGCAGGACCGCGAAACGGCCAACGGCCAGAGGGCCGATCAGCTCGTCAGCGCCTTCGACACCGCCCCAAGCGACGGTCTCGTCGAACGCGCCGCCCCAGGCCTCGGCCAGCCCTGCCGGGGTGCAGCGTTGCAGGAACTGCGCGGCGTTCGCGGGCTGCCCGGCGGGGGCCTCCACGATCAGGTGCAGCGCGGTCTCACGCTGCTGGATGAGGTAGTAGTCGCTCACCGAGTGGGGCCGCCGGAACTTGCGGCCGTCGGCGTCGAGTACGTCCAGCAACGTGCCGGGCGGCAGCGTCCACAACCACGCCGGAAGCTCCGGCGTCAGGTGAAAAGTGCTGGTGGTCATAGGGTTGTTCTCCTTCGGGTTACTCGGACGCCTGTGCGGCGCGGAACGGGCGGACGATGACGGTGGCGAGCTGGCGGGCGCGGCCCTCGACGGCCCACGCCATCGCGACCGGGATCGGGACACCGAGGATCTCGGCGATCCAGCGCCACTCGGCGTCGCGGCGGATCCCGGCGATATCGGCGCCGAGCGTGGTCACCGCTTCAGTGGCGGTGAGCGCGCAGCGGCCCCACCGCAGCGCGGCCGCAGGCAGACGAGAGGCGAACAGGTGCCCGCGGGCGGCCTGGGCGGCCTCGGCGAACCACGCCGCGCTTTCGGCTTCTCCGGCGGCGCGGATGTCGTCGGCGAAGTAGGTGCGGAAGGCCTCCCAGCCGTGCGGCCAGACCCGCAGCGTGCGCTCGATGACCTGCTCATGGGTCAGGGTCTCGATTTCCTTGGAGTGCTCCGGCTCCCAGTTCGGGTTCTGCTCCACGCAGGCCCGCAGGTAGCCGCGAGCGGCGGTCACCTCGGCGGTCGTCGCGAAAGGCAACAAGCGGTCGAATTCCATGGCTGATCAGTTCTCCTTCGTGGGGGTTGTGTCGTCGGTGAGGTAGCGCCACTGGATTCGGGTGACGGTCGTCTCGGGTGTGCAGCCCCGGTGGCTGCGGCAGAAGAACGCGATGAACTCGTCCGGGGTCCAGTCCGGGAAGCCCTCGGCGCGCACGTCCTCGGCGGTGATGAGGGCCAGGCGCTCGCGGCGCACGTCCTCGACCACGACATCGACGATGCGGACCAGCGGCTCACCCTTGCGGCGTCCCATGACCTTGCGGCACAACGTCAGTTGGGTACCGGGCTTGAGTGCGAGCCAGCCCATCCGGCGAGTGACGGTCTTGGTACGTGCGCGGACCTGGTCCTCTGTCAGCGATACCGACATCAGCCGCACGTCAGTTCTCCTTCGTGGAAGTCGTGCGGCGGGCCTCCATCGCGGCGCGGCGGCGCGCCAGCTGCTCGACGTGACGGCGGATCCAGGAACCGGCGTCGGCCAGGGCGTAGGCGAGCATCCGGACGGTTTCGATGGCGCCGGGGCGGCCGGCGCAGTGCCACCACGCGAACGCCGCCAGCGCGAGCACGTACAGCGACAGCGGGCCGGGCAGCGGCAACACCGCCACCGCGGCGACAGCGCCGGTCGTGGTCGCCACGGCCGGTCCCCAGATCCGCACGTTCTCGCGGGCCTTGGTGATCCGGGAAACGTGCGGGGTCACGGTGCGCCCGACGCTGCCGCCGTCGGGCACGACCGGCACCAGCTGGGCGGCGAGCTTCTGCGCCTCGCTGCCCTCCATGTCGGCGGTGAGCGCTTCGAGCACCTGCTGCTCGCGGGCCTGCTCGGCGGCGCTGCGGCCACCCAGCTCCTCGCCGTGGTCCTCGGGCTCGATCGGGTTCGGGAAAGCCATTGCTCGTAACTCCTTGTCCTACAGTTGGTTTCAGGCAGGGCGGCGCTTGGTCAGGTCGATCACCGACGCCAGGCTGGTGTCGTCGGATTCGGGCTTCGGGTCGGTGAAATCGGCGATGCCGGGAAGCGGACGCAAACGCTTGAGCTCGGCGTCATCCAGCGGGGAGACCCGGCCCCAGCGGGCGCGGCCACCAGCGACCTGGACCACGTCGCCTTTGGCCATGGCGCGCAGCCGGTTCGGCGGGATCAGGAACTGATCGCCGGGCTTGACGTTGCCTTCGTCGCCGTCGCGGTTGCCGCTGATCAACTTGCGCGACAGTTCGAACTTCGCGCGGGTGCCGTACTTCTTGGCCAGGGTTTCCGGATCCGACGACCGCATCAGCAGCGAGCCACCCGAGGCGGCGGCGACCAGGCCAGTGCGGTTGTCGTCGTCATGCCCAAGGCCCTGCCAGGACTGCGCGATCCACCACGACCCGATGCCGGCCTTACGCAGCCGCTCGACCCACTTCACCGCGCGGGTCTTGCCATCCGAGACCGCGGAGAACTCATCTACCGCCATCAGCGACGTGCGGCCGTGTTCCTTGTCGGCAAGCTGCTCGAGCATGGTGCCGATCGCCCCGAACTGGGCGCGGGCCCGATCCGGGGTCTTCACGCCCTCCAGCACGATGTAGAGGACGTCGAAGTCGGTGAGCTCCTTGTCGCCGTCGAACGCATCACCCAGGGCGCGGTAGAGGTTGGCGAACTCCGCACGCGCGGAGTTCATCACCGGCTGCTTGCCGTCGATGGTCGACTTGATCTCCATGTCGATGCCCATGACGCCGGTCCAGACCTCAGCGCCGGGCTGCCCGCCCCACAACTTCGACAGCCGCTCCACGTCGAACCGCGACAAGAACTCCAGCCAGGTGCGCGGCGGGTTGTGCCCAATCGGCGTCGGCACACCGTCGATGACCTCGACCCGGGCCGGGGCGTCCACGATCAGATGGATCAGGGTCTCGCGGATCTCATGGAAGTACTTCTCGGTGTCGGTAGTCGGCGTGCTGCCACCGGAGACCATCGCCGAGAGGATCGAGCGCAGGTCATCCACGATGACCTTCTGCGCCTTGACCTCCAGCGCGTCGAAGTCGTTGCGCGGCCACATGCCCAGCGACACGTCGTCGGGGAAGATCCCGATCCGCGGCGCGGGAACACCCAACGCGGCAAACCACGTGCGCATCCGGGCAGCGACCTTGCGCGACTCCGGGCCGCCGTTGCAGTCGACCACGATCACCAACGGCCGACCGGGACGATCCAGCCGCCACCACTGCCGATGCCGCATCCACGTGGTGATGAACCACGACACCAACAGCCGCACCATCAACGTGGTCTTGCCCGACCCCGATCCCGCGACGGTGGTCTGGTGCTCCGCGGCGTTGATCCACGGCACGATCAGCCGGGTCTCGGTACGCCCGAGCAACTGCCGCAGCATCGACGCCGCCGGGGCCTGATCGGTCTCCAGCGCCAGGCGCCCGATCACCATCTCCGGCGACAACCCGCCCGTGGTGAAAGGCAACCGACGCCGCGACAACCGGGCAGCGGCGCGCTGCTCACGCTGCGCCTGCGCCCACAACGCCCGCTCCGTGCGCGCCGGAGACTTCAACCCGACAGTGGCCAGCTGCACGCGGCGGTTGGTGTAGGTGATGGTCGCGGTCAGCCACGCCAACGGCACCAACACCACCGCCATGCCCAGCAGACCGGCGGTGTACTGGCCCTCCAAGAACTGGTGGCTGGCCTCGGTGGCCATCCGGCCGGGCTCGAACACATCCCACGCCCACAACGCGGTCGCGCCCGGCATCGCCAACACGCTGCCGATCAGCCAGTTCCGCAACCGGGTGGGCTTCCACGCCAGCGCGGTCGCCGGGATCAGGATCATGATCGTCATGACCAGAATCGCGACCACGCACGCCGCGATCAGCAGCGCACCATCGCCCAAACCCTCCAGCGACCACGTGCTGAAATCGGGCAGCCACCCCAGCGGGTCATGGTCCAGCCCGATCGGCGGCATCTTCCGCTCGATCTGAATCGGTGCGCCCGGCGCGGGCGTCGGCGTCGGAGTAACGACCGGAGTCGGCGCATACGGCGCGCAATCGGCCTGAGTGATGATCGGAGTGCAACCGGTCATGATCAGACCGCCTTTCCTTCGTTCGGGTCTGCGCCCTGGGAGATTTCGTGATCAGCGGCGGCACCGCCCGCGATCACCCGGAGCCCGGGACGCGAAGCGAGCGAGAAGGATTCGACCTTCTTCTTGGCCAGCAGCTCGTCCAGATCGACCAGACGCAGCTTCGGGCCATCCGACAGATCCAGACCGGCCGCAGCAGCCCGGATCACGTTCTTCACCGCTTCACCGCGGCAGTAGTAGGTCAAGCCCATGCACTGAGCCCTCTCGGCGACCTTCAGCGCCTGGACCACCGAAGTACGCGCGGCCGTAGCGCTTTTGGCAGTCAGCTCCACCTCGACCGCCCACAGCTCACCAGCGCTGGTGAGATAGCGGCCGTCATGGATATGCGGGCGCGGCTGCCCGGCCTTCACCAAGCCGACATCCGCGCGCATCGACCGCTCCGAGATCCAGCGGTCCAAATCCAGACCGACCAAGGCCAGCCGCAGCTGCAACACGGCCTTGGTGTGAGCGGCCATCTTCGGCGTCGGCACCCAATAACGCACCGACCGACCCAACAGGGCCTCCGCCGAGGACTTCGTCGGGAAGATCCACGACGGACCCGGCACCGGCCGCATCCGCTTGGCGCTGATCATCTGAGCGGCTTCCCACTTCGCCGTGATCCGGTAGGCGCGGTTGATGCTCACGCCCAACATCTCGGCGACCACATCCAGCGGTGCCCCGTACATCTCGGCCAGGACTGTCAGGCCAGCGAGATCACGGGGCGAGAGTCGAAAACTCATCGGTCGTATCCCTCCCGTTCGGTCTCTCGCCTGAACACGTCGGCAAGGGACGAACCCGGCCGGTAGTCCGCGAGAGCGCTGGTGGATGTGTTCCAGCCCGGCCCGGATCCCCGGCCTGCTCGATCTCGGCGCGGTCGAGGCCGTGACGCTCCGCCGCACGCAGCTGGTGCTCACGCGTCGCCTTCGCCAGAGCTGCCAGCTGCGCGGGCGTCGCGGGCCGTTTAGGCGCGGCCTGGTTCACGTCGAACAGGTGCGCCACCTGCTCTCGGCCGTAGCGGCGGAACGGAATCCGGCCCTGGATGTCCTGCCCATTCGGGCGCATCCCTGCGGCCTCAAGCTGCCGCTTCGTCCGCAAATGCCCAGGCGCCATGTGCCACCGGTAGGTCGGAATGCCTTCGCTCACCGCGCCACCTGCTCACGCGACACGCACGAACCCGCCGGTTCCGGAGGGACCCCGGCATTGAGCGGGCGGCAGATGTTCGGCGACGGCATGTAGTCCTGGTGATCGATCCACGCCGCCGTGCAGCCACCCATGCCGATAAGCAGCAGCGCACCGAACGCGGCCAGCCGCACCATCGGCGGCAACAACCCCAGGGGGGCGAACACCGCACTGGCGCCGGTGAATTCCGGACCGGCCATCGAATGCAACGGGTTGTGACCACCGCGGCGGTCGAAATGAGTGACCGTGTACCCCTGAACAGGCGGGTCCTCCCGCCACGGCGCGGTCATCGATCCGCCTCGTTCCGCTCGGCACCGTCGCCGTCGACCGCCTCGCCCGTGTCGGCCCCGCGGCTGTCACGCGCGGCCACTGCATCCGCGATGCCGGCGTCGAGCAGCGCGCGCAGCGCGGTTGCCTGCTCGAGCGTCAACTGCATCGACATCCCGACGTACGTCGACGACGACGCCGGGTACACCCGGACACATACCCGGTCGACGTGTGCCGCGTACCGCACCCGGAACGACCCGTGCACCGAGATTTCCGCGGAGACCCCGGTATCCACCGGAACACCCGACTCGCTCGCCGCGATCACGTAGTGACCCACGTAGTCCCGCAACACGCCTTCGGGGTGGGCCTGCCGCTCTTGATCCCCATCGCGCAGGTAGATGCTCATCGCCGAAGCCCCCACTGCCGCGAGGACCGCCACAGCGCGAAACCGCCCAGCATCACCAGCGTGATCCCGATGACTTCGGGCGCCGTCAGCACGAGGTAGCCGACCGCGACTGCGGCGACCACCAAACCAAAAGTCCCCGCCCGCATTACGCGACTCCGGTCTCGTTCAAGGGACGGACCAGCGCGAGGACCTGATCTCGATCGACCTTGATGAGCCTCGGGCCGACCTGAAAGCCCTGCAAGAGGCCGCCATCCACCCAGCGCCGGACGGTCCGCGGGTGGACACCCCCGGCCAGTTCCGCCGCGACGCGAAGGCTGATCAGCGTCTTCGGTCCACCAACCGAGCCACTTCGTCTGCTCATAAATGTCACTCCTTTGGCGACTTGTCGTTACGTATACACAACAGCGTATGTGTAGTTGCGTATGCGCACAAGGTCTACACATGTGTAGACGCCAAAGGGCATGAAAAAGGCCTGATCAACGCATTGATCAGGCCCCTATACGTTTCGACCGAAGTCGGTCCGAGTCAGGTCAAGTGGAGGTCTCCCGCCTGCTCGTAGCGACCGATTCAGGCTCTAGTGCCATCCGGAACAGGAACGCGTCGTAGCGGTCACGTGGATACGAGATGTTCGAGATCATGAGGACTTGCTCATCGCTGGCGATGTAGCGTTGAAATACAGCCTTGACCAGCTCGCCGGACGGAGTCCTGAGCCACTCGGCATGGCTCGCCGGCGGCAGAGTGTCCGTGATGGTCTCCTCCAGGAACGCCGCAGCCGAGACATCGGCGACATCGATGGGCTGGTAGCTGTCCGACACGGAGATCGGTCGGCCGCCCTCCGACGCGCGCACGATTACATGCGTCAATTCAGAGCCGACTTTCACGCCCAGCTTGTCCGCGAGGTCTTCCGTAGCGAACACACTCTCGATGTCACGCTCCACCTCCACCGGCTCCGTTGCTTCGTTCTCGAATGTCGTCTCGGGCTGCTCGAACTGCCGCTCGGGCGAGACCCTGGTCAGATTCGGCCGGTCGGCAACGAAGGTGCCCTTCCGCCGCTCGGTCCGCACCAATCCCTGACCGAGAAGCAACTCGATCGCATTGCGGATCACGATCTGCGACACGCCGTGGCGCTTCGCCAGTTCCGGGTAGCTCCGCAGCTGGGTTCCCGGCGGGAGTTCACCAGCCCTGATCTTGCGTGCGTATTCACCCGCGATCTTCACGTATGCCGGTTCAGCCACTGTCAATCCCCTCGCTTCGTCTACTCGGGCAGGAGTTAGCCACCCCTACCAATACACAACTACGTATACATACATCATCGCAGTGCGCGAGAAGTGGGGCGACGCTTTTGCGCGACTTCTGGGGCTACTTCCGCCGGGTCCAGCTCTCCGCTCTGTCGTGCAGGTTCCACCAGGACACGAACTGCGTATCCTCACCAACCTGCTCCCACCCGGAAGCGAGCTTGTCGAAGAAGGCATCAGTACCGGTCTTGCCGCCGCGAGGTTCGCCAACGTAGATCAGCGTGTCGCCTCCAGCTTCCTCGAACGCTTCCAACGCGTCGGCTGACATCGGATCTCCCCAGCCCGGCGGCCAGCACAAGAAAAGAACTCGACGCGACTCCTCGCCAGCTTCCCGCGCTGCGGCCAGGCCGGCGAGATCGCCGACTTCGTGCCAGACATCCAACTGCCCCGCTCCCCCACGAAACGACACATTCTCGATCTGGCCGGGCGGTTCCGAGTCGAATGCCAAAACATCGACACCGCGGCGTCGCAGCTGTTCGGCCCAGTATCCGCGCCCGGCGCCAATCTCCAAGAGCCCTCGACCCGCGCAAACGGCGGTGATCCACTCCAGCGTCTCGGGCGACGGGATCGCATACGCGTATGCCTCCTGGAGAACCGTCTGCGCGTAGGCCAGTCGCGCACTGCCCTTCGCTACGCCGCCGTTGACCTCGCGACGCCCACCACGCTCGGCCGGGGCCACACTGACGGACGGGCCAACGATGTCCCAGTACGGATTCTCGCTGTCACCGCCCGTCATGTAGTGCAGCAAACGAATGTCGAAGGCCCTGTCGGCCTCGGCATCACCGCTTCCAGGTATGGCAGCGGCAGTATCGAGGTACTCCGCAACCCTGGGATACGAAGTGCGGAAGCGTGTTTCGTCCCCAAGAAGATCGGACAGCTCTTCACGACGCTCTGGTGTCAATACGAATCCTGTCACCCAGTCGATTGTGCCGACCTCGACGGCCGCTTGGTGGGCTATGAGCTGCACCGCCACTCAGGCTTTCACATCGCCCGCGGCACAGCAGACCACGAACATTCCCTACTTCCGTGGGGCAGTAGGTCATCACCAATGGGGCAGACATGGGGCATACAGACGTACCCATGTGTACACTCTCGACCCGAATGCACAAACCAAAACAGCCGCAAACAAGCTGAACAGACATACATTCATGTCTGAACTGTTGACGTACGTCCAGGCAGTTTGATACAGGAGTCGAAAAGGGACTTTTAATCCGCAGGTCGTAGGTTCGAGCCCTACTGGGGGCACAAAGGTCGGGCGTCCGGATTGCTCCGGGCGCCCGACCTGTTTTCTCGGAGTTCTCCGCCGTGCGGCGCCGGCCATACGGCAGTGGAAACGCCGCGTCGAGGCTCTATTACCTGTGCCGCACGGACGCTTCGCAGGAGGCGGCGTCCGGGGAGCGCGCTCGGCGGCGAGAAGGGCTGCACCGCTCCCCGATCACCGGTCACGGTTTGCACAGTCGGCGCCGTAGACGGTGTAAGCGGTGGGGAACAGGAATCTCGGCCGGAGCGACATCGCCGGTCACCCCCGGCACGGCTATAGGGGGCACCACGATGGAGTGGCATCAGAGGTGTACCGGTTGGATTGTGACGAACAGCACAGCTACCTCACATAGGGCATTCGTCGACTGGAGAGATCGCGTCTCGCGTATCGGTCAGTCATGCGCCGGTTGTGATATCCCCTTGATCGCGGTTGTACGCCGGTCGGCGGAAAAGCCGATGACAGCTCGGCTTGCACAGTAGATACATACGGACAATTCGCGGCGCAGGACAACCGTCGGGTCACGACGGCACAGCTGGAGGCCCGGATGCTTCGTCGCTTCATGAACAATCCATGGCGGCATGACCCGATAGTGACGAGCAGCCGAGGGCAGTGGCATACGCCGCCGGGCGGCGCATTACGTATAGAAGGACATGGTTGTCGGCGTAGTTGCGATGCGCAGTCGAACCGCCGTCGGCGATCGGGGAGGAAAAGCCTGCGAAGATCCGACAAGCGTGCGACTTGGGAAGAGCGGCATGAAGGCGTTGGCCTTCGGAGGCGATAGATGGCGATCGGAGACGCCGATTTCACCGCGATCCTCGCGAATCGCCGGCTCGATCGCACAGGACGTCATGCAACCAAGGCGCGTGGCGCCCGGGAGACACATGCCGGATCCCGCCATCACACCTACCCACTTCCTGGCGGGTGCCGACCTCTCGACCGCTCTCCACGGAGGGCGTCGTCGGCGCCAATTCACAGGAACATCGCAGCTGGACTCGCCGCAGTTCGCCGACACGCGCAGAACCAGGGCGTTTCGATCCCATATCGGCCCCCTGGGCCGCCCTTGTGTGTTCGCCCACGTACGGCTAACGCTCCTATCACCGCGTCGATAGACCCATTGCAGCGGGTAGAGCCCATACACTCATGGAGATCACCGAACGGCGAAGAGGTCGTATGAGGTGGATCACCAGAGCATCGATCGCCTAACGGATGCGTTTCGCATCACACCTACGGTGCCGTAAGGTATGGCCGCATCGGTATCGGTCTACCTTGGGATTGACCTGCACGACCGGAAGCACACACTGAAGGGTTCATACATGGCAAGGGATCTGACTCAACTCGAGCTGCTGACGGAGTTGGAGCCGGTTGCCGAAGAAAACGTCAACCGGCACCTCTCCATGGCAAAGGAATGGCACCCGCACGACTACGTCCCGTGGGACGACGGCCGCAATTTCGCGGCACTCGGTGGCGTGGACTGGGATCCGGAGCAGTCCCGCCTCAATGAGGTCGCGAAGGCGGCCATGATCACGAACCTGCTGACCGAGGACAACCTGCCCTCCTACCACCGCGAGATCGCCGAGAATTTCTCTCAGGACGGCGCGTGGGGTACCTGGGTCGGCCGCTGGACCGCCGAGGAGAACCGGCACGGCATCGTGATGCGGGACTACCTGGTCGTGACCCGCGGCGTCGATCCGGTCGCGCTCGAGGAAGCCCGAATGGTCCACATGACCAACGGCTTCGCCTCCCCCGCGGAAGCCGACGCGGGCTTCCTGCATTCCGTCGCGTACGTCACCTTCCAGGAACTGGCCACCCGGGTCAGCCACCGCAACACCGGCAAGGTCTGTGACGACCCGATCGCCGATCGCATGCTGCAGCGCGTCGCCGCCGACGAGAACCTGCACATGATCTTCTACCGCAACATGTGCGGCGCCGCCCTCGACCTGTCTCCCGACCAGGCGATCGAGGCGATCACCCTGATCCTGGAGAACTTCCAGATGCCGGGCGCGGGTATGCCCAACTTCCGCCGCAACGGAGTGCTGATGGCCAAGCACGGCATCTACGATCTGCGCCAGCACCTGGAGGAAGTGGTCCAGCCGGTGCTGAAGAAGTGGAACATCTTCGACCGCACCGACTTCACCGCCCGCGGCGAGGCGGTCCGTGAGCGCCTCGGCCTGTTCCTGGACAAGCTGGGCAAGGACGTCATCAAGTTCGAGGAACAGCGCGACCGGATGCTCGCCCGCGAGGCCGCCAAGCGCGACCGCGCGATGGTCGGCAGCTCCGTGTAGAACCCGAGGAACAACAGCAGGCGCCGCCCCGGAAGACCGAGGGCGGCGCCGGTGTGCACGGCCCGGTGCCGCGCGACATGCGCACCGGGCGAACGACCCGCTCCGGCCGACTTACGTGCGCAAATGAGACACTGGTCGGCGTGACGATGACTACCGAGGCGATGACGAAGCTGCGGATCGGGCCGTATCCGGTCGATCCGCCGGTCGTGCTCGCGCCGATGGCGGGCATCACGAATCTGGCGTTCCGCAAGTTGTGCCGGGAATTCGGCAGCCCGACCTCGATCTACGTGTGCGAGATGATCACCGCGCGGGCGGTGGTGGAGCGTAACGAGAAGACGCTGCACATGATGTCCTTCGACGCCGACGAGCATCCTCGCTCGATGCAGCTCTACGGCGTCGACCCGGCCACGCTCGGCGAAGCGGTACGGATCATCGTCGGCGAGGGCTGGGCCGACCACATCGACCTCAACCTGGGCTGCCCCGTGCCCAAGGTCACCCGCCTCGGCGGCGGCGCCGCCCTGCCGTACAAGCGGACGCTGTTCCGGAGCATCGTGCGCGCCATGGTGAGCGCGGCGGAACCGGCGGGGGTCCCGGTCACCGTGAAGTTCCGCATCGGCATCGATGACGACCACCTCACCTATCTGGACGCGGGCCGGATCGCCGAAGCCGAAGGCGCGCGAGCGGTCGCGTTGCACGCTCGCACGGCCGCGCAGCGGTACTCGGGCCAAGCCGACTGGACCGCGATCGCCCGGCTCAAGGAGGCGGTCACCTCGATCCCGGTGCTCGGCAACGGTGACATCTTCTCCGCCGCCGACGCCGTCCGCATGATGGACGAAACCGGGTGCGACGGTGTGGTCGTCGGCCGCGGCTGCCTTGGCAGGCCGTGGCTGTTCGCCGAGTTGCAGGCGGCGCTGCGCGGTGAGCCGCTGCCGGAGGCGCCCGATCTGGGCCGGGTCGGCGCGGTGCTGTACCGGCACGGCGCGCTGCTTTCCGAGCATCTCGGCGAGGAGAAGGCCATGCGTGATCTGCGCAAGCACATGGCGTGGTACCTGATGGGCTTCCCGGTCGGCTCCGATCTGCGACGTGCGTTCGCCACCGTGGGCAGCCTCGCACAACTGGAAGACCTCGTCGGCCAACTCGACCCGACGGTTCCGTTCCCGGAGGACGCGGAAGGTCCGCGCGGCAGGCAGGGCTCGCCGGGCAAAGTCGCGCTGCCACACGGCTGGCTCGATGACCCGGACGATCCCGCGGTGCCTCGCGCGGCAGATGTGATGCACAGCGGAGGGTGATCGGCAATCGCACAGCGAACGCTGGCGTCGAACCGTTGTGACCTGTTCGATTTCGCCGTGGGGTGGCCTGCCGTGGCGGAATCGTTATCATTGCGGGATCGGTGCCGCCGGTCCGGTATGACCCAGGCGGAAAGCAAGACGAAAAGCGAGGTTCGTTGGTGGGTGACGATCGGCACGGGCGTTCGCCACGGCCCGGAGGTCGCGCCCCGTGGGAGCGGTATCCCGCGGCGGACAACCCCGAAGGAGACGTCGCACGCACGTCTCGTCGTTCCCGCCATACCGACGCCGCTCCTGACCAGAGTTCCGCGCCCCTGACGGTGCAGGATCTCGTCCAGCGAGTCGACAACGAACGCACCGGCCGCCGCGGCCGCCGCGCGGAACCCACGCCACCGGACCCGACCGCCCCGCCGAGCCGAGGCCGCCGCGCGGAACCCAAACCACCGGACCCGACCGCCGCGCCCATCCGAGGCCGCCGCCCCGAGCCCGGCCCGCCGGACCCCGCCGCCGCGCCCATCCGAGGCCGCCGCCCCGAGCCCACGCCACCGGTTGCGGGCTCTCCGACGAACCGAGGCCGCCGCCCTGAGCCGGTACCGCCGCAGGCAGGCCCACCATCCGCACGAATCAATCGCGCCGAGCCACGTCAAGAAGCTCCCCGCCGACCCGCCGACCCGGCCGCCGCCAACGGCCGTGGCGCGGCAGCCGGTCCCCGGCGCGCACCGGACTCGCCACCGCCACGGCAGACCGGTAGCTCACCGGTGGTCCAGGACATCACGGGCGCGACACCGGCCGCCCGTCCCGCGAGCCGCCGCCCTGCCGAGCGCTCGGCATCCGCCGCGCCACCCGTCGCTCCCCCGGAACCGGAACAGGCCGAAGAGGTCACCGACGTCCTACCTCCGCTCGACGAGCCCACGCGCGCCAAGCGCAAGGGCGTGAGTTGGCCGACCAAGGACGGCAAGGACGCCAAGCCGAAGCCCGTCGGCACGGCACAGACCCGTCTGCAGGCCTCCAAGGAGCGCCGCAACAAGCGTCTGCGGACCGCGGGAAGGGCGGGGGGTGCAGTGTGCGCTGTGCTCGCTCTGCTGGTCACCGGCGGCGGCTGGAGCTACCTACGGTCGACCACGGACGGCTTCACCCAGGTCTCTGCCCTCGACGAGAACTCAGAGGACATCATCGATTCCAATGCCCAGCTCGGCGACGAGAATTACCTGCTCGTCGGCACCGACACACGCGCAGGGGCCAACGGCCAGCTCGGCGCGGGCACTTTGGACGACGCCGAAGGCGCCCGTGCAGACACCACCATGCTGGTCCACATCCCGAAGAACCGGAGTCGCGTCGTCGTAGTCTCCTTCCCGCGCGACCTCGATGTGACCAGGCCCCAGTGCAACGGATGGGACAACGAGAAAAACGGATACACCAACGAGAAGTTCCCGTCTGCCATGGGCGACAAGCTCAACGCCGTCTACAACCTCGGCGGGCCGATGTGCCTCGTCTCCACGATCCAGCGCCTCACCGGCGCGTCGATCAATCATTTCATCGGCATCGACTTCGCCGGTTTCGAGTCCATGGTCAACCAGATCGATGGCGTCGAGGTCTGCGCGTCCAAGCCGCTCGTCGACGACGTGCTCGGCACCATCCTCGAGCACCCGGGCAAGCAGCGCATCGATGGCCAAACCGCGCTGAACTACGTGCGCGCCAGGCATGTCTACGGCGAGGAGCGCAGCGACTACGACCGCATCAACCGACAGCAACGCTTCCTCGCTTCGCTGCTGCGCAGCACGCTGTCCAGCAAGGTTCTGTTCAATCCGGGTAAGCTGAACGGCTTCATCACTGCGCTTCGCGAGCACACCTGGGTCAACAAGGTCGAAACGACCGACCTGCTGATGCTGGGACGTTCACTGCAGAAGATCGATGCCGGCGTGGTCACCTTCATCACCGTTCCAACCGCGGGTACCACCACTTACGGCAACGAGATCCCCCGGGAATCCGACATCAAGGCGATCTTCAAGGCGATCCGCGACGATCAGCCTCTGCCGGGCGAGAAGCCAACCGTTCAGGCGAACGCACCCGCTCCGACACCGACCGCTCCGACACCGACCAAGTACAAGGCGGTGGATCCTTTGACTGTTTCGCTGCTGGTGTCCAACGGTTCCGGAGTCGAAGGACTGGCGCGCACCGCGGCCACCAAGCTCGGCAACCAGGGCTTCACGATCTACAACACCGGAAACTACGCCAACGGCACCTCCACCACGACGAAGGTCCGCTACGCCCCCGGCCTGGAGGCAGAGGCCGCAACCGTAGCGACCTCCATCCCCGGCGCGACCATCGAGGCCGCCGACGATCTCGGCGGCATCGTCGAGGTCGTCATCGGAGGTGACTCGAAGACCGGCGTCACCGTGAAGGCGCCGACGCCGGTCGGTGACGAGATCACCAACGTCACGACGAGCACCTCGACGAGTTCGACGCCCGCCGTCCTGCCCTCCGACCTGGAACACGTCAACGCGGCCGACGAGGTCTGCAAGTAGGCGACCGGGTGCACCAGCACCCGACCCACCCCCCGCAGCCCAAGTTCGTGTTGACTCACGTTCTACCGCAACGATATTCGCTTGAGCCGCTCGTTCGATCGCTGCTAGCGTCGGGGACGTCGATCATCGATACGGAGGGGATTTCAGTTGTACGCAAACTAATCTTCGGAGCAACCGCGGCGGCGGCCGCCATGGCATTGTTCGCAGGTCCTGCCCAAGCGGGCGGGTGGTGGCAGTACGAAACGCCACAGGAATGTGAGCACTCCCGACAGGACGCCTTAAATCACGGAAGCCGCGTAAGCGGGTGCCAGTTGGTCCCCAACGGCAGCTCGTTCGGCGACGGCGACGCCTGGGGGTATCGCATTTACAGCTAAGTTCGGGCCGAACTCCGACGGCGACTGCGCGAGCGCTCGAGTCGCCATCGGAGTTCTCGGGGTGAAACGGGACCCGCCCTCCGATCTGGAGCACATCAACGCCGCCGACGACTGCATGTTGCACCCGGCGGACACGGCAGCACAGATGCGACGCAAATCACAGATCGCCGTGATGCTGCCGTTTCGCGGTCGGCGAGGGTGCGGATCGCGGTCGTTGAATGATCAACGGCAACTCCCGCGCTAATGATGCGCACCGGTCATTCACTCCCTGTTCGTGACTTGGTCAGCGCGGCGAACTAGTGTCAGTTTCCATGCGTGTCATCTACAACGAGCAAATGGCTGAGCTCGCCCACCTGCTGGGTGAGATGGCCGGGTTGGCCGGCTCGGCCATGGAGCGGGCTACCCAGTCGCTGCTCCAGGCGGACCTCGCCCTGGCGGAGCAGGTGATCAGCGAGTCCGACCGGATCGCCGAGCTGATCCAGGACGCCGAGGAGAAGGCCTTCGCTCTGCTCGCGCTGCAAGCTCCGGTCGCCGGTGATTTGCGGCAAGTGGTGAGCACGATCCAGATCGTCGCCGATGTGAATCGGATGGGCGCGCTGGCGCTGCACGTGGCGAAGGTCGCGCGCAGGCGTCATCCGAACCACGCGCTACCGGAGTCCGTCAACGGCTACTTCGCAGAGATGGGCCGCATCGCCGTGAACATGGGAGCCAGTGCGCGTGAGGTGCTGGAGACCCGTGACCCGGAGCGCGCCGCGCAGCTGAACGAAGACGACGAGGCGATGGACGATCTGCACCGTCACCTGTTCACACTGCTCATGGACCGCGACTGGAAGTACGGCGTCGCGGCTGCCGTCGATGTCACGCTGCTCGGTCGCTACTACGAGCGCTTCGCCGACCACGCGGTGGAAATCGGCCGCCGTGTCATCTTCTTGGTCACCGGAGTGCTCCCGCCGGACCCCGACTCGGAGTCGTAAACGAAAAGCTTGCTGCGCTTGACGTTTCGCAGGCGGCGAATGATAGATTGAGCCGCACAGGGCGAGATTGCTCTGGTATAGCGTTACGCCGGAGGGGAACCGGCATGAAGGGGGGCGTTATGGACGTCGATCCAGCGGAGCTGCGCGCGCTGGCCGCGTCGATGGACAAAATCGGCGGCGAGATCGGCGCATTGACCGTGCGTGCCACCACCGACGCGCTCGGTGGCGTGCTGCCCGGTTCGACGGTGGGTGAAGCGTGTTCCACAGCGGGTTCGAACGTCGAAGACGCATGGCGGCGAATGGCCATGCGCTGCAAACGAGTTTCGAATATCGCGAAAGGCGGCGCCGCGAATTACGAGGTGTCCGACCAGGAGTTTCGCGCGGGTCTCGACGCGATGGGTGCACAGCTGTGAGGTCTACGAGCAGTACGCCAACCCTCAGCCAGGTGCGGTCGGAATGGCAGCCGTGGAAACTGAGCGAAGCCGGTACCGAAATACGCACGCGCAACAGCGAATTCGTTTCCCTGGTCGATCAAACGGTGACGCAGATCCGGGCAGCGGGCGCGCATTGGAGCGGTGACGCCTATTACGCCGCGTACGACCGCATCGCAGGCGACCGCGACACGGCGAACAAGGTGGCGTTGGATACCGAGACGCTCGCCCAGACATTGATCGACAGTGGTACCAGCCTCGTCGGATTCCGCCAAACGTTGCTGGACAAGGTCGATGAGGCCGTCGCGGCCGGATTCACCGTCTCCGAGGACTGGCAGGTCACCCCCGGGCCGGGCACCTCGGACGAGGACGGTGATGCGCAGTTCACCTACCAGACCGCCATCACCACCGCCATGAACGAACTGCTCGGCACCCAGACGGACGTCGCGGCGAAGATCGAGCAGGCGAGCGGCGACGTCAGCACCCGAGCCGCTCAACTCGGCGACGGCGACCCGCTCGACAGCGACAAGTCCGCCGACGGGACGGACCCGGCCCTCGCGTTGTACAGCAACCAGTCCGACGCCTCGGCCACGGACCAGGCCGCAGGCACACCGGCGGACGACAGCAAGCAGTCCGACCAGACGGCCCCCGCGAGCACACCGCAGGCGAGTCCGATCGCCGCCCAACAGCAGTCCGCCGACCAGACCGGCGCCGAGAACAAACAGGACAGCGGCGAGTCGGGCGATGGTAAGGACAAGAAAGAAACGGGCGACGGCAAAGACAAGCAAGACACCGGGGACGGCAAAGACAAAGGCACCGGCAACGGGTCCGAGGACAAGTCCGCCTCCACCGGTGCGGCCAGCGACCCGAACTCGTGGAAGCCGTCGGATGTGACGAGTCTGATCAGCTCGGTCAGCCAGATCACCGGCAATGTGCCCACGCTGATCGAATCCATCGGCAAACTCGACGACGATCTCGACGACATCATCAAAGCAGGCGGGGAGGCTGGAAAGGGTCTGATCGAGGCCGCCGGTACCAGCGCCGAGAAGTTCGCGAACGCCGTCGACACGATCGCCGGAACGCACCAAACGGACGGCACGCACACGGACTCACCGTCCACGGGTGACCCCGCCGGAACCGGGACCCCGAAGCAGGATCCGGCGGCCACCGATCCCACGACCGGACAACCCGCAGCCACCGATCCGAACGCGAAAACGGACGATCCGAACGCGAAGTCCACCGATTCGAAGACCGACCATCCGGCAGGCACCGAGAACAGCAAGACGGATAAACCGAATTCGTCGCAACACGCGGAAACCAAGCAGGACCAACCGGCGTCCGTCCGGCAGGCGAGCTACACCAATGCCGACTCCGGCAGTCCGAGCGCTGCTCCCGCGTCCGCGTCCGGTTCCCCGTCCACCGCACCCGCGAGCACCGGACTGCTCGGAGGAATGTCAGCGGCGAATCGTGAATCGGATTCGGAGCACACGCGCCGAGTGCAATCCACGCCGACGCCGCTGTTCGAGACCCCGCCTCTCGACGAATAGCCGAGGCCCGAATATCCGAAGGCCCTGGGGGTGGTCACCGCCCAGGGCCTTCGTTTTGCGTATGCGGCGCGTCCGCGGATGCGGAACCCGCCCTGGGATCAGCCGAAGCGACCGGAGATGTAGTCCTCCGTGGCCTTCTGCGACGGGTTGGAGAAGATCTTCTCGGTGTCGTCGATCTCGATCAGCTTGCCCGGCTTGCCCTGGGCCTCCAGGTTGAAGAAACCGGTCTGGTCACTCACGCGCGCGGCCTGCTGCATGTTGTGGGTGACGATGACGATGGTGAATTCCTTCTTCAACTCGGTGATCAAATCCTCGATCGCCAGGGTCGAGATCGGGTCGAGCGCCGAACAGGGCTCGTCCATCAGCAGCACGTCGGGCGAAACCGCGATGGCGCGCGCGATGCACAGACGCTGCTGCTGACCGCCGGAGAGGCCGCCGCCCGGCTTGTCCAGGCGGTCCTTCACCTCGTTCCACAGGTTGGCGCCGCGCAGCGAGCGCTCGGCGACCTCGTCGAGTTCCTTCTTGTTGCGCACGCCCTGCAGCTTCAGACCCGCGACCACGTTGTCCTTGATGGACATCGTGGGGAACGGGTTGGGCCGCTGGAAGACCATGCCGATCGTGCGGCGCACACCCACCGGGTCGACCTGCGTGCCGTAGATGTCCTCGCCGTCCAGCAACACCGCGCCCTCGACCCTGGCATTCGGGGTTACCTCGTGCATGCGGTTGAGCGAACGCAGCACGGTGGACTTGCCACAGCCGGAGGGACCGATGAAGGCGGTCACGCTGCGCGGCAGCACGGTCAGCGAGACATCCGACACGGCGTGGAACTTGCCGTAGTAGATGTTCAGATCTTTGACGTCGATCCGCTTGGCCATTTTCGGTAATCCGTTCCGCTTCTATCGGTTCCGGGTGAGCAGGCGGTTGAGGACCGCAGCCGCCAGGTACAGGAGGGCGATGATGATGATCAGGGTCAGAGCCGCGCCCCAGACCCGCTCGCGTCCGGCAGCTTCGGGGTTGGCCAGCTCCTGGTAGATCAACAGCGGCAGCGACGCCATGTTGCCGTCGAAGATATTCATGTTGATCGACTTGCTGTAGCCGACCAGCACCAGCACGGGAGCGGTCTCGCCCATCACCCTGGCGATGGCCAGCAGGATGCCGCTGATCATGCCGGGCAGCGCGGTGGGCACCACTATCCGCACGATGGTCTTCCACTTCGGGATGCCCAGCGCGTAGGACGCTTCACGCAGTTCGTCCGGCACCAGTTTCAGCATTTCCTCGGTACTGCGGACGACCACGGGCAACATCAGCAGCACCAACGCCAGCGACACCGCCAGCGAACTCTGCGGGAATCCGAGCGTCGCGATCCACAGCGCGAAGATGAACAGCGCCGCGACGATCGACGGCACACCGGCCAGGATGTCGACCATGAAGGTGGTGACCTTGGCCAGCAAGCCGCGGCCGTACTCGACCAGATACACCGCGGCCATGATGCCGAGCGGCACGGCGATCACCGTCGCGACCAGCGACTGCACGATCGTGCCGTAGATGGCGTGATAGACGCCGCCCGCGACCTGATTGGGCAGCACGCCCTTCAGCGAGTTCTGCCACCAGTCCACCCGGACCACCGCGGCGAAGCCCTTGCTGATCACCATGATAAGGACCCAGGCCAGCGGTACCAGCGCGACCGCGAACGCCAGCCACACCAAGCCGGTCGCGACGTTGTTGCGCACCTTGCGCGCCAGGCTCACATCGCGGAAGGTGGGCGGCTTGATCGGCCGGTCCAGAGTCGAGGAGGTCATCACCCGTTCACCCTTCCGCCCGCGGCCAGTCGAGCGAGCGCGTTCACGACGAAGGTCAGCGCGAACAGCACGAAGCCTGCCGCGATGTACGCGCCGGTCGGCAGCGGGGCACTGAACTCCGCGGCGGCCGAGGCGATTTTGGAGGCGAAGGTGTAGCCGCCGTCGAACACCGACCAGTGTCCTGGCTGCGCGGCCGTCTTCAGCACGATCAACACGGCGATGGTCTCACCGAGCGCGCGGCCGAGGCCGAGCATCGCGCCGGCGATCATGCCGCTGCGCCCGTAGGGCAGCACCGTCATCCGCACGACTTCCCACTTCGTCGCGCCGAGCGCCTGCGCCGCCTCGATGTGCGCACGGGGGGTGAGGTTGAACACCTCACGGCTGACCGACGTGATGATCGGCAGGATCATCACCGCGAGCACGACGCCCGCGGTGAAGATCGTGCCGCCGCTGGCCAGCGGGATGTTGCCGTCATCGAAGAGGAACAGCCATCCCAGGTTGTCGTTCAAGAAGTTCTGGATCGGCTCCAGTTGCGGAGCGAGAACCAGGATTCCCCACAGACCGAACACGATCGAGGGCACCGCCGCGAGCAGATCGACGAGCACCGAGAACGGCCGTGCCAGCGTCTTCGGCGCGTAGTGCGTCAGAAACAGCGCGATGCCGATGCCGATCGGAACGGCGATCACCAAGGCGAAGACCGAACTGAGCACCGTCACCATGAACAGATCCCGGATGCCGAACCGTAAGTGGTTGGCGTCCGAGGTGTTGAACTCGGTGCTGGTGAAGAAGTTCGCCTCGTTCGCCAGCACCGACGGCACCGCCCGGATGAGCAGGAACAGCGCGATCAACGCGATGGACGCGACGATGATCGCACCGGCCGTCGTCGCCAGCGAGCGGAAGATGATCTCCGCCCGCGGGCTGTGCTGGCGACGGCTCTTCGCGGTCGGTTCGGTGCTCGGCTTGCTCGGCATGAGCGCAGTATCTCCGCCTGCTCGCTGGTCGGTCGAATCAGACGGACCAGCGGCGGCAACCTCGTCGTGCACGGTCATGTGGGACTGCTATCAGGAGATGGCGTTGATGGCGGTGGTCAGCTTGGTCTTGAACTGTTCCGGGATCGGGATGTACCCGGCCTCGTCCAAGCCCTGCTGGCCGTTGGTGACCGCCGAGGTGAGGAAGGCCTTGACCGCCTTCGACGTGTCGGCGTCGGAGTACTTCGAGCACACGATCTCGTAGGTCGGCATCACGATCGGGTACGCGCCCGCCACCGACGGCTTGTAGAACGAGGAGGTATCGATGACCAGGTCGTTGCCCTGGCCGGAGACCTTCGCGGACTCGATCGCCTTGCCCGCCGAGGCGACGCTCAGCGTCACCGGGTCCTTGCTCGCCGAGGTGATGATCCGCGCGATCGACAGGTTCTGCGCCTTCGCGAACGACCACTCGTTGTAGGTGATCGAGTTCTTGGTGCTCTTCACCGCGGCCGAGGTGCCCTCGTTGCCCTTCGAGCCCGCGCCGACGCCGCCGTTGAAGGCCTTGCCCGCGCCCTTGCCCCAGGCGCCGTCGGAGGCGGAGTCCAGGTAGAGCTGGAAGTTGTCGGTGGTGCCCGACTCGTCGCTGCGGAAGATCACGGCGATCGGCTCGGACGGCAGCTTGGCGTTCGGGTTCAGCGCCTTGATCTCGGGCGCGTCCCAGGTGGTGACGGTGCCGTTGAAGATCTTGGCGGCGGTCGGGCCGTCCAGCGCGAGATCGGTCACGCCGTCGATGTTGTAGGTGATCGCGACCGGGCCGAACACGGTCGGCAGGTTCCACGCGGGCGAGGCGCAGCGGTCGGCGGCCTTCTTCGGCTCGTCCTTCTTCGCGCTCAGCGGGGAGTCGGAGCCACCGAAATCGGTCTGGCCACCGAGGAACTCGCTCACACCGGCGCCCGAGCCGCTCGAGGTGTAGTTGAGCGTGGCGCCGTCGCAGTTCTTCTCGTACGCGGCGATGAAGCGCTCCATCGCGTTCTTCTGCGCCGAAGAGCCGCTGGCCTTGAGGGCCTTCTTGCCGCCGCAGGCGACGTCGACCTTGGCCACGTTGCCCGAATCGGCCGAGGTGTTGTCGTCGCTGCCACAGGCGGCCAGCGCCATGGCGCCGACGGCCAGCACACCAACGAGGGCGCTGCTGCGCTTGAGATTCACTATTCCTCCGGAATGGCGTCCTACTCGTCCGGTCCCTCACCGGCCCGGACGGGTGTTGTGGTGCTGTTCGCGGGGAACTTGCGCACCAGGCAGCAGTGTGCTGCCCTCACTCAACCTAAGGTCATGTGGTTGACAGTTGGACCGACCTGAGTGAACGGAGAGTGAACAGCCCGGCGCGATTGCGCCTGGTAGATGTGACGTTTGCCGCAGTTTTACTGGCGCGCATCCATTCTGCCGCCTGTTATTCAACCTCCGCCGCCGCGTAGGCGACGTCGACATGTGCCGGAGCGAATCCGAGACGGGTATAAGTGCGCACCGCGGCGACATTGTCGGCCTCGGTGTAGAGCAGAACTTCGGCCAGCCCGCGCTCCCGCAGGTGATGCAAACCGGTCAAGGTGAGCAGCCGGCCGAGTCCGCGTCCTTGCGCCGCCGGATCGATGCCGACCACGTAGACCTCGCCGAGCGGCGGTTGCTCCGCGTGATGCACCTTGGTCCAGTGGAATCCCAGCAGACGATCAGGGGCCGCGGTGTCGAATGCCAGGAACAGGCCCGCCGGGTCGAACCACGTCTCGGCACGGCGGATCTCGATGTCGCGCCGGGTCCACGCGCCCTGTTCCGGGTGCCAGGCGAAGGCGGCGCCGTTCACTCGCCGCAATTCCGCGTCGTCGGCGGGACCGGCGTAGGTGCGCAGCACGATGCCGTCCGGCACGGCCAATTCCGGTAGCTCAGGAGTTGCCAGAGACCGGCGCATCTGCCACAACTCCCGCGCGGTCCGCAGCCCGAGCCGCGCTGCGACGGCTTTGGCCGCCGGCCGGTCGCCGTGCGCCCAGACCCGCGCGCCCGGACCGCCCGCGGCCAGCGCTGCCGTGACCAGATCGGTACCGACGCCGTGACCGCGCCGAGCCGGGTCGACCGCGACCTCGGCCATAGCAGGGTGTTCGCCGTGGGCCGGAACGAGATTCGCGTAGCCGACGACGGCGCCTCCGGTCCGCGCGAGCAGATGGCGCGCTCCGGTATCCGCGCCCGAAGTCAGCGACAACACGGCCTGTTCCGAGACCGGGGCGACACCGTCGGCCTCGGTGGCGCGCGCGAGCAGATCGGTGACCGCCCGCGCGTCGCCCGCGTCGGGGCCGTCGGTCCACTGTGTCGTCGCGCCGCTCATCGGCCTCCGTTCATCGAGCCTGCGGACCCCGCATGGAGTCCACTCCTGGCAACGTCGTAGCGGCAGCTGGCATTTCGGCCCCGCCGAAGCGATGCGGGCACGGTCCGCCGACGATTACTGCACGGAGCCGTTGACCGGCGTGAGCGGAGAATCGTCGGTGCCCTCGTTGTCGTCGTCCGGAAAGCTCACCGGCTCCCCCTTGACCGCCGCGCGCGAGGGGCGCACGGCCTTGTAGCCGACATTGCGCACCGTGCCGATCAGCGACTCGTATTCGGTGCCGAGCTTGGCGCGCAACCGTCGCACGTGTACGTCCACGGTGCGCGTGCCGCCGAAGAAGTCGTAGCCCCAGACCTCTTGCAGCAGCTGCGCGCGGGTGAACACCCGGCCCGCGTGCTGCGCCAGATACTTCAGCAGCTCGAACTCCTTGTAGGTGAGATCGAGCGGGCGGCCACGCAGACGCGCCGTATAAGTGCCCTCGTCGATCACCAGCTCACCGAGGGTGATCTTGCCGGTGTTCTCCGGGCTGGCCACGCCGCCGTTGCGGCCGACCAGCAGCCGCAGCCTGGCGTCGAGCTCGGCGGGGCCGGTGCCGGGCAGCAGGATGTCGTCGAGTCCCCAGTCCGCGTTCACGGCGACCAGGCCGCCCTCGGTGAGCACCGCGACGACCGGCACCGATGACCCGGTGCTGCCGAGCAAGCGGCACAGACCGCGGGCGGCGGCCAGGTCCGTCCTGGCGTCCACCAGCGCGACATCCGCCGTGCCTGCCTCGAGCAGCGAGGCCACCTCAGTGGGCGCAGGGCGCACGTTGTGCGCGAGCAACGCGAGCGAGGGCAACACCGACTCGGGGTTGGGGTCGGAGGTAAGCAGGAGCAGCTCCACGGGCCCTCCTCCCATCTCGTAGCCACGTGGATGCGGCAGCACCGCCGCGGCCACGTCGCTAATCACAGGTAATCGGATGCAAGATTAGCGCGTAACAAGGCATGACCACGCATTCCGGGGTCGGCGAGCGCACCGGAGGACACTCGGGAGCCCCGCCCGGGCCAACCGATATGGTGCGTACATGGGTTACGTATCGGGCATGCCCGCCGTCGGCGAGGCCCCCGAGGCGGTAGCCGAACGCGCGCCGCGCGGCTCCCGGCCGCCGCGGCCCGAGACCCGGAGAGACGGGGGAGCATGCGCAAGCTGATCATCGGCCTGCTGTGTCTGGCTGGGTTCGCCGTCGTCGTCGACTTCAGTACCGCGGCCTATTCGGAGTATCGCGTGTCCCGAGCGCTGCGCGACGGCGCCGATCTCACCGCCGATCCCGAAGTGACGATCCACGGTTTCCCCTTCCTCGGCCAGGCCTGGGACAGCCGCTACGACCACGTGGAGATCCGGGCCCGCGCGAAGCGACTGGACATCCCGGGGGAGATCGCGCTCGAGGCGACGCTGACCGGGGTGCGGCTGCCGGTCGGCGAACTCGTCGACGGCAGCCTGCGCGGCGTCCCGGTGGAGCGCGTGGACAGCCGGTTGCGCGTGGAGCCGACCGAACTCGGCAGGCTGTTCGCCATTCCCGATCTGCAGGTGCACTCGCGGCCTGCCGACAAGTCCGACGGGACCGGCGGATCGGGCGGTTCCGGCATGACCACCACGGGCGCACTGGTGCTCACCGGAACCATGCCGGAGACGCCCGGCGCGCAGTACGGCGGTGAAAAAGTCAGCGTGCAGGCCGATCTGCTCCTCGACGGCGATCAGGTGAAAATCGTGGCGACCGGGTTCTACCGCGGCCCGCCCGGCACCGAGACCATGCCTGTGGCGGTGATCACCGAGGCCGATCGCCCGGCGGTCCTCGCCCGCTTCACCCGTACCATCGACACCAAGGAGTTGCCGTTCGGTGTCCGGCCTACCAAGGTCTCCGCTCAGGGCGGTCAGATCGTCGTGGAGGGCAAGGGCGTGAACGTCACGATCGACCTCGACCGATTGCAGCGACCATGATCCAAGTCACCATCCTCGCAGTAGTACTGCTCACCGCGCTGGCGGTGGGCGTCCTGCTGCGCCGGCGCGACGGCAAGATCCGCGCGGCCGACGGCATCGACCTGTCCCACACCGCCCGCGCGGAACTGCTGGCGTCCGTCGGCGTGACCGGCGCCGGTCCCGCGGTACTGCATTTCTCCGCCGAGTGGTGCGGACCGTGCTCCGCTGTTCGCCGGGTGGTTGCCAACGTCACAGGCCAGCTCGCGGGCTCACCGCAGCCGCCGCAGGACATCGAGGTGGACATCGACGCCGAGCCTGCGCTCGCCCGGGAGCTGAACGTGCTCTCGCTGCCCACCACGTTCGTCTTCGACATCGCGGGCAGGGAACGGTTCCGCATCTCCGGCGTGCCCAAGGCCACGGATCTGCACTCCGCGCTCGAGCCGCTGACCGCGGCGGCCTGAGCTGCGACGACAAGCCCCCTGGACGGAAGTGATCCACCCCGGGTCCATATTCTCCCGCCGAATTGGGTAAACTGCTGACGTGCTTACCAACCACGAGCTGATGCTCACCCGACGCCGCACAGTGGATCTGTGTCGGCTCGGTGGTTGTTGCTGCCTGTGCCGCTGAGCGGTCGGCTTTTCCGGATTTCCTGACGCCGACCCCTGTCCGCCGCGCGAGCGATCTCACGATCCCCCGGCGAATTGGCAAATTTTCAGTCATCGGACTTATCCAGCGCAGGAGTACGCACAATGTCCACCGAGATCCGTAATAGTTCCGAAGCGATCCCCGTTTCTTCCGACCGGGTCGACGTGCGCGGACCACGATTCGCCGCATGGGTGACCACCGGCGTCCTCGTCGTGGTGCTGCTCGCCGCCGCGTTCTCGCCGGTCGCCGCGGGGGTGTTGATCGCCCTGCAAGCAGTCGTCTTCGCGGTCGGCGCCGCCCTCGGCCCGCGCCGCCACCCCTACGGCCGGATCTACGCGGCCGTCGTCGCGCCGCGTCTCGCGCCGACCACCGAGACCGAGCCGACGGCCCCGCTGCGGTTCGCGCAGTTGCTCGGTTTCGTGTTCGCGGCCGTCAGCCTGCTGGGCTTCGCGCTCGGCTCCACGATCGTCGGCGCGGTGTTCGCCGGCTTCGCCTTGTTCGCGGCGTTCCTGAACGCGGCGTTCGGGCTCTGCCTGGGTTGCCGGATCTATCCGCTGGTAGCCCGCCTCCGCCGGACCCCGTCACCGGCATCGAACTGACCCTGCACGTCATCTCTGAAAGGAAAACAATGGCTCGCTCCGATGTCCTGGTCTCCGTTGACTGGGCCGAAGAGAACCTCAACGCCCCCGGCGTCGTGTTCGTCGAGGTCGACGAGGACACCTCCGCCTACGACGGTGGTCACATCGAGGGTGCCGTCCGGCTCGACTGGAAGAAGGACCTGCAGGATCAGGTTCGTCGCGACTTCGTGAACCAGGAGCAGTTCTCCGACCTGCTCTCGGCGCGCGGCATCTCGAACGACGACGAGGTCATCCTGTACGGCGGCAACAACAACTGGTTCGCCGCGTACGCCTACTGGTACTTCAAGCTGTACGGCCACAACAACGTCAAGCTGCTCGACGGCGGTCGCAAGAAGTGGGAACTCGACGGCCGTCCGCTGTCGACCGAGCCGGTGAACCGGCCCGCCACCCAGTACAAGGCGTCGGCGCCCGACCTGAACATCCGCGCCTTCCGTGACGAGGTCATCGCGGCCATCGGCACCAAGAACCTGGTCGACGTGCGTTCGCCCGACGAGTTCAGCGGCAAGATCCTGGCGCCCGCCCACCTCCCGCAGGAGCAGAGCCAGCGTCCCGGCCACATCCCCGGCGCCATCAACGTGCCGTGGAGCAAGGCCGCGAACGAGGACGGCACCTTCAAGTCCGACGCCGAGCTGACCGAGATCTACCAGGAAGCCGGCCTGGACGGCGAGAAGGAGACCATCGCGTACTGCCGGATCGGCGAGCGTTCCTCGCACACCTGGTTCGTGCTGCAGGAACTGCTGGGCCACCAGAACGTCAAGAACTACGACGGCAGCTGGACCGAGTACGGCTCGCTCGTCGGCGCTCCGATCGAGTTGGGAGAGTAATCCATATGTGTGCAGCACCTACCCAGGGCCAGGCAATCCCGGCCGGTGTCGACGTGGAGAAGGAAACGGTCATCACCGGCCGTGTCCTGAGCACCGACGGCCAGCCGGTGGGCGGGGCGTTCGTGCGCCTGCTCGACGGCAACGGTGATTTCACCGCCGAGGTCGTCGCGTCGGGCACCGGTGACTTCCGGTTCTTCGCGGCTCCCGGCTCGTGGACCGTCCGCGCGCTGTCCTCGGCGGGCAACGGCTCCGCCGAGGTGCGCCCCGAAGGCGCGGGCATCCACGCGGTGGACGTCGCGGTCGCCAAGTAAGACCTCGCAGTCGTCGAACGGCCCCGGTCGCTTTCCGCTCCGCGGAAGCACCGGGGCCGTTTGCGCGCCGCGAAAGCGAGGTCGTTAGACTCGAAACGTGGTCCTCTTCTTCGAGATTCTGCTGGTGGCCGTGGCCGTCCTGATCGGCTGGTTCGGCCTCTACGTCTTCTACCGGCTGTTCACCGAATCATGAGCGAACTCGCGAGCGAAGGTTCCAATCCGGCCGAGCGAGCGAGTGAACAACTGAACGGCAACGCTCCGGCTGATTCCGCCGGTCGCCGCAGCGGCGACCAGGCCGTAGCCGAGGCTGCCGAACGGGCGAAATCGACCGGTGCCCGCAACATCCCGGTCCTACCGGATCTTCCGCTGCCCGAGGACACGGCCAACTTGCGCCTCGGCCCGGACCTCAGCGCCTCGATGCTCGCGCTGCTCCCGCTGGTGGGCGTGTGGCGCGGCGAGGGGGAGGGCAACGATCCCGAGCGCGGGGACTACCACTTCGGCCAGCAGATCGTCGTCTCACACGACGGCGGCGACTATCTCGCCTGGGAATCCCGGTCCTGGGTCATCGAGGCCGACGGCGCCTACGGCGGCCCCGACTTGCGCGAGAGCGGCTTCTGGCGAGTCGGCATCGACGGCAACGACGAGGTCATCGAACTGCTGCTGTCACACAGCGGCGGCATCGTGGAGCTGTTCTACGGGCAAGCGCTGTCCCAGTCGTCCTGGGAACTGGCCACCGACGTGGTGATCCGCAGCCAGTCCGGCATCGTCGTGGGCGGCGCCAAACGCCTCTACGGCATCGTCGAGGGCGGCGACCTGGCCTACGTCGAAGAACGCGTGGTAGCCGACGGCCCCCTCCAACCCCGCCTCTCGGCCCGCCTCCAGCGCTACATCGGCTGAGAATTTCTCCTCGCCCAGCACGGCACCCCGCCGCGCTCGGCGCTGCCCAACGCAATCGCAGGCTAGCCGCAGCGGAACGCAGTACGTGGTCTGCTGCAACCCCTGACCGACTCCACCCCAACGCAACACCTGATCTCGCGAGCACATGGGTAACTCACCGGGAACGCCCAAAACCCACCCACATCCCCAACGCAGGCCCTGTGACCAACCCACACCCCACCCCACTGGTACGGCCTGAATACCCGGAGAGGCGGAACAGAACAGCCCCCGAGCCATACCGGTGCGATTGTGGTCGCACGGGTCCGGTCGGACGGACCGGGGCTCGGGGGCCGGGTGACTGCCTGGAATTCGCTAGCGCTCGCGCGGGCGAAATCCACCTGCAGCGGTGGCGCTAGCGGACAGCCACCTCACGTGTCCTATGAATAATCATTCTTCGAACCACCTCCTTCCTGTGTACGAACGAATCTAGCGA
This sequence comes from Nocardia sp. NPDC004168, assembly GCF_040610355.1. Lineage (NCBI taxonomy): Bacteria > Bacillati > Actinomycetota > Actinomycetes > Mycobacteriales > Nocardiaceae > Nocardia > Nocardia sp. NPDC004168. Next base: position 186,607 of record NZ_JBEXME010000011.1, on the reverse strand, counting down.
TGCGTCAGTAGCTCGGCAACGGATTTTCTCGGTGGGCTGAATCGGCGCTGCCACATGGCGTTCCGTGCCCCGCGAAGTCCGTCGTGACCTGCCCTGAGGCGGATACTCGCAGCACCGCGTCGGCCCGATGGTCTTCCGGGAGCTGATGCGTGACGACGACCACGATCCGATCCGGTTCCACGAGACCGTTGTCGGCGTCCAACAGGTCGCGCAGCAGCTTCGCCCCGGCTTCGGCTTCCAAGTGCTCGGTCGGTTCGTCGAGCAGCAATACTCGCGCCGGTGACACCAGGGCGCGCGCGAGCAGGATCCGGCGACGCTGGCCACCCGACACGGCGGCCGCTCCCCCGACGAGATCGGTGTGCACACCCTGCGGAAGCCCGTCCAGCCAGTTCCCGAGACCGACCGTTCGCAAAGCTTCTTCGGCTTCTTCCGCGGTCAGATCACCGCGGGCGACCCGCAGATTCTCCAGCACGGAGGTGCCGAACAGGTGCGCGTCTTCGGCGAAGAAGGTGACGCCGGGGCGCGGCGTGTCGAACAACCCGGCCCACTTCATGAGCAGAGTCGTCTTGCCCGCGCCGCTGGGGCCGACCACCGCGATCCGCCGTCCGCAGGGCAGTTCCGGCACATGGGCGTCGATGGGAAGAGTCCGAGCGACGTTCGCCGCGTCCTTTGCATGTGGAGGGCGGGTGGTCTGCCGCGCCGACGGGCCGACCGACGCACTCGGGGGCGAATCGGGGTCGAGTCCATCCAGGCGATGCAGGGCCGCGCGGGCCGTGGTCAGCGTCTGCGCCGCCGTGGGCAGCGGGCCGACCGCTTCGAAGGCCGACAAGGGCAAGAGGACCAGGACGACGAGCGCCATGGGCGTCATCGCGCCTGGCGAGCCGCCGTCCGGGCCGTAGAGGGTGATGCCGATCAGCAGCGCGCCGAGGACAGCCGCGCCGATGGACAGGGGCGTGGCAGCGGCCGACCAGGCGCTGCGCGCGGCCGCCCGATCTTCCGCGGCGACCGTACGGCGCGACGCTTGCCCGGCCGCGGCGAGGGCGGCATCCAGGCGACCGGCTACGCGTAGTTCCGCGGCGTGGTCGAGCACGGTGAGGGCCTGAGCGGTGAACTCCGCCCGGTCGGCCCGCACGGCGCGTTCCGCCTCGGACGCCGCCTTGGCCGACAACCACGGTGCGACGATGCCCGACAGGACCAGCGCACCCGCCAGGATCGCGGCGGCGGCGGGCGAGATCGTGGCCAGCAGAGCGACGGCGGCGAGTGAGAGCACGAGGGCGACCGCGACCGGCACGAACGCGCGGACCACCACGGCACCCAAGTCGTCGATGTCGCTGCCGATCCGGACCAGGAGATCTCCGCGGCGCAGCGGCTTGCCCGACCGATCGCCGCCACTCGGCGACACCTCGGGTCGGCACAGCCAGAAATCCGAACGAGCCAGCGTCCGGTACACCGTGGTTCGCGCTGTTGTCATAGCGCGCAGTGCGACGTCGTGCGTGGCGAGACGTTCCAGGTACCGGCACAAGCCACGGGAGATGCCGAACGCGCGCACCGCCACCACGGCGATGCTCAGATCGAGCACCGGCGGCATCTGCCAGGCGCGCGCGATCAGCCAGGCCGCCAACGCGGCGAGCCCGAGCCCGCTGCCGAGCGCCAGCACGCCCCATCCGATCGCCACCGCGACCCGCCAACGGGACAATTCGAGCAGCGCCCACATTCGGCGCAGATCACCGGGCACCGTGGAACCGGTGGCACGCGGAACGGCACGCGTCGCGCGTCCGCCGGTGTTCATCCCGGCACCTCCTCTCGCGAGGTGCGCAGGTCCGCGCGCACCTGCACGACATGGTCGGCGGCGGCCAGCACGGTCGGGCGGTGGCCGACGACGACGACCGTCGCGCCCATACGGACCCTGGCTTGGAGTGCGGCCAGCACGGTGGCTTCGGCGGCGGCGTCGAGGTGCGCGGTCGGCTCGTCCAGCAGCAGGATCGGGCGATCGGTGGCCAGCACCCTGGTCAGCGCGAGGCGCTGGCGTTGACCGAGCGACAGGCCGACGCCGCCGGGGCCGACCACCGTGTTCCAGCGCTCGGGCAGTTCATCGAGCACGGCGTCGAAACCAGTTGCCAGACAAGCGACTTCGAGATCATCGAGGACGCGCGCCGGGCCGTGTGCGGCGTGGTCCACCGTCCGCGCGCCGAGCAATTCGAGGTTGTCGCGCAATGTGCCGGGAACCAGCACCGGCCGCTGCGGCAGCCAAGCCACACGCGCCCACCATTGGTCCTGGTCCAGTTCGCGGACGTCCACCCCGTCGACGGTCACGGCACCTCGGTCGGGTGTGATCAGGCCCAGAATCGCCTGTACCGCGGTAGATTTACCGCTTCCGTTGGGACCGGCGAGCACCGTGAGGGCACCGGGCCGCAAGATCGCCGACAGGCCCGCGGGAGCGAACCCGTCCCGCGCCCGGACCGACAGGTCGCGGAGTTCGACCGTGCCGGGCCACTCGGAGCTGCTGCGGCGAGCCGTCACCCCGGCTTCCTCCGGCAAGGCACAGCGGCCGCATGCACCGGCGCGCGTCGACTCGTCCCGCACCGCATCGACGCGCGCCACCCCCTGCACGCCCCGGCTGGACAGCGACTCGACCGGCTCGTGGTCAGGCGCCGTCGCCGCGCCGGAGTCCTGGGGACTGCCGCGGCGAGCCGTCACCCCGGCTTCCTCCGGCAAGGCACAGCGGCCGCATGCACCGGCGCGCGTCGACTCGTCCCGCACCGCATCGACGCGCGCCAGCCCCTGCACGTCCCGGCTGGGCAGCGACTCGACCGGCTCGTGGTCAGGCGCCGTCGCCGTGCCGGAGTCCTGGGGACTGCCGCGGCGAGCCGTCACCACGGCCTTCTCCGGCTCGGTGCGTCGACAGTCGCATGTACCCGCGTGGGCCGACTCGTCCGGTGCGCCCACACCGGCGTGCGCCGCCGCTCGCCGCGCGCCGTGGCCGGGTAGCCGCTCGGTCGGCTCGGCGGGCGTGGACTCGAGGATCGCGAACGCTCGGTCCGCGGCCGCCATACCGTCCTGGGCGGCGTGGAAACGTTCGCCCACCATGCGCAGCGGCAGATACACCTCCGGGGCGAGCACCAGCACCACCAAGCCCGCGTAAAGACTCATCTCACCGAAGACCAGTCGCAGCCCGATGGAGACCGCGATCAGTGCCACGCTCAGCGTGGCGAGCAACTCCAGCACCATGGAAGACAGAAAGGCGATGCGGAGCGCGCCCATGGTGCGCCGGCGCAGCGCGTCGCCGAGATCGCGAACACGGTGCCGCATGGTGTGCGCGTGTGCGGTCGAACCGCCCGTCCCGGTGTCGTTCCGCTGGCCCCGCGCAGTGGGCTCGGGTTCCGCGTCGCCGGTCTCCCGGCCGAGCGCACGCAATGTCGGCATGCCCGCGAACAGATCGAGCATTTGGTCCGACAGCCGGGTGGTGGCCGCGAGCGTGGCTTCCGCCCGCCCCTGGGTCAGCAGCCCGATGAGGATCATGAAGATCGGGATGAGCGGCAAGGTGATCACCACGATCACACCGGAAGTCGCATCGTGGGCCGCGATCACCGCGAGCACGATCGGCGGAACCAGCACCGCCAGCAGCAGAGCGGGCAGGTAGCCGACAAGATATCCGCGCAGCCCGGACAGGCCCGTGCCGACGACCACGGCCAATTCCGTTCGACGCGCGTCGAGTTCGCGAGGCGACAGCCGTGCGCCCGCATCGAGCACCGCGCCTTCCAGCTCCGCCACCACGCTCGCGCCCGCTCGGTGCGCCAGCCGGGACTGCGCCCACGTGGCGAGCACCCGGGCCGCGATCGCGACCGCGAGCACGACGAGTTCGACCGTCCACGCGCCGAGCGTGCGCGCACTCGGATCGGTGACCACCCCGGCGAGCACCCGCCCGATCAGCACCGCCGCGACCACGATCGCGCCGGTCACGACCAGCGACAGCGCCACGCTCAGCGCGAGATAGCTGCGCGCCGAGCGGGCATAACGCCACAGGCGCGGATCGATCGGCGGGCGGGCCATGGCGTCAATCCTGCGCGACCCGCAGGGGCAGGCCGACCGGGGGCGGGATCTGCTCGACGGTGATGCGCTTGCGGAACACCCAGTACGTCCAGCCCTGGTACACCAGCACGACCGGCGTGACCAGCGCGGCGGCCCAGCTCATCACCTTCAGCGTGTACGGCGTGGAGGACGCGTTGTAAACCGTCAGGTCGAACGCCGCATCGATCGTCGAGGGAAGCACCGCGGGGAACAGCGAACCGAACAGCAGCGCGGTCGCCGCCGCGACGGTCACCGTGGTGCCGGTGAACGCCCACCCGTCGCGCTGCGCGAGATCGGCCGCCGCCGCCACGACCAGACCGAGCACGGCCAGCCCCAATGGGATCCAGGTCCAGTCGTTCCCGTAGGCCAGCTGTGTCCACAATCCGAATCCGCCGACGACGACCACGGTCGGGACGAGCAGCAGCCGAGCGGTGCGTCGTGCGTCGTCGCGGACCTCGCCCGCGGTCTTGAGCACCAGGAACATCGCTCCGTGCAGCGCGAACAGCAGTCCGGTCGCCAGCCCGCCGAGCAGGGCGTAGGGCCCGAACAAGTCGGCGACCGAGCCCGCGAACTGCTTCTTCTCGTTCAGCGGGACACCGTGCACCACATTGGCGAACACCCAGCCCCACGCCAGCGCCGGAACCCAGGAGCCGATGCCGATGCCGATGTCGCAGCGGGCCCGCCAGCGCGGATCATCGATCTTGCCGCGGTACTCGATGGCGCAGATCCGCAGGATCAGCGCGACGAGCACCAGCAGCAACGCCAGGTAGAAGCCGGAGAACAGGCTCGCGTACCACTCCGGGAACGCCGCGAACATCGCGGCGCCCGCGGTGATCAACCAGACTTCGTTGGCGTCCCACACCGGCCCGATCGTGTTGAGCACCGCGCGCCTGCGCCGGTCGGACCCCTTGCCGAGGATCGGCATGAGCATGCCGACGCCGAAATCGAAGCCCTCCAGCACGAAGTAGCCGGTGAACAGCACACCGATCAGGACGAACCAGAACTCTTGCAGACTCATCGCCGGCTCCTAGTAGGCGAACGAAAGTTGTTCGACGGCGGGCTCTTCGGGGCGGCGTTCGCCCGAAGTCGTATCCGTGTCGTGCGGCTCGGCGGCGGGCGCCGCCGGATCCGGTCCGTGGATCACGTACCGGCGCATCAGGAAGAACCACACGAACGCGAGCGCGCCGTACAGCAGCGTGAAGGTGATCAGCGAGAACAGCACGACGCCTGGCGAGTGATCGGAGACGCCCTGCTGAACGGTGAGGCGCAGATTCGGGTCGCCGGTTGGGTTGGGCGCGACCACCCAGGGCTGCCGCCCCATCTCGGTGAACACCCACCCGGCGCTGTTGGCCAAAAACGGGGTGGGGATGGCCAGCAGGCTCAGCCAGGCGAACCAGCGCTGGTCCGGCACTCGTCCGCGGCGGGTCAGCCAGAGCCCGGCCAGCGCGAGCAGCACCGAACCCGCCGACAGCCCGATCATGGCACGGAACGACCAGTAGGTGACGAACAGGTTGGGCCGGTAGTCACCGACACCGAACTTCTCGTTGTAGGTCTTCTGCAGGTCGACGACGCCGTCCAGCGTCACACCGGTGAACTCCCCCTTCGCCAGCCAGGGCAGCACATAGGGCACTTCGAGCACGTGCGTCACGCTGTCGCAGTTGTTGTGCGTGCCGACGGTCAGCACGGAGAAATCGGGGTCGAGGGCGGTGTGGCACAGCGATTCCGCCGAGGCCATCTTCATCGGCTGCTGCTCGAACATCAGCTTGCCCTGCACGTCGCCGGTGTAGACCAGAGCGGCCATCGCCGCGATCACCACGACGATGCCCGCACGCGCGGCGGGCCGCCACATCTCGCGCGCGTCAGCCGACTTCGCCTCGTCGCCACTGCGCGCGTTGCGCACCATCCACCAGCCGGCGATGCCGACGACGAAGGTGCCCGCCGTGAGGAAGGATCCGGCCACCACGTGCGGGAAAGCCGCCAGCAAGGTGTTGTTGGTGAGCACCTTCACGATGCTCTCCAGCTCCGCGCGACCGGTTTCCGGGTTGTAGCGGGCGCCGACCGGATGCTGCATGAACGAGTTGGCCGCGACGATGAAATACGCCGAGGCGTTCACGCCGATCGCGACCATCCAAATCGCGCCGAGGTGCAGCAGTTTCGGCAACCGGGTCCAGCCGAAGATCCACAGTCCGAGGAAGGTCGACTCCATGAAGAAGGCGATCAGCCCTTCCAGCGCGAGCGGGGCGCCGAACACGTCACCGACGAAGCGGGAGTACTCGCTCCAGTTCATGCCGAACTGGAACTCCTGCACGATGCCGGTCGCGACGCCGAGCGCGAAGTTGATCAGGAACAGCTTGCCGAAGAACTTCGTCAGTCGCAGCCAGTGCTGCTTGCCGGTGACGACCCATGCCGTCTGCATGGCAGCGACCAGCGGCGCGAGACCGATGGTCAGCGGCACCAGCAGGAAGTGGTAAACGGTTGTGATGCCGAACTGCCATCGGGAGATGTCCAAGGCGTTCAAGCCGGCCTCCTGCGTGTCTACGACATGTCGTAGTAAAGCCTACGCCGGAGCAGACCTCGAAAAATGAGTCCTAGGCCACGCCACCAGGGCTGATACTGCCTGTTCGGCCTGTTTTCCGTGCTCATCACCGCCCCGTGCCCGCCCGAGTAGGACGGAGATCACGGAGCGGCGCACACTCACCAGTCGCCGATGGCTCCCGCCCGCTCGATACCGCGATCGACCAGCCCGATGATCTCTTCGGCGTTGTCCGGCGCGGACATCCGCAGCCCGTCCAGCGAATTCACCCGCGCCGCAAGCGAAATGCTCGACAGCATCCAGATGCTGTCGCAGGTGAGCAGGTCGGCGGTGAACAGCGAGTCGTAGCGGCATTGCCAGCCGGCCTTCTCGGCTTCGGCGAACAGCGCGCGCTGAGTGACGCCGGGCAGCACACCGTTCTTCGCGGGCGGCGTGATCAGCTGCTTGTCGCGGGCGATCACCACGGTGGATCGCGGCCCCTCCAGCACCCGGTTCTCCGTGCTGGTGAAGATCACGTCCTCCGCGCCCATCCGCGCGGCGAACCGCAGGGCGGCCATATTGGTGGCATAGGACAGCGTCTTGGCACCGAGCAGTTGCCATGGCGCCGCTTGCGCGAGGTCGACCGAGATGCCCCGCGACAGGCTCACCACGGCGACGCCCTCGGCGCGGGCCTTCTCGACGCGCTCGGGCACCGGCACCACGAGCACGAAAGCGGTCGGCACGGGCACGGCGGCGGCGAGGTCACCGGTCTTGACCTTGTCGGGCGTTGCGGCCAACTCGGAGTCGCGCCCGCGGGTGAGCACCAGCCGCATCACGCCTTCGCGCTCGCTGCCCCACTCCTTGGCGGCGGTCTCCACCGCCTCGCGCCATTTGCCCAGTTCCGGCTCGGGCAGATCGAGCGCCTGGGCGGAGCGGCGCAATCTGCCTAGATGAAATTCGATCGCACACGCGACGCCCGCGCGCACGAGCACCGTTTCGAAGACACCATCGCCACGCAATACGCCAATATCGTCCGCAAACAACAACGGCGCATCCGCATCCCGGACCGCGCCATCGAGAGTTACCAGAACTCGATCCACCATGCGACGAGCGTAGGCGGTGTGAGCGGACAATGCCTATGTCACGGCCGCTTTTGCCAGACCTTTTGTGCAGCCGCCCCACGCGGCCCGCTGTAATGCTCGGACAATGCCGATCGGCTATGCCGTTCTCCGGCGCCCTGGCCCGGTTCGCGCACCGCCGGGCGGGCCCGCCTAGAGTGGGAGAGGTGTCCGTGGTCGTTGCGCCCAGCCCCATCCTCAGTGTGTCGGGAGCCGTCGCGGGAGCGGCGGGTTCGCCCGACGCCGCCGTCGCGTGGCATTACGGCGATCCGTTCGGCGAGCAGCGCGCCGCGGTGCAGCGCGCCGCGATCGTCGACCGGTCACACCGATTCGTGCTTCGCATCACCGGCGCGGAGCGGCTCTCCTGGTTGCACACCATCTCCAGTCAGCATGTCGCCACCCTCGGCGACGGGCAGTCCGCCGAGAACCTCGACCTGGATTTGAACGGCCGGGTCCAGCATCACTTCGTGCTCACCGAACTGGACGGCGCCGTCTGGATCGATACCGAAGCCGAGCGCGGACCCGACCTGCTCGCGTTCCTGCAGAAGATGGTCTTCTGGGCCGATGCCAAACCCGAAGCCGCCGACCACGCGGTACTCAGCCTGCTCGGCCCCGGAGTGGCAGACCTGGCCGAAACACTCGGCATCACCGCCCTTCCCGGCGTGTACGAGGCGACGCCGCTGCCCGGCGGCGGATTCTTGCGCCGGATGCCGTGGCCGACGGCCGACTCCTTCGACTTGGTCGTCCCGCGCGATCAGCTGACCGGCCTGTGGGACCGGCTCACCGCGGCAGGCGCCGTTCCCGCCGGAATGTGGGCGTTCGAGGCATTGCGCGTCGCGGCCGTCCGGCCGCGGATCGGATCGGACACCGACGAGCGGACCATCCCGCACGAGGCCCGCTGGATCGGCGGCGTCGCCGAACACGGAGCCGTCCACCTGGACAAGGGCTGCTACCGCGGCCAGGAGACGGTGGCCAGGGTGCACAACCTCGGCAAGCCGCCGCGGCACCTGTTGCTGCTGCACCTGGACGGCTCGGCGGACGAGCGCCCGGTCATCGGCGACGACGTCACCGCCGGCGGCCGCGCGGTCGGCAGGCTCGGCACGGTCGTCGACCACTTCGAACTCGGCCCGATCGCCCTCGCGCTGGTCAAGCGCGCGGTTCCGGCCGACACCGCGCTGGTCGCCGGCCCGGTCGCGGCGTCCATCGATCCCGATTCGATGCCCTCCGACGACGAACCGCAAGCGGGCCGGCTCGCGGTCGACCGGCTGCGTGGGCGCTGACCTGTTGACCGGCCACCGGCAAGCGGGACGTTTTCCTCAGCCGACATCCGCACTCTTGCTCAGCGCCGAGTTCCCCATTCGTGACGAGAGGAGCGCCGTTCATGCGCGTCGGTGATTCCGGAGAGGTGCTCGCGGCGTGCGTGGTGCACGCCGATATCGAGGTACCGGGAAGGGTCGGTCGCAGCGCCATCGACAAGCGCCCGGCGGCGGGACGAGTCGCCGTACGCGCCCTCGGCTTGGACGGCGATCACGTCTGCAACACCAAGCATCACGGCGGCGTGCACCAGGCCGTCTACGCCTACGCCGACGAGGACGCCCGCCGCTGGGGCACGGAGCTCGGCCGGGAACTGCCCGCGGGCTGGTTCGGCGAAAACCTGCGCGTGCGTGGCCTTCCGGTCAGCGACTCGGTGATCGGCGCGCGCTGGACGGTCGGTGACACCGTGCTGGAGGTGAGCGCTCCGCGCGTGCCATGCGCCACGTTCCAGCACTGGAGCGGCGAGCAGCAGTGGGTCAAACGGTTCACCCTGCGCAGCGATACCGGCGCCTATCTGCGGGTGCTCACCGAGGGCACGATCGCGGCGGGCGACCGGATCTCGGTGGTACACGTCCCCGAGCACGGCATCACGGTCCGCGATCTGTTCACCGGCGCCGATCCGGATCTGCTGGCGATCCTGCTCGCCGACGAGCCGACCATCTCCGACGACGTGCGCATGCAAGTGGAACGGCACGCGCGCAGGCATGGCAACGCCGTGCGCGCCACCGCGCACCGGCACGCGACGACGAGCACCGACGACATCGGCACGGGAGCGAAATCGTGAGTGTGGAACTGGTCGAAGTGGTCCGCTCGGGCTTCCGTGAATGCGTGCACCGCGGCTCGGTGGTGGTGCTCGACGCCGCGGGCGAGCCCACCCTCGAACTCGGCGAAGTGCACCTGCCGATCTTCCCGCGCTCGACGAACAAGCCGATGCAGGCGATCACCCTGCTGCGCAACGGTTTCCAGCCGGTCGATGACGCCGAACTGGCGATCGCCACCGCCTCGCACTACGGCGAACCCGACCATGTCGCGCTGGTGCGCAGGCTGCTGGACCGGTTCGGCCTGCCCGAATCCGCCCTGGCCTGCCCGGCCGATCTGCCGTACGACGAGGGCGCCCGCACCGCGCTGCTGTCCGGCGGAGGACAACCCCGCCCCATCTACATGAACTGCTCGGGCAAACACGCGGCGATGCTCGCGACCTGCGCGATCAACGGCTGGCCGACCGAGGGCTACCAGGACCGGGCGCATCCGCTGCAGCGCGCGGTGATCGCGACCGTGGCCGACCTGACCGGCGAGCCGGAAGCCGATCTGGGCATCGACGGCTGCGGATTGCCGATCATCCCGGTCTCACTCGTCAACCTCGCGCGGGTTTTCTCGACCATCGCGACGGCCGAGCCGGGGAGCCCGGAACGCCGGGTCGCCGACGCGGTGCGCGCGCATCCGCGAGTGATTTCCGGCACGAACGCGCCCGATCTGCTGACCATGCTGGCCACTCCCGGGCTGGTGTGCAAGATCGGCGCGGATGGTGTGCACGCGGGCGCGCTGCCGGACGGATCGGCTTTCGCGTACAAGATCGAAGACGGCCACGATCGCGCGCGAATGCCGCTGACGCTGGCGATTCTGCACCGAATGGGAATCGAGTGGACCGATGCGCACGCGGAGCTGGCGGCCCCCGCGGTGCTGGGCGGGGGTATCCGAGTCGGTGTGATTCGTGCTATACCCGGGGTCGTCTAGCTATTCCACGGCAGGGCGACAAGCGGGCAAACGGCACTGGTTCCGGAGTTCTTCACCCACTCCTGGAAGCGAGACCGCCGGACACACGCTAAAGTGTCTGTCAGGAAGAGTATTAATTCGAACGGGGCCGCCACCAAACCCCAGGCCGCCCCGCTGTGACGCGAGGGGGTCAGCCATGGGCCGTGGCCGGGCTAAGGCAAAGCAGACCAAGGTCGCACGCGAGCTGAAGTACAGCTCGCCCACGACCGACTTCGCGAGCCTTCAGCGCGAGCTTTCGGGAAGCCCCAACTCCCAGCGGAGTGGTGGTGTGCTGTCCGATGAGCACGACGCGGACGACTCCTTGTCCCGCTGGGACGAGGACGACGACTACGACGACTGGCGCCGCTGACTCGGATTTACGTCTGAAGGGGGAGGCCGACGGGCCTCCCCCTTCGATCGTTGTCGCGGGTTGACGTCTCTGGCGCCGAAAAGGCTTGCAACACACCGGAGTCCCGCATCGTACATAGATGCGGGACTCTCACGTGTCTTCACCGCGAATCAGAACCGCGGATGCTCACCGACCAGCACGGCGCGCGCGGCGTCGGCGTCCTTGGCCTTCTTGACCGTGCCCAGCGTCCAGCACTCGATGTGCCGTGCGGTCAGCACCGCCAGCGCCCGGTCCACATCCTCGGGAGCGACGACGGCGACCATGCCGACGCCCATGTTGAACGTCTTCTCCATCTCGGGCCGCTCGACCCGGCCGCGCTGGGCGATCATCTTGAACACCGGCGCCGGGTTCCAGGTGCCTCGATCCAGCTCGGCCACAATGCCCGCGGGCAGCACCCGGGCGAGATTGGCCGCCAAGCCACCGCCGGTGACGTGGGCGAACGTGCGCACATCGGTTTCGGCGATCAGCGCGAGGCAGTCCTTGGCGTAGATCCTGGTCGGCTCGAGCAGTTCCTCGCCCAGGGTGCGGCCGAACTCCTCGACGTGGCCGGTGAGCGACATGCGATCGATCTCGAGCAGCACCTTGCGGGCCAGACTGTAGCCGTTGGAGTGCAGTCCGGAGGACCCCATGGCGATCACCACGTCGCCGGGACGGACCCGGTCGGGTCCGAGCACCGCGTCGGCTTCGACCACGCCGATGCCGGTGGCGGACAGGTCGTAGTCGTCCGGATCCATCAGCCCGGGATGCTCGGCGGTCTCGCCGCCGAGCAGCGCGCACCCGGCGCGCACACAGCCCTCGGCGATGCCGGAGACGAGTTCGGCGACCTTCTCCGGGACGACCTTGCCGATGGCGATGTAGTCCTGGAGGAACAGCGGCTCCGCGCCGCAGACCACGAGATCGTCCACCACCATGGCCACCAGGTCGAGGCCGACGGTGTCGTGTTTGTCCATCGCCTGCGCCACCGCGATCTTGGTGCCGACGCCGTCGGTGGAGGCCGCCAGCAACGGTTCCCGGTAGCCGCCCTTCAGCGCGAACAGCCCGGCGAAGCCGCCGAGGCCGCCTTGGACCTCGGGCCGGGTCGCCTTCTTCGCCAATGGCCCGAACAACTCGACTGCGCGATCACCTGCCTCGATGTCCACGCCTGCCGCGGCGTACGAAGCACCACCACTGGGGGTCTGTTCAGTCATTTTCGGGGAAAGCTCCAAACCGAATCGGCGGATAGATGCCTGCTCACGCTACCGGAGCCGGATAACGACCCCGCACCGGTGTTGGCTCGCCCTCTTGACAATAGGGCAGAGCCAACCGTAAAGCGGACGATCAGTCCGTCTCGTCGCCATCGAACCCCGCGGCCTGTGCCCGGCGGTGGCGTTGCCGCACCGGATCCGGTACCGGCACCGCGGCGACCAAGCGGCGGGTGTACTCCTCCCGTGGGGCGCGCAGGATGCGATTCCGATCGCCCGCTTCCACCACCGCACCGTCGCGCAGCACCACGATCCGGTCGGCGAGCTGGTCGACCACGGCCAAGTCGTGGCTGATGAACAGGCAGGCCCAGCCGCACTCGCGCTGTAGCTGACCGAACAGCTCCAGCACCGCGGCCTGCACCGAGACGTCCAGCGCGCTGGTCGGCTCGTCGGCGACCAGCAGGTCCGGGTCGAGCACCAGCGCGCGGGCGAGGCTGGCACGCTGACGCTGCCCGCCGGACAACTCGTGCGGGTACCGGCGTTCGACGCCCGCGGGCAACCGCACGTCGTCGAGTAGCAGGCGCACCCTGGCGCGAATCTCCGCCGAGCTGCCCGCCTTGTGCACGAGCAGCGGTTCGGACACGCACTCGCCCACGGTGAGCCGGGGATTCAGCGAACTGGCCGGGTCCTGGAAGACGAATCCGAAGCGCCGCCGAATCGGTCGCAGCTCGCGCTGTGACAACCCCACGATGTCCTGCCCGCGCACTCGCACCGTTCCGGAGGTGGGCCGTTGCAGTGCCGCGACGCAGCGGCCGATGGTCGACTTGCCCGAGCCGGACTCACCGACCAGGCCGAGCGTCTCGCCGGGACCGATGCGCAGACTCACGCCGTCGACAGCGCGGAAACGCGGCCTGCCGAACGGGCCGGGAAATTCGACCACCAGATCACGGACCTCGAGTACCGGATCGCCCTCGGTCTCGGCACTGTCGGGCGGGCCGTGCTCGATCTGCTCGGTACCCAGGTGCGGGACCGCGGCAAGCAGGGCGCGGGTGTAGTCCGCCCTGGGACGCGCGAACAGTTCATCCACCGGCGCCTGCTCGACCACCGCTCCGTCGCGCATCACCACCACGCGGTCGGCGATGTCGGCGACCACGCCCATGTTGTGGGTGATCAGCACGATCGCGCTGCCGATCCGGTCGCGCAGGCCCCGCAGCAGGGCGAGGATCTCGGCCTGCACCGTGACGTCCAGCGCCGTGGTCGGCTCGTCGGCGATGATCACCTTCGGCTCGCAGGCGATGGCGATGGCGATCACCACGCGTTGTTTCTGCCCGCCGGAGAGCTGATGCGGGTAGTAGTCCACCCGGTGCTCCGGATCGGGCAACCCGACCAGGCGCAGGAGTTCCACCGCCCGCGCCTTGGCCGCCTTCTTGGTCAGGTCGGTGTGGGCGCGCAGCGCCTCGCCGATCTGGAAGCCGACGGTGAACAGCGGGTCCAGGGCCAGGCCTGGTTCCTGGAACACCATCGAGATCGCGCCGCCGCGCAAAGCGCTGAGCTGCCTCTCGTTCATCGTGGTGACCTGCTCGGTCCCCAGGGTGACCAGGCCGCGCACCGTGGCCGTCTCCGGCAGCAAGCCCATCGCGGTGCGTGAGCTCACGGACTTGCCCGAACCGGACTCCCCGACGATGGCCAGCACTTCGCCGGGGTAGACCTCGTAGGAGACGTCGGTGACCGCGTGCACCGGCCCCGCGTCGGTGGCGAAGGTGACCGACAACGATTCGATGGACAGGGCAGGGCGGCCCCGCTCCGTCGCGGAGGACTCAGGCATCGGTCGCGTCCTTTCCGCCGCCGTCCGGTCCGGCCACCGCCGCGGCGCGGCGGGTGCGCAGGACGGGGTTCAGCACTTCGTTGAGGCTTTCCCCTACCAAGGTCATGCCGAGCACGACGAGCACGATGGCGACACCGGGAAAGATGCCCGTCCACCAGATGCCGTTGGACACGTCCGGCAGCGCTTTGTTCAGATCGAAACCCCATTCCGCGGCCTGGGTCGGTTCGATGCCGAAACCGAGGAAGCCGAGGCCGGCCAGGGTGAGGATGGCTTCCGACCCGTTGAGCGTGATGATCACCGGCAGCGATTGAGTGACATTGGCCAGGATGTGCCGGAACAGGATTCGTGTGGTCGACGCGCCGGTTACCCGCGCCGCGTCGACGTACGGCTCCTGCTTCACGGCCACGGTCGCGTTGCGCACCACCCGGAAGTACTGCGGGACGAAGACCGCCGTGATGGCCACCGCCGCGGACAGCGCACCGCCCAGGCTGGTCGAGCGACCGCCCGCGACCACGATGGACACCACGATCGCCAGCAACAGTGTCGGGAACGCGTACATCGCGTCCATGAACAGCACGAGCAACCGGTCCGGCCACCGGCCGACGTAGCCGGACAGCAGTCCGAGCGGTACCCCGATCAGCAGCGAGAGCAGCAGGGAGATCGTGATCACCCACAAGGCTGTCCGCGCGCCATAGATCACCCGGGAGAACACGTCTTCTCCGCGCACCGAGGTGCCGAACCAATGCTCGGCCGACGGTGCTTGCTGGCGAACGAAATCGACGCCGTCGGCGGCACTCTGGGCGAATCCGTACGGTGCGGTCAGCGGAGCGAAGAGCGCGGCGACCACGAAGACACCGACCAGAGCCAGGCCGAGGACCAGCGTCGCACGCTGCAAACCGGAGGTCATCGAGAACAACCGGAGGCCGGGTACACCCCGCCGCGCCGCGGGTGGCGCGACCAGGGTTTCGTTCAGCAGTTCCGGAGCCGTCATCAGAACCTCACCCTCGGATCGATCAGCGCCACCAGGACGTCGACCAGGAAGCTCATCACCGCCACGATGAGCGCGATGAATGCGACGATGCCCTGCACGGCGATGAAGTCGCGCGCCGAGAGGTATTGCGCGAATTGATAGCCGAGGCCTTTCCACTCGAACGTGGTCTCGGTGAGCACCGAGGCGCCGAGCATCATGGCGATCTGCATGCCCATCACCGTGACGATCGGGATCAGCGCGTTGCGGAAGGCATGCCGCCCGGTCACCACGCGGCGGGACAAGCCACGGGCCCGTGCCGCGTCCACGTAGTCGGCGCGGAGGGTCTGGATCAGGTTGATCCGCACCAGCCGCAAGAAGATGCCCGCGGTGAGCAAGCCGAGCGCGATGGCGGGCAGCACGGCGTGTTTCAGCACGTCGAGCAGGTATCCGGCGTCGCCGTAGAGGATCGCGTCGATCACCATGATGTTGGTCTTCGGCGAGACGTGTTGCAGCCGCAGTTCCACGTTGGTGCTCGCCCGGCCCGCCACCGGCAGCCAGCCGAGTCGCACCGCGAACACCAGCTTCAGCAGCAGGCCGACGAAGAACACCGGCGCGGCGTAGAACAAGATGGCCAGCAACCGCAACGTGGTGTCGGCGGCCGAATCCCGCCGGGTGGCGGCGTACCTGCCCAGCGGGACGCCGATCGCGAACGCGACCACGAGTGCCCAGCACACCAGTTCCAGCGAGGCGGCGCCGTAGGTGACCACCACCTCGCTGATCTCCCGGTTGTCCTGGGAGCGACCGAGATCCCCGTGCAGAAGCCCGGACAGATAGTCCCAGTACTGGGTCAGGATCGGCCGGTTCAGCCCGGCCGCCTCCTTGCGCGCCTCGATCTGTTCCTGGGTCATGCGTCCGCCCATCGCCGCGCTGATCGGGTCGCCGACCACGCGCATCAGGAAGAACACGACCGTGACCAGGATCCACGCGGTCACCGGAATCAGCAGCAGGCGGACGCCGAGGTAGCGCAGCAACGCGCCGTGGCGAGAATCGTCGCCGCCCTTGCCGGTTCGCCGCAGGGCGAAGGGCCGGGCCCGGACGGGTGTCGGCGCGATGTCCGCCGATGTGGTCGCCCCGGGCCCGGCCGGACCGCCGGAACTCACTTGCTCAGCACCGTATAGCGGAACTTGAACGATGCGTCGAGCGTCTGTTCCACACCCCGCACCCCGGTGGCGGAGACCGCGATCTGCTTGCCGGACAGCAGCGGAACGATCGGCAGGAAGTTCTGCGCGAGATCACGCTGCACCTGCTGGATCTGCGCGAGCCGCTTGTCCTTGTCGGGCTGGGTCGCCTGGGCGATCAGCTGGGCGGAGATGCCGGGGTCTTCGAAATGCGACTGCAGGAAGTTGTTCGGCCCGAAGAACGGGGAAAGGTAGTTGTCCGGGTCCGGGAAGTCCGGGAACCAGCCGAATTGGAAGAGCGGGTAGGCATCACGGGCGCGTTCTCGCTGGTAGGTCACCCATTCGGTGGATTGGAGATCGACCTTGAACAAACCCGTTGCCTCCAGTT
This sequence comes from Nocardia sp. NPDC004168, assembly GCF_040610355.1. NCBI lineage: Bacteria > Bacillati > Actinomycetota > Actinomycetes > Mycobacteriales > Nocardiaceae > Nocardia > Nocardia sp. NPDC004168. Next base: position 169,892 of record NZ_JBEXME010000011.1, on the reverse strand, counting down.
GCGACTTGATCGCCGCGTACTCCTCGGAGCTGCTGGAGCCGTAGTGGTCGGGGTTGTACTGGAGATTCAGCTCGACCGGCGTCGCGACCCCCGCGTCGGCGAGGAACTTCGCCGCCTGGTCCTTGTTCGGCCGGGAGCCGTAGATTTCCTTGAACGGCTCGGCCGCGCCCGGCATGCCCTGCGGCACGGACGAATACGCGGGCAGGTAGGTCTTCTTGTAGACGCCGTCGGCGAGCGCGGCACGGTCGACGGTGGCCGCGACGGCCTTGCGCACGGCCAGTTTCTGCGCGGGCGTGCCACCCGGCATGGTGTTCAGATTGAACACGATGTACCGCAGTTCCCCGCCGGGGCCCTCGTGCACGGCGACCTTGCCGTCGTTGCGCAGCGACTCGATGTCGGTGGGCGTGAACGACCGATATCCGACGTCGAGCGAACCGTTCTGCAGGTCGAGCTTCATGTTGTCGGTGGTGGCGTAGTACTTGGTGGACACCGTCTCGGTCTTCGGCTTGCCGAGGATGCCGTTGTAATCGGCGAACGCCTGGTACTCGACGAGTTTGTTCTTGTCGTAACTGGCGATGACGTACGGGCCGGAGTAGCCCTTGGCCTTCACCACATCCTCGTCCGGCATCACCTTGTCCGGCGCGTATACCTTCTCGTCGACGATCGGCCCGGCCTGGGTGGGCAGGATCGCGGGGAAGGTCTGGTCGTCGGCCACCTTCAACGTGAACGCGACGGTGCGCGGGTCCACTACGTCGGTCTTCTCCAGGTTGCCGAGCAGCGAGGCGGGACCGTTCGGGTCGTTGATCCGCAGCATCCGGTCGAAGGAGAACTTCACGCTGGTCGCGGTCAGCGGGTTGCCGTTGGCGAACTTCAGGCCGTCTTTCAACGTGCAGGTATACACCGTGGGCGTGGTGAACTCGCACTTCTGGGCCGCGTCCGGCTTCGGCGTCGCGTCACCGGGTGCGAAGTTGAGCAGGTACTGATAGATCTGCGTCTCGGCGACCAGCGACCCGTTGTCGTAGGCGGCCGCGGGATCGAGCGAGAAGATCTTGTCGGTGGTGCCCGCCACCAAGCCGCCGCTGTCACCGCCCTCCCCGGTTCGCCCGGAACCGCATCCCGCCAGCACCGAACCCGCCAATGCCAGCAAGCCGACGGCCGCGATGGTTCGCGTCCCGATCTGTCGCCCCAACCTCGAATTCCTCATCACGGCCCCACTTCTCGAGCGCCGCACGCGTTGCCCTGGATCGCAGGCCCGGTGCGGACACGGGTGAACTTCCGATATGATCGGCACCGTACCTACGAAGCATTTTCGGCACGTTACGTTTTCGAAGAAAATCCGCGGCGCTCTCAGCAGGTGTTATGCGCGGCGACTACGACCGGCCCGAAAAACCGGTCGTACGTCCAGAATCGCCGGACGGTGCACGGCGTGATGTCTCGAGCAGGCCACATCACCGCGCGAGACAGCGAACAGCATCAGCAGCGCATCGCGTTCGCGCCCAGCAGCGCGACTGGCCCGAACCTCAGCGGTGGTTCGTGATCGTCAACGACGTGCGGGGTCACGGCACACTGACTCCCAACTGCCCTATTGGCGCCACCATCGCACGTGTCCTCGGACACGACCACACCGCCACCCCGCCGCTCACGCCCGCCGCCAGCGGATGAGTGTTCGGATGTCTCGGGCACACCGGCCACACCGGTGACTCGCCCGCCGTCCACAACGCCTCTACCGCCCACTCGTGCGCCTTGTCGGCGAGATACGCCACCTGCTCCGCGTAGTCGTCGCCGACCAGCGGTCCGATCCCGGCGCCGCTACCGTCCGGCTCGTAGAACATCACCCAGTCCATGCCCTGATGCGTCTCCTCGACCACGATGGGCTGGACAGCGCAGGTAGCGGCCAGATCCCGACGCACGGGCTCCAGCGCGGCGGCGTACTTCGCATCCATGCGCTCATTGTGCGGCACGCGGTGAGCGAGTTCGGCTACGCGGATCCCGAGCGACGTCCCGCGTCACGGACGGCTCAGCGCGCTCGCATTCGCGTTGTCGCCCAGCAGCTCGGCCTCGGTCTGACCGGTGAGCATGCCCTCGAGCACGTTCTTCCCGATCGCGGCCTCGGTGGGCAGCGGGATCGGATAGTTGCCGTCGAAGCACGCGGCGCACAGCCGCGAGCGCGGCTGTTCGGTGGCGGCGATCATGCCGTCGAGCGAGATGTAGCCGAGGGTATCGGCGCCGATCGACCGGCGCACGCCCTCGACCATGTCCGCGACGTCGCCCTCGGTGCCCGCTCCGTTGGCGATCAGTTCCGCCCGCGAGGCGAAATCGATGCCGTAGAAACAGGGCCACTTCACCGGCGGCGAGGCGATCCGCACGTGGATCTCCAACGCGCCCGCCTCGCGCAACATCCGGATCAGCGCGCGCTGGGTGTTGCCACGCACGATCGAGTCGTCCACGACGATCAGGCGCTTGCCGCGGATGACCTCGCGCAGCGGATTGAGCTTGAGCCGGATGCCGAGCTGACGGATGGTCTGGCTGGGCTGGATGAACGTGCGGCCGACGTAGGCGTTCTTCATCAGGCCCTGGCCGTAGGGCACGCCCGACCCCTGCGCGTAACCGACGGCGGCCGGTGTGCCGGATTCGGGAACCGGGATCACCAGATCGGCGTCGACCGGGTGCTCCTTCGCCAGGCGACGGCCGATCTCCACCCGGGTGGCGTGCACCGACCGGCCCGCGATGGTGCTGTCCGGCCGCGCCAGGTACACGTATTCGAAGACGCAGCCCTTGGGCTCGGGGTTGGCGAAGCGCATCGAGCGCACGCCGTCGGCATCGATCGCCAGCAATTCGCCGGGTTCGATCTCGCGGACGAAGGCGGCCCCGACGATGTCCAGCGCGGCGGTCTCACTGGCAACGACCCAGCCACGCTCCAGCCTGCCCAGGCACAGCGGGCGCACGCCGTGCGGGTCGCGCGCGGCGTAGAGGGTGTGCTCGTCCATGAAGGTCAGGCAGAACGCGCCCTTCAGGGTGGGCAGCAGTTCCATCGCGGCCCGCTCGATGCTGGAGTCGGCGGCGGCGTGCGCGAGCAGCGCGGTGACCACGTCGGAGTCGGAGGTCGCCGCGGCGGGCTGCGGGCGCCCGCCCCGGACGGAGGCGAGCAGGCCGAGTTCCCGTGCACGGCCGGCCAATTCGGCGGTGTTGACCAGATTGCCGTTGTGCCCCAGGGCAAGTCCGGAGCCCACCGCGGTGGTGCGGAAGATGGGCTGAGCGTTCTCCCAGGTCACCCCGCCCGTTGTGGAGTAGCGACAGTGACCGACGGCGATGTGACCCGGCATGGCCGCCAGCGTCTGCTCGTCGAACACCTGGCTGACCAGTCCGAGATCCTTGAACACGAGGATCTGCGAGCCGTCCGACACCGCGATGCCCGCCGCCTCCTGGCCACGGTGTTGCAGAGCATAAAGCCCGTAATACGTGAGTTTCGCCACTTCTTCGCTCGGCGCCCAGACTCCGAAGACTCCGCACTCCTCGCGCGGCTCGTTCTCGTCGACGTCCGGGGTGGGACACGAGGCGGCGGAAATGCTCTGGACCGGCAGTTCGGCGTTGGTCACCGTTTGCTCCCTGTTCGGGCGGGCTGGGGGCAGATTTCATTCTACGGATGCCGCGGCGATGCCCGCGCACCGCCGCCGCATCCGAGCAGCAATTCCAGGTGACCGAAGCGGGGTCGCCGCGACGCCTTCGGCTGTTACGGTGCGGACCGTGACGACTACGGACGACGCGGGCACGACGGGGCCGGTGCGCAGGCCATGGCCTCGGATGGTGCTGTTTCCCATCGCGGTGTTGAGCCTGCTCACCGCGCTGCTGGGCATCATGTACCTCGACTATGTCGTCGATCCGGAGAAGAACCTGCACGACTTCCCGATCGCCCTGGTGAACCAGGATGTCGGCGACACCATCGGCAGCGGGAGCGCCGAGCAGAAGGTCAATTTCGGCGATCAGATCACCAAGGCGCTGGCCGCCGGAGTGCCGTCGGACAAGGTCGACCTGCGCGTGCTCAGCATCAACGAGTCCGAGCGGCAGATGCAGTCCGGACAGGTCTACGGCGCGATCGTCATCCCGAGCGATTTCAGCAAGCAGCTCGGCAATCTGGGTGTGGGCAGTGTCATACCCGGTGACATCCCGCGCCCGATCATCACGGTGCAGACCAACCCGCGCGCGGGCGCGTTCGGCACGCAGATCGTGCTGCGGGTCGGCAATGAGGCGCTGACCGAGGTGAACAAGCAGGTCGGCAAGCAGTTGCTCGACCAGGTGAACGCGCAGCTGGCCCCGCGTCCTGGCGGTCCGCCCGCACCCGAACTGACCGGCGCGACCAGGGTGGCTCTTGCGTCGCCGATCGAGGTGGTGCAGCAGCAGTACCACCCGCTGCCGCACGGTAGCGGCCAGGGCCTGACCGCGTTCTTCTACGCCCTGTTGCTGCTGCTGGCCGGCGTGGTCGGCGCGATGGTCATCCACACCATGATCGATGCGCAGCTCGGTTTCGTGCCCACCGAGTACGGCCCGTGGTACGTGCACTACCCGCCCACGCCGATCTCGCGGTTCAAGACGCTGCTGATCAAGTGGGGCGTGTTCGTGCTGGCGGCGAACATCGTCGCCGGAGTGTTCCTCGTCGTGGGCGAACTGCTGGACATGCCGATCGGCAATCCGCTGGCCCTGTACCTCTACAGCGCGCTCGCCATGATCGCCGTCGGCGTGACCGGGCTGTCCATGCTGGCGGCGATCGGCTCGGCGGGCCTGCTGGTGAACCTCATCCTGTTCGTCATCCTCGGCCTGCCGTCCTCGGGCGGCACCGTGCCGATCGAGGCGACGCCGCGATATTTCGGCTGGCTCGCCTCCTTCGAACCCATGCACCAGGTGTTCCTGGGTGTGCGGTCGATCCTGTACTTCGACGCCGATTTCGAGGCGGGGCTCACGCGTGGCGTGTGGATGGCGGTCCTCGGGCTCGCGATCGGGCTGATCTTCGGCGCGTCGGTCACCCGCTTCTACGACCGCAAGGGGCTGGAGCGCCGCAACATCGTCCGGGCGTGAACTGTCCGCGCCGCAACGATCGGCTCGGTCTCAGTCGACTCGGACGATCGGCAACCAGTGCGTGATCTCGGCCGCGCGGGTGCCGGACGCGCTCACCGCGCCGGAGTCGAGCGCGTCGTCGAACTCGAGCAGTCCGGTGGCCAGTAGCAGCCAGGTACGCGGGTCGGTCTCCACGACGTTCGGCGGTGTACCCCGGGTGTGCCGCGGGCCCTCGACGCACTGCACCGCGACGAACGGCGGCACCCGGACCTCGACCGAGTGGCCGGGCGCGGAGGCCGCCAGCGAGCGCGCCGTGGTACGCACAGCCGCCGCGAGTTCGGCGCGCGCGGGCGCGTCGACCGACTCGTCACGCAACCATTCGCTCACCACCGCCACCGCTGCCCGCGTCTGCGCGGGGTCTACCGTGCCTCGTCCTGCCACCTGCCCGACCCTACTTCGCGCTCCGTACGCCTCGCGCCCGTGATCGACCTCAGCCGTGCTTCGGCGAGGGCGGTCGACACGACGGTGTCGGCGCGGCTTCGGGACGGCGGCGGCGCGGTGCCCGGCGTCGGCCGCCCCGTCAACGGGCTCGCGGTATATCCGAAGCCGGAGTTGCGAATTCATCCACAGTCGTCCCGAGGTCCGAACGTGCCACCCGCATCGCACGCGCGGAACCCGGGAAGTGGCGGGCCAGGCGCGGAGCGATCGCTCCACCCGCGTTCATGGCGAGATGCAGCAGCGCGGGGGCGGCGGTGCCCGCGGTGCGGCGGCGCAGCAAACCGAACACGAGTCCGCCCGCCGTAGTCACCGCCACAGTGGCGGGAACACTGTCGCCCACGGCCCGCGCGGGAGTGATGTGCCAGAGTCCGAAGGTCGTCGCGCCGACCAATGCACCGGCTCGCGGACCGAAAAGGCGGTCCAGCATGGGATCCAGCGTGCCGCGGAAGACGAGTTCCTCGCTGTAGACAGTCCCGAGAGGAATGTGCACAGCCACCCACTCCTGCGTCGACACAGCGGGCCCCCGTTCAGCGAGTTCGGCCAGTTGCCATCGCAGCGACGGAACGGCAAGGGCCGCTGCGTAACCGGCCACGACGACCGACGCGGCGAGCAGTCCGCAGCGCACGCCGCTCTTCGACCACCGGCCAGGTTCGGCGCGCAGCGCGACCGCGTAGGCGGTGGCGAAACCGGCATTGGCGGCGGTTCGTCCGCGGATGCCGAGACGGAGGCGGGGCAGGACCGCGTTGCTCCAGAACAACGGAACGGCAACGGCCGCAATGGTTCGCACGGCCCGTTCCTGGCTCACTTGATCTTCCGCTCGAATTCCTCCGCGGCCTCGACTTCGACCCGGATCCGCTCGGAACGCTCGGCGGTCCAGTCCGGTGGCGCGGCGATGGCGGCCCAGCCGTCCAGGACCAGGCTGCCGTAGCGGTGTCCGTGCCCGTCGGTGACGCCCTGCGCATTGGTCAGATCGGCGGCCACCTGCCAGAAGGTGACGAACGGCCACCAGCGCATCTGGGAGGAGACGTCCGAACCGCGCGGCTCCGACAGCCAATCCGGCCGCGAGAAGATCAGATCCGGCGACCACCAGACGATGGGATCGGACGCGTGCTGCAAATACGCGATGCGCGGCGGCCGCCATTCCGACGACGGGCGCGCCAGGTCACCGCTGTCGGAGGCGAACCGGACCACCAGCCCGTCGGCGTACAGCGGCTCCACCTCACGGGAGCCCGGATCGCGGCGGGCGACGAACTGCTGCCACAGCCGGTTGGAATTGGGCGGGCCGACCCACAGCGCGCCGTCGACCTTGGCGCGCAGATCGGCCAGGCCGTCGAACGCCGCCTCGGAACCCTGCGAACCGAGGCTCTCCCCGTACACCAGCAATTTGGGTCGTGCCTGCGGCGGCCGCGCGGTCCAATGCTGGTACACCGCGTCGAACAGATCCCTGCCGGCCGCGGCGGCCTTGCTCCGGTCGGCCAGGAAGGACAGCACGCTGGGCAGATACGAGTACTGGGTGGCGACGATCGCGGTGTCGCCGTCGTACATGTACTCGAGCGCGGACGCGGCCAGCGAGTTCACCCATCCGGTCCCCGTGGTGGTGACCACCACGAGCGCCTTCCGGTCGAACGCACCGGTTCGCTCGAGCTCGGACACCGCCAGCTCGGCCGGTTCCTGGTTCCCATCCACCGACTCCAGACCGACGTAGGCCCGGACGGGCTCCTTGGCCGGGCGGCCGGTGAGCGAGGTGATGTGGCTCGCGGTGGGTCCGTGCGAGACGAACCAGCGCCCCTCGAATCCGAGGGTCTCCCATTTGGCCAGCGAGGCGGGGCTGCCGGAGCGCTCCGGTTGCTGCGGCTGCACCGCGTTCACCGAGGTGTGGTCGTTGCGCACGCTGAACGCGGAGTTGGCCACCGCGAAGAACGCTTGCGTGGCGACACCGTTGAAGATCGTCACCGCCAGCACCACCAGCACCAGGAATCCGGCGGCCGGAGCGAGTTCGCGGGGCACCTTCACCCACCGGTTGAGCAGGCGGGCCAGGAACAGGATGAACTCGCGCACGGTCCGGTAGACCGCGACCGCCGCGGCGCCGACCGCCATGCTCAGCAGGCCGGTGCGCAGATAGGCGGGCGTGGTGGTGCCCGCCATGCCCATCAACGCCGTGATCTCCCGCTGCCAGCGCGCCGACTGCACCAGCATCAGCGCGGCGCTCAGCGCGGCGGTGAGCAGCACGGCGGACTTGACGGCGTAACGCGCCCACGTCGGCGGCGGCGCGATCTTCAGCCGCGGCCGCACCCACAGCCGGAACAGCCACTCCAGCAAACAGCCGGCGCCGTATCCGATGGCGGCATTGATCCCGCTGATCAGCCCCTGGAACAGCCAGTCGCGCGGCAGCAGCGACGGCGTCACCGACAGCGCGAAGAACACCGTCGCCACCACCAAGCCGACGTAATTGAGGTCGATGACGTCCTCGACGCGCCGGATCACCGCGACCGCGCGCGTGCGCAGTTTCCGCATGGTCCCGGCGGTCTCCAGCATTCGATCAGTATGGCGGTCGCCACCGACGGCCCGGCGCGTCGCCCACCGTGACGCGGGCGCGCACGACGCGGATCACACCCTGCGCGACCCCGTGATCGGACGCCTTCGCGCGGATGGCAACTACCCATTTCGCTCGAGTAGTTGTACACGGGTGCGCGGGTCGCGCCATCCGGAAACTTTGGTCCATGAGCACAACGACCGCGGCGCAGAAAGCCAGCGCCGCTTACGTCGCACAGGCCGCGATCGCCTTCGGCATCAGTTTCGTCGGCATCGGCATCGGGATCTACGCGCTGCCGCTGGACGTCTGGCAGCGCGGATTCCTCGGTATGTCCGTGTTCTTCCTGGTGACCAGCACCTTCACGCTGGCGAAAGTGGTGCGCGACCAGCACGAGGCGGCGACCGTTCACGGTCGCATCGATCAGGCGCGGATGGAGAAGCTGCTCTCCGAGCACGATCCGTTCAATTCCGTCGCCTGAGTACGCGCACCTGGGCGGGCCCGGTAACGAGGGGTTCAGGCCCGCCCAGGTGGGCGTCTCGTCAGACGGTTCCGGCGCCGAACAGCTTCGGCAGCGTGCCCTCGTGCGCGGTCCGCAACTCGTCCATGGTGATCGAGAACTGGCCCTGCACCTCGACCGAATCCGAGCCCTGATCGACCACGCCGATGCGCACCCACGGCAGTTCGCGCGCGGTGCACATGCGGGTGAACCTGGTCTCCTCCGAGCGGGGAACCGCGACCAGCACACGGCCCGCCGACTCGGAGAACAGCGTGACGAACGGATCCGCGTCCTCGGGAAGCAGGATGCGGCAACCGGTCTCACCGGCGAGCGCCGCTTCGACGACAGCTTGAGCGAGACCGCCCTCGGACAGGTCGTGCGCGGCGCTGATCATGCCGTCGCGCGAACCGGCGGTCAGCACCTCGGCGAGCAGTTGTTCGCGGGCGAAGTCGACCTTCGGCGGGACGCCGCCGAGATGGTCGTGCGCAACCTGCGACCAGATCGACCCGCCGAACTCGTCGCGGGTCTCGCCGAGCAGGATCAGCGTCTCGCCCGGCTCCAGGCCGATCCCGGTCGGGATGCGCCGGTGCACGTCGTCGATCACGCCGAGCACGCCGACCACCGGGGTCGGCAGGATCGCCGTCTGGCCGGTCTGGTTGTAGAAGCTGACGTTGCCGCCGGTGACCGGGATGCCGAGCGCCACGCAACCGTCGGCCAGGCCGCGCACCGCCTGCTGGAACTGCCACATCACCCCGGGATCCTCGGGCGAACCGAAGTTCAGGCAGTTGGTGACCGCCTTCGGCGTGGCACCGGTGCTGGCCACGTTGCGGTAGGCCTCGGCCAGCGCGAGCTGCGCACCGGCATAGGGGTCCAGCTTGGTGTAGCGGCCGGACGCGTCGGTGGCCAGCGCGATGCCTCGGCCGGTCTCCTCATCGATCCGGATGACGCCCGCGTCGGCCTGATCGGCCAGCACGGTGTTGCCGCGCACGTAGCGGTCGTACTGCTCGGTGATCCACTTGCGGCTGCACAGCTGCGGGCTGGAGATCATCCGCAGCAGCGTCGCGCGCAGTTCGTCGGCGGTTTTCGGACGGGCGAGCCGGTCCGGGGCGTCGGCGATCAGCGCGTCCTGCTCGTCGGGGCGCGAGACCGGGCGCTCGTACACCGGACCCTCGTGCGCGACGGTGCGCGGCGGCACGTCGACCACCGTCTCGCCGTGCCAGGTGACCACCAGCCGGTCACCGTCGGTGACCTCGCCGATCACCGTGGCCAGCACGTCCCACTTGCGGCACACGGCCATGAAAGCGTCCACGTTCTCGGGAGTGACGACCGCGCACATGCGCTCCTGCGATTCGCTGGAGAGCACTTCGGCGGGCGTCATACCGGTCGCGCGCAGCGGCACCTTGTCCAGCTCGATGTGCATGCCGCCGTCACCGGCCGCCGCGAGTTCGGATGTGGCACAAGACAATCCGGCGCCGCCGAGGTCCTGGATGCCCACCACCAGCTTCGCCGCGTACAGCTCGAGACAGCACTCGATGAGCACCTTCTCGGTGAACGGGTCGCCCACCTGCACCGACGGCAGCTTCTTGCGGCCGGAGCCGGATTCGTCGCCGGAGAAGGTGTCCGAGGCCAGCACCGAGACGCCGCCGATGCCGTCCAGGCCGGTGCGCGCGCCGAACAGCACGATCTTGTTGCCGGTGCCGGAGGCGAAGGCCAAGTGCAGGTCCTCGACTCGCATCACGCCGGCGCACAGCGCGTTCACCAGCGGGTTGCCCTGATAGGAGGCGTCGAACACGGTCTCGCCGCCGACGTTCGGCAGGCCGAGCGAGTTGCCGTAGCCGCCGACGCCACGCACCACGCCGTCCACTACGCGACGGGTGTCGGCCGCGTCCGCCGCGCCGAAGCGCAGCTGGTCCATCACCGCGATCGGGCGCGCGCCCATCGCCATGATGTCGCGCACGATGCCGCCGACGCCGGTGGCCGCGCCCTGGTACGGCTCCACGTAGGAGGGGTGATTGTGGCTCTCCACCTTGAAGGTGACCGCCCAGCCGTCACCCACGTCGACGACGCCCGCGTTCTCGCCGATGCCCGCGAGCATGGATTCGCGCATCTCGTCGGTGGTGGTCTGGCCGAAGTAGCGCAGGTGCACCTTGGAGGACTTGTAGGAGCAGTGTTCGCTCCACATCACCGAGTACATCGCCAGCTCGGCGTCGGTCGGCCTGCGACCGAGGATCTCCTTGATGCGGGCGTACTCGTCGTCTTTGAGGCCGAGTTCTTTGTAGGGTTGCGCCACGTCGGGGTTTGCTGCGGCTGAGCTGACGGTGTCGACCTGCGGAGTCACGGAGTACCAGGGTCCTTTCGGCCGGGCATGGGGGTCGGCAAGCCGGCGGAGCCGGCGGGGTGGGCGAGCTCAGCGAAGCGACGAGCGTTGTCACTGGGCGGCGGCGAGATGCCTACGTGTAAGTCTAGAGGCACTGGGTACCGACCATGCGCACCGGCTACTCTGGGCCCGTGAACGAAGGATCGGGGGTCGCGAATCCGGGTGAGAGATCGGTCACCTCGGATGCCGCGCCGACCGGCAGCGGCGGATCGGGGACCACATCCGGTCACGCGTCGCCGAACCCACTGACCCCGCAAGTACGCTGGCTGATTGCTGCGATCGCGTTGTTCGCGGTGTCGGCGATCGTCTCGCTGCTCGCGCACTGGTGGCACGGCTACATCGACCTCCAGGTGTATCGCAACGGCGCCCGGGTCTGGCTGGACAACGGCGACCTGTACGGCCCGATGCCGCCGGTCGAGGGAATCGGACTGCCGTTCACCTATCCACCCTTGGCCGCGTTGTTCTTCGCGCCGCTGGCCCTGATGCCGCTGGTCGCCGCCGAGGTGCTGGTGGTCGTCACCAATGTAGTCAGCCTTGGCATCTCGCTGTGGCTGGTGCTGACCCGCCTGCGGCCCGAGCTGTCGCGCCCGATCCTGCTCACGCTGGTCATCGGCGCGGTCGCGGTGGCGCAGTTCTTCGAACCCATCCGCCAGACCTTCGGCTTCGGCCAGATCAACCTGGTGCTGATGGCCGCGATCACACTGGACTGCCTGGCGCGCAAGCCTTTCTGGCCGCGCGGCATGCTGATCGGCATCGCGGTGTCGGTGAAGCTGATCCCCGCCGGTTATCTGCTGTACTTCGTGCTGCGCAAGGACTGGAAAGCCGCGGGCACACTGGTGGTCTCCGCGATCGCGGCGGTGGGTCTCGGATTCCTGCTGTTTCCCGGCGATTCCGTGGACTATTGGTTCCACACCCTCGCCGACACCGGCCGGATCGGACCTCCTTACTTCGCGGGCAACCAGTCCATCAAAGGCATGGCCTTCCGCCTCGGCATCGGCGACACGGCGGCCACACTGGTGTGGATCACCTTGTCCGTACTTGCGGTCGCGCTGGCCGCGGTGTGGATGCGCAGGCTGATCGAGGCGGGCGCCACCGTGGCGGCGCTGCTGGTGAACGCCGCGGCGGTGCTGCTGGTCTCGCCGGTGTCGTGGTCGCATCACTGGGTGTGGATCGCGCCCGCACTGGTCGTCGCCGCCGACCTCATGGTGCGCGGTGCGCGCAGCCCGCGGGCGATCGGCGTGGTCACGGTCGCCGCCGCGCTGTTCCTGGTCGGCCCGCACTGGCTGCTGCCGCACTCGCGCGACCGCGAGCTGGACTGGGCCTGGTGGCAGCAGATCATCGGAAGCAATTACGTGCTCGCCACTTTCGCCGTGTTCGTCGTCGCGGTGTTCACCTATCGCCCGGTGGTCTCGGGCGTGAGGAAGGCGGCCAGCGCGGCGGCGTAGGCCGGAACGTCGAACGCGCCCATCAGCTCGCGCGCCGAATGCATCGCCAGCTGCGGCGCACCGACGTCGACGGTCGACATGCCGGTACGCGCCGCGGTCATCGGCCCGATGGTGGAGCCACAGGGCAGGTCGGCGCGATGGACGTAACGCTGCAACGGGACCGCGGCCTGCGCGCAGGCCAGCGCGAACGCGCCCGCGCCGGTGGAGTCCGTGGCATAGCGCAGATTCTGGTTGACCTTCAGCACCGGCCCGCCGTTCACCTCGATCCGGTGCGCGGGCTCGTGCCGCTCCGGATAGTTCGGGTGCGTCGCGTGCGCCATGTCGCCGGACGCGCACACCGAACCGGCCAGTGCGGCGAGATATTCGGCGCGGCCGCCGCCGCGCGCGAGCACGATCCGCTCCAGCACCGCGGGCAGCAGATCGGACTGCGCGCCGCGGTCGGACTGACTGCCGACCTCCTCGTGGTCGAACATGGCCAGCACCGGGACGGCCGCGCCCGGCTCCTCGATCGCGGCCAGGAACGCCTGCAAGCCCGCGAAGCAGGTGCCCTGGTTGTCCAGTCGCGGCGCGCTGACCAAGTCCTGGTCCCGCCCGATCAGCCTGCTCGGCGTCAGGTCGTGGGTCATCAGCTCCCAGCCGAGCACGTCGCCCGGATCGACCTCGGCCCAGTCGGCCACGAAATCGATGAAGGCGGCCGTCTCGTACCCCGCGCCCCACACCGCGTTGACGTGCCGCTGCGGATCCAGCGTCACACCCCTGCGGTCCTCGGACAGATGGATGGCCAGCTGCGGCACCCGCAGGATCGGCTCATCGATGCGAACCAGGCGCTCGCGCATCGTGTTTCCGTCCCGCACGCTCAGCCGACCGGAAACACCCAGCTCCCGGTCGAGCCACGAGTTCAGCCACGCACCACCGTAGGGCTCCAGCCCGACCAGCTGCCAGCCCGCCGAGGTCAGGTCGGGATGCTGCTTGACGCGCAGGTTGGGACTGTCGGTGTGCGCTCCGGCCACGCGGAACCCCGTCGCGGCCGCGGTGTCCCCCGCCGCCCAGGCGACCAGCGACCCACCGCGAATCACGTAATGCCTGCCCGGGCTCTCCGCAGACCAGGTCTGCGACTCGGCGAGCCGGGTGAACCCGCGCGCGTCCAATTCCGCGGCGACCGTGCGGCAGACGTGGAACGGCGACGGGGACGCATCGATGAACGCGCACAGCCCGGCGGCCGTGGCTGCGGTGGTGGAGACGGGCATGCCTGCGATCCTAGGCAAGCGGGGCGCGACCGGCGTGTCCCGGTCGCTGGGCACGCGTGGCGAATACCGTCCGAAACGGTGCGGACTATGCCGTTATAGCCGCACCGAGATCAGCTCGAGGCGCCCGTCGATTCATCCCACAACATAAGGGCAAGAATGGTCCGGCGACCGATCACGAATCGGACGTACGCGGCATTCATCGGACGAATGTCCGGTACGCCGGAGTATTTACTCCGAGGCGATGGAAACCAGGTCGAGCAATCGCATGAGTTCGGTATATCGGCGTGCGCCGATTCGCCCGCGCAACTCCTGCTCGGCGCGCGCCTCCTCCGCGCGCACCTCGCCGACCAAGTCGGCGCCGAGCCTGCTCAGGCCGATCAGGATGCGGCGCCGATCGTCCTGCGCGGCGAGCCGGAAGATCAGGCCGCGCTCGGCCAGATAGTCGGCATGCCTGGTGGCAGAGGACGGCGCGAGCTGCGATTTGGCCGCCAGCTCGGTCATCGTGATACCCGCGTCGCCGCACAGATTCGACAGCATCGACCACTGATCCGGCGAGAGCTGCCTGGCGCACAGCGCCGCGTCCAAATGCCGTACCCAACCGCGCTCCGCGGCACGCAGCGCGCCATGCAGCGTCGAATTTCCGCTTACAATGGACGTCATTATTTCCCGCCTGCCGTGAATTCCGTTCGAACGAGAAGAAGAGTACCGAATGTCGACGCCGATCGAGAGCCCCGACGGCACGATCGAGGTCCTGAACATAGTGCCACGGCAGGGACCTGGCGGTATCGTCGCGCCGTCCTGCGATGCGGCGATATCGCTCGCGGTCGACGAAATCAACCGAGGCGCGGGAATTCTAGGGCGGGAAATTCGTACTACGAATATCGACGGGGGACGGTCGCCGCACGAGGTGGCCGCCGAGGTCTCCGCCCTGCTGGCCACCGGCATGGTGCACGCCATCACCGGCTGGCACACCTCCGCGGTGCGGCGGGCCGTGGCGCGCGCCGGTGCGGGCCGGGTGCCGTACCTGTACGCCACCAGCCACGAGGGACTGACCGACGAGCTACCCGGCGTGCTGATGCTCGGCGAGCACCCGGCCGGACAGACCGTGGCCGCCGTGCACTGGCTCGAACGCGAGTACGGCGTGCGGCGCTGGGCCGTCATCGGCAACGACTACATCTGGCCGCGCCGGTCCGCCAAGGCGATTCGGGAAAGCCTGTCCGACCCGGCCGCGATCGTGCTGGAAAGGTATGTGCCACTGGGATACGCGGATTTCGCGGACTTCCTCGCCCATCCGGCGCTGGACTTGGCCGACGCCGTGGTGATCCTGATGGTCGGCGCCGACGTCGCCCGCTTCAACCGGCAGTACGCGGCCAGTGGCCGCGCCGCGACGCAATTGCGGGTGAGTCCGGCCGCCGACGAGAACGTGCTGTTGGCAGCGGGTGCGGAGGCGAACCACGACTTCTTCGTGGCGTCCAGCTTCTTCCTCGACGACCGTATGTCCGACGGACGCGACCGGATGACCCGCTATCGCGCGCGGCACGGCGCGTTCGCTCCCGCGCTGACCAGCTTCAGCAACGCCACCTACGAAGCCGTCCACACGCTGGGCGCGCTCGCGCGGACGGTCGGATCACTGGAGGTGCCGGAGATCCTCGACGCCCTCGACCACGGCCTGCACCTCGAAACCCCTTCCGGAATCAGGGGTTTCCGAGGCAATCAGGCGATTCAGCACGGCTACATCGCCCGCGCGAACGGCGTCGACTTCGAGATCGTCGACCGGATCAGCTGACCCGACGCCGCGGGACGATCACACCCCGACCAGCGTGTCCAGCACCGAGAGGAACAGGCCGAGCCCGTCGTCGCTGGGGCCGGTCAGCGGCTCGGTGGCATGTTCGGGATGCGGCATCAGGCCGACGACGCGACCGTTGGCCGAGGCGATACCCGCGATACCACGCTGCGAGCCGTTCGGGTTGTCGCTCGCGTAGCGGAAGACCACGCGGCCCTCGCCTTCGAGCTGGTCCAGCACGGCCTCCGACGCCTGATAGCGCCCCTCCCCGGACTTGAGCGGGACGAGGATCTGCGCGCCCGTCTCGAAGCGGGAGGTCCACGCGGTCGACACCGACTCCACGGTGAGCCACTCGTCGCGGCAGATGAAGTGCAGCCCCTCGTTGCGGGTCAGCGCGCCGGGCAGCAGGCCGGCCTCGCACAGCACCTGGAAGCCGTTGCAGATGCCGAGCACCGGCAGCCCGGAGCCCGCCGCTCGCACGACCTCGCCCATCACCGGGGCGAAACGGGCGATGGCGCCCGCACGCAGGTAGTCGCCGTAGGAGAAGCCGCCGGGCACGATCACCGCGTCGACGCCCTTCAGGTCGGCGTCGGCATGCCACAGGTCGACCGCCTCGGCGCCGGCCAGACGCACCGCCCTGGCCGCGTCGATGTCGTCGAGCGTGCCGGGGAACGTGATGACCCCGATGCGCGCGGTCATGAGACGCGAACCACCTTCCACTCCTCGATCACCGTGTTGCACAACAGCGATTCGGCGATCTGCTCGAGCGCCGCGTCGTCGACGCTGTCGTCGACGTCGAGTTCGAATCGCTTGCCCTGCCGCACGTCCGAGATGCCCTCGAATCCCAGACGCGGGAGTGCGCCGACGATGGCCTGCCCCTGCGGATCCAGGATCTCGGCCTTCGGCATCACCTCGACCACGACTCGTGCCACGCGTTGCTCCTCATGTGGTTGGGGGGTTACCTCAGCAGCGTAGTTGTGCTGGTCGCGTGCGTCATCCGCGGGGTCGGCCGAGACCGTGGCACTGTCGTGGAGAACACACCCGGCGTGGTTAGCATGGCGGCATGCGCATAGCCCACTTCGGTCATTCCTGCCTCCTCGTCGAGCTGCACGGCAAGAAGATCCTGTTCGATCCGGGCACCTTCTCGCACGGCTTCGAGGGCCTCACCGGCCTGGACGCGATCGCGGTCACCCATCAGCATCCCGACCACATCGACCCGAACCGGATCGAGGCGCTGATCGACGCGAACCCCGGCGCACGGTTGCTGTCGGACCCGCAGACCGCCGAGCAGCGCGGCGAACGGTGGGAGGCGGTGCACGCGGGCAACGTGCTGGCCCTCGGCGATCTCCGGATCACCGGCGGCGGGGGCAGGCACGCGGTCATCCATCCGGAGATCCCCGTGATCGACAACACCGTCTTCCAGCTGGGCACCGCCGACGACCCGGCCCAGCTCGTCCACCCCGGCGACTCGCTGTGGGTGCCCCCGGTCCCGGTCGGCGTGCTCGCCGCACCGGCCGCCGCGCCCTGGATGCGGATCAGCGAAGCCGTCGATTACCTCCGCGCGGTCGCTCCGCGTGTCGCGCTGCCCATCCACTACGGCATCATCCGGGAGGAGGCGCAGGGCATCTATTTCGGCAGGCTGTCGGAGATGGCCCCGGCCGGAACCGAATTCCGGGTGCTCGAGGCGGAGAAAGACACCGATCTGTAGCGCTACCCGGCGTAGGTGGCGAGGAATATCGCCTCGGCCAGCGCCATGTGTTCGATCTCCTTCGGATCCACGCTCTCGTTGGGCGCGTGGATCAAGGACTTCGGCTCCTCGACACCCATCAGCATGATCTCCGCGTCCGGATAGGTGGTGGCGAAGACGTTGCACAGCGGAATCGAGCCGCCCTGCCCCTGGGTGGTCGCCGGGCGGCCGTAGGACGCGGCCAGCGCCGCTTCCATCGCGGCGCGCGCGGGTCCGCCGGTCGAGGAACGGAACGGCGCTGCGGTGCCTTCCAGCTCGACGGTCAGCCTGGCGCGCCACGGCGTGTTGGCCTCGAGATGCGCGAGCAGCGCCTGGTACGCGTCTTCCGGGTCGGTGCCAGGCGGAATACGCAGGTTGAGGCGGGCCCGCGCGGTCGCGGGGATCGCGGCGGCCGATCCGACCACCGGCGGCGCGTCGATGCCGAGCACGGTCAGCGCCGGTCGCGCCCAGAGCATGTCGGCGACAGTGCCGTCACCGATGAGTTCGACGTCGCGCAGGACGCGCGCGTCGGCGTGGAACTGCTCGCTCGGGTACTGGACCCCCGGCCAGACCTGATCGTTCGACAACCCGTCGACGGTGGTGTTGCCCCGCTCGTCGCGCAGCGAGGCCAGCAAGCGGATCAGCGCGGCCAGCGCGTCCGGGGCGGGGCCGCCGAACATGCCGGAATGCAAAGGGCTGGCGAGCGTTTCGATGGTGACCACCACGTTCACGCCGCCGCGCAACGTCTGGGTCAGGGTCGGCACACCGGCGGCGAAGTTGCCGCAGTCGCCGACCACGATCGCGTCCGCGCGCAGCAGTTCCGGATTGGCCTCGACGAAGCGCTCCAGTCCTCCGGTGCTCTGCTCCTCGGAACCTTCGGCGACGACGGTCACCCCCAACGGCAGATCCGGGCCGAGCGCGCGCAACGCCGTCAGGTGCATGACGATGTTGCCCTTGCAGTCGGCGCTGCCGCGTCCGTACCAGCGCCCGTCGCGCTCGGTCAGTTCCCACGGCGGGGTGCGCCACGCCGCCTCGTCCATCGGGGGCTGAACGTCGTAGTGACAGTAGAGCAACACCGTGGGCGCGCCGTCGGGGGCGGGCCGGGACGCGACGACCGCCTTGGTGCCGTCCGGCGTTTCGTGTAAGCCGACCGTGGTCAGCCCGGCGGCGACGAACGCGTCGGCCACCCACTGGGCCGCCATGTCGCACTCCTCGATCGGATACTGCCGTGGATCGGCCACCGATTGGAACGAAACAAGCTGCGCCAGATCGGTTTTCGCCTGGTCCATCAATCCGGCCACGGCACCGCGCAATTCCGCCACCCGCACATCCTCCGCCATTCCCCCACCCTATCCCCCGTTCCTCGGGCGGAGTTCGCGCCGCCGACCGGGTGTTCGGACGGTCCGCGCGCGGAAGCGGGAAGTGCGCCCGATGGTGGAAAGGGTGTGCCAAGCTGAGCGTCGAGGGCGTTGGCTAACTGTCGGCATCCTCGGCGGGCACACCCGCACACCGTCGAATCGGGAGGCCGTTCTCATGTCCGAAGCAGCCGATGACCTGTTCGCCCTGCCGGGGCTCAGCCGGTCCGCGCCCCGGTCCGGATTCCCCGCGCACGAGATGTTCCCTCAGGTCGCCTACGAGATCGTGCACGACGAACTGATGCTCGACGGCGTCTCCAGGATGAACCTGGCCACGTTCTGCACCACCTGGGTGGACGACCAGGCGCGCAGGCTGATGTCCGAATGCCTGGACAAGAACATCGTCGACAAGGACGAGTATCCGCAGACCGCCGAACTGGAGCGCCGAGCCGTCCGGATGGTCGCCGATCTGTGGCACGCGCCGGATCCGGCCGTCACGCACGGCACCTCGACCACCGGATCCAGCGAGGCGGCCATGCTCGGCGGCTTGGCGGCGAAATTCCGCTGGCGCAAGCGCGGCGGCACGGGGACGCCCAACTTCGTCTCTGGACCGGTCCAGGTGTGCTGGGAGAAATTCGCGCGCTATTTCGATGTCGAGATCCGCCAGATTCCGCTACGTGGCGAGCGGCTCACCATGCACCCCGACGACCTCGCCCGGTACTGCGACGCGAACACCATGATGGTCGTGCCCACCTTCGGGCAGACCTACACCGGCCTGTTCGAGGATGTGGCCGGGATCAGCGCGGCGCTCGATGCCTTGCAGCGCGAGAAGGGCCTGGACATCCCCATTCACGTCGACGCGGCCAGTGGCGGCTTCCTGGCCCCGTTCGCCGCACCGGATCTGGTCTGGGATTTCCGGCTGCCCAGGGTCAAGTCGATCAACGCCTCCGGCCACAAGACCGGGTTGGCCCCACTCGGCGCGGGCTGGGCGATCTGGCGCGAAGCCGACGACCTGCCGCAGGAGTTGATCTTCGACGTCGACTACCTCGGCGGCAGCATGGCCACCTTCAACCTGAACTTCTCCCGGCCCGGCGGGCAGGCGATCACGCAGTACTACCAGTTCATCCGGCTGGGGCGCACCGGCTACGCGCGGGTGCAGTCCGCGATCTACCGCGCGGCGCAGCACTTGGCCGCGGGAGTGCGCGGGCTCGGGGTCTTCGAACTGATCCACGACGGCGACCCGCAACGCGGCATCACGGCGGTGTGCTGGCGCCTGACCGGCGATCCCGGCTTCAACCTCTACGACCTGTCCGACCGGCTGCGTTCCCGAGGCTGGCTGATCGCCGCCTATCCGCTGCCCGCCGACCGGAACGACGAGACGGTGATGCGGGCGGTGCTGCGCCACGGCTTCACCATCGACATGGCCGACCTGCTGCTCGCGGACCTCGACCGCTGCATGCGGCAGCTGCGGCAGCGGCCGTTCTCGACCTCGCTCACGCGCGCCGAGGCGGGCGGCTTCACACACGACGCGGCGCCCGCCGTAGCGAAGCCGTCGATCGCCGCGTCCTGACAGCGCCGCCGCCCGGCTACGCCATTCGCGGGCGGCGGCGCCGATCGGTCGCGCGAAGGCGGTCCCGACCGGCCGCGGGCGATGGAGCCGACCCACCGTCGCCCGCGGCGTCAGTCATGCGGCCCGAGCCGCCGCGAAGGGCTCCCACCGGTAGGTGGCGCCCACCGCACCGTGGAACAGCGCGAGGTCGACGGCGTCGAGCACGGCTTGGCGCGGACCGGACCGCCCCAGCTGTGCGGCGGACACGGCCAGCCGCAGCACCCCGCCGCGACGGGCGGTGCGCGCGGCGCCCATGATCAGGGCGCGGCACCACCACGGTTCCGCGCGGAAACCCTCGCCGATGCCGTACACCCTGGCCTTCTGCGCCGTGTTGCGCTCCAGGTCGACGATCGACGTGAGGCCGAGCGCCAGCCGGAAACCGGCTCCTGGCAGCGCCTCGAGCGCCCCCGTCGAGGCATCCCAGCGGGGAGCGGCGAACAGCCGGGTGCGCAGGTCGACCTGCTCCAGCACCCGGTCCGCGGCGGTCAGCCGCAGCCGCGCCTCGTGTCCGGGCAGCGTGGCGAACTCGGCGCGCCGCCGCTTGGTGGCCGCCTGGTCGTAGCCGTGCAGCACGATCGCGTCGCCGCGAGTCCGCCTGCCGCGCAGCCAGGCCTGCGTCGCGGGATCCTCCAGCAGCCGGTATTTGCCCTTCAGCCGCGGCGCGACCAGCAGCGAGAGCGGCACGCCGCGCCGATCCATCTCTTCGGCGAATTCGATCGCCGTGTCCCGGGTGGTGTCCCTGATCCCGGAAATCGACACGATCAACTCAGCGTTCATGACCCCACGGTGCCAGCCGCACGTGTCCGTGATGTGCAGAGTGTATGACCACGTGGCGAACACTCCGCCACGCCTGTGCCGAGTGGTCGCCCCGCGGTCGGCGCGCCGATGCCACCCGATGGCGGGCGTCGGCGCGCCGGTGCGCTACGCGCCTGCGAGACCGAGCGTGTCCAGAATCCAAGCGTGCTCGAAGGCCACTTCCCGCCATTTCTCGTAGCGCCCGCTGACCCCGCCGTGGCCCGCGCTCATCTCCGTCTTCAGCAACAGCGGCGCATCACCGGTCGCGGTGGCGCGCAGCTTGGCGATCCACTTCGCGGGCTCGACGTAGAGCACGCGGGTGTCGTTCAGGCTGGTGATGGCCAGGATCGCCGGATAGTCCTTGGCTTCGACGTTCTCGTACGGCGAGTAGGACTTCATGTACGCGTAGACGTCCTCGTCGGCGAGCGGATTCCCCCATTCGTCCCACTCGATCACGGTGAGCGGGAGCGACGGATCGAGGATGGAGGTGAGCGGATCGACGAACGGGACGTTCGCCAGAATGCCCGTGAACAGTTCGGGGGCCAGGTTCGCCACCGCGCCGACCAGCAAGCCGCCCGCACTGCCGCCGTCGGCGATCAACCGGTCCGGGGCCGTGACCCCGGTGTCGACGAGATGCCGTGCGGCGGAGACGAAGTCGGTGAAGGTGTTCTTCTTGGTGAGCGTCTTGCCGTGCTCGTACCAGAGCCTGCCCATCTCGCCGCCGCCGCGCACGTGCGCGACCGCGAAGACCATGCCGCGATCCAGCAGCGACAATCGGGCAACCGAGAAGGACGGGTCGATGCTCGCCTCGTAGGAGCCGTAGCCGTACAGCAGCAGCGGCTTCGGCCCCTCGGCCGTCGTCTTCTTCCGCACGAGCGAGATCGGAATCCGGGTGCCGTCCTCGGCCACGGCCCAATCCCGGTGCTGCTCGTACTCGTTCGCGTCGTAGCCGCCGAGCACGGGCTGTTCCTTGCGCAGCAGCAGCTCACCGGTGACCGGGACGTAGTCGAACACCTGCATCGGCGTGATGAACGAGGTCACACCGATGCGCAGGGTCGGCTGCGCCCACTCCGGGTTGGAGCCGACGCCGACCGCGAAGAGTTCCAGATCGAAGTCGAGTTCCCGGCGCTCGCCGTAACCGGAGTCGGTCAGCGGCCACACCGCGATCCGGGTGAGCGCCTCGCGCCGGTAGCTGAGCACCAGGTGGTCGCGGAACGCGTCGATGTCCTCGAGCCGCACGTCCTCGCGATGGCCGATCAGCTGGGTGAGGTTCGACGGGTCGTCCACCGGGGCCTCGGCGAGCACGAAGTTCTCCGCCTTGACGCCGTCGACCACGTCGTTGTGCAGGATCAGGAAGCGGTGCTCGCCGCCGATCACCGCGTGCTCGGCGGAGTACTCGACGCCCTCGCGGCGCGGCAGCAGCACACGGAACTCGCCCTCGGGATCATCGGACTCGAGGACCCAGCCCTCGCTGGTGATCTTGGAGCCGACCCAGATCATCAGGTATTTCTCCGAGCGGCTCGCGCCGATGCTGACCCAATAGCGCTCGTCGGGTTCGTGGAACACTTTGACGTCGGGATCGGTGGCGCCGAGCCGGTGCCGCCACACCGTATCGGGCCGCCACGACTCGTCGACGGTCTGATAGAAGACGTGGCTACCGTCCAGCGACCAGGTCGCGCCCGGAGCGGTGCCCGCGATCTCGTCGCCGAGCAGTTCGCCGGTGCGCAGGTCCTTGAAGCGCAGCACGTACCGCTCGTCACCGACGTTGTCCACCGAGTAGGCGAGCAGCGTGCCGTCATGGCTGATCGAGAACGCGCCGAGCGAGAAGAAATCGTGTCCTTCGGCCAGTTCGTTGCTGTCGAGCAGCACCTCTTCGCCCTGCACCTCGGTCTCGGCGTTCAGCTGCGGCGGAGTCCACGCGTCGATGCCTTCGGCGCCCGCCGCGATCGGGCACCGGCAGTGCACGCCGTACTGCTTGCCCTCGAAGCTGCGCGAGTAGTACCAGTAGTCGCCCAGCCGGGTTGGCACCGACAGATCGGTCTCCTGCGTGCGCGCTTTGATCTCGTCGAAGATCGTCTCGCGCAGCGTGCTCAGGTGCTCGGTCTGCGCCTCGGTGTAAGCGTTCTCCGCCTCCAGGTAGGCGATGACGTCGGGGTTGTCCTTGTCCCGCAGCCACTCGTACTCGTCGACGAACACGTCGCCGTGGTGCACCCGCTCGGTGGGCACCGTCTTGGCGACCGGCGGCGCCACCGCGCCGCTACCGGGTTCGGAGATCGTTCCGCTGTCGAGAGCCATGGCGTCCACCCTACTGTTCGGATGCCTCGCCGCCCGCCGCCTGGATGATGCCGTCGAGCACGTCACCGGTCCGGCGCAGATCGCGCATCGCCTGATCGATCCTGGCGCGCTCCTCGGTGAGCTTTTCCACCAGGAACGGCGTCGCCCTGGCGTTGGGCGTGCCGTCGACGTCGTGGATGCACGGCAGCAGTTCGCCGATCGTGTCGCTGTGCAGGCCGGCGGCGAACATCTGCTGGATGCGCCGGACGCGGTCGACCGCCGCCTCCGCGTACTCTCGCTGCCCGCCGGAGGTCCGCTCCGAGGCCAGCAGTCCCTTGGTCTCGTAGTACCGCAGCGACCGGACGCTCACGCCGGTCCGCTCGGCGAGTTCACCGATCCGCACCATCACTCCTTGACCTAACATCAATGTCAGGTTTTACGGTACAGCCATGCTGCTGTTGACCGAATACCGCAACCACCCGCTCGACCTCCCCAACCGGATCGTCATGGCGCCGATGACCCGGCTGCGCTCGCTGCCCGACGGCTCGCCGACCGGCGACGTCGCCGCCTACTACGCCCAGCGCGCCACGGCGGGACTCATCGTCACCGAGGGCATCTGGCCGCATTCGACCGGCCAGAGCGAAGCGTGGGTGCCCGGCTTGCAGACGCCCGCGCACGTCGCGGCGTGGCGCCAGGTCACCGAGGCGGTGCACACGCGCGGCGGACGGATCTTCGCGCAGCTCATGCACGGCGGGCGCAAGGGTCATCCGCTCGCCCGGATCGATGGATCCTGGCCCGCCGGACCGTCGGCGGTGCTGGACGACGACAGAGTGCACCTGATCGACGGCGGCAAGGCCGATCCGATCACTCCCGCCGCACTCGATCGCGCGGATATCGAGGCCACGATCGAGCACTACGCCGCCGCCGCGCGCAATGCCGTGGCAGCGGGCTTCGACGGCGTCGAGATCCACGGCGCGAACAGCTATCTGCTGCACCAATTCCTCGCCGACAACACCAACCTGCGCGACGACGAATACGGCGGTTCCATCGCCAACCGCATGCGGCTGCCCCTCGCGGTGGTGGACGCGGTGAGCGAGGCCATCGGCGCGCACCGCACCGCCATCCGGCTCTCGCCGGGCAATCCCCAGTTCAACATGTACGAGGCCGACCCGGCCCCGCTCTACCGCGCACTCGTCAGCGAGCTCGATCGCCGCGAGTTGGCCTACCTGCACCTGACCGACAACGACCGCTACCCGGCGCTGGCCGACCTGCGGCCGCGCTGGCACGGCACGCTCATCGCGAACATCGGCGAGAATCGCGAGCCGACCACGGCGGCGGGCGCGGAACAGGTGCTGCGCGCCGGTCACGCCGACCTGGTTTCCTTCGGCAGGCAGTTCATCTCGAATCCCGATCTCGTGCACCGCATTCGGCATGACCTGCCGCTGGCTCCCATCCGCGAGGAATACCTGTACGGCCGCACCGCCGAGGGCTACAGCGACTATCCGAACTGGACCGCGGCCGAACTGGTGCGCGACTGACTCGTCGCTACGGGAAACGCGGGCGCGGCCGATTCCTCGCGTCCCGCGAAAACCCGAGAGGCCGGGGCATCACCGCGCCGATCGATGACGCCTCGGCGATGATCGCCGACCATGAGCCGAGCGGCGGGCGAGCTCAGTCCAGCGCGCCGCGGATCGAGGAGGCCAGGTAGTCCAGATCCTCCCGCCGCGGACTGGTCGGGCGGCCGCGCAAGCCGAACCCGTCGCCCGGAGTACGCGGGATCACGTGCAAGTGGACGTGGAATACCTCTTGCCCGGCGGTAACTCCATCCGCCAGAAAAAAATTCACCCCGTCGCACCCCACCTCACTGGCCCGCAACGCCGCCGCAAGCCGCTGCCCCACCTGGAACAACTTCCCCCCGACGACCGGATCGAGCTCCGCCAGACTGCGCGCCGCCACCTTCGGCACCACCAGCAGATGCCCCGGCGTCATGGGCCGAATGTCCATGAACGCCAGAACATCGTCATCCTCGTAGACCTTGCTCGACGGCGCTCGCCCGGCAACGATATCGGCGAAAATCGTGTAGGGATTCACGACTCGCAGCCTATGCGGTCGTCTGTGTCTTCGTGCTACGCAATCCCTTCCGGTTCCCGCCCGCGCGACGAAGGATTTCGCCGCGAAAGGCGCAGTCCGCTAGAGGATCGGTGACGGCGAGTATCGGGCCGCGTCCGGGTACCGGTCGACGAGTTTCTGCACCTGGCCGATCACCTCGGCGACCTGGGCTTCGGCGGCGCCGACGAAGACGGACTTGTCGGACAGCGCCGCGTCGAGGGCGGGGCGGTCGAGCGGGAGGCGCGGGTCGGCGGCGAGGCGGTCCAGGAGGTCGGGTTCGCGACCCTGCTCGCGCATGGCCAAGGCGACCGCGACGGCGTGCTCCTTGATCACCTCGTGCGCGGTCTCGCGGCCGACACCGGTCCGGACGGCTGCCATGAGGATGCGGGTGGTGGCGAGGAACGGCAGGTACCGGTCCAGTTCGCGGGCGATCACCGCCGGGTAGGCGCCGAACTCGGCCAGCACGGTGAGGAAGGTCTCCATCATCCCGTCGATGGCGAAGAACGCGTCCGGCAGCGCGACGCGGCGGACCACCGAGCAGAACACGTCGCCCTCGTTCCACTGCGCACCGGCCAGCTCGGCCGCCATCGAGGCGTAACCGCGCAGCACCACTTGCAGACCGTTGACCCGTTCGCAGGAGCGGGTGTTCATCTTGTGCGGCATCGCCGAGCTGCCCACCTGCCCGGGCTGGAAACCCTCGGTGACCAGCTCGTGCCCGGCCATGAGCCGGATGGTGTGCGCGAACGAGGACGGGCCCGCGCCCACTTGCACCAGCGTGGACAGCACATCGTGATCCAGCGAGCGCGGGTAGACCTGGCCGACGCTGGTGAGCACGGTCGCGAAACCCAGGTGCCGGGCGACCTGCTGCTCCAGCCGGGCGAGTTTGGCCGGGTCGCCGCCGAGCAGGTCGAGCATGTCCTGCGCGGTGCCCATCGGGCCCTTGATCCCGCGCAGCGGGTAGCGGTCGATCAGCTCGCGCAGCCTGGTGAGCGCGATCAGCAATTCGTCGGCCGCGGAGGCGAACCGCTTGCCGAGGGTGGTGGCCTGCGCCGCGACGTTGTGCGAGCGGCCCGCCATCACCAACGCCTGGTATTCCGCGGCGCGCTCGGCCAGTCGCGCGGCGATCGCGACGCCGTGCGCGTGCACGTGCTCGAGCGAGAGCCGGATCTGCAGCTGCTCCACGTTCTCGGTGAGGTCGCGGCTGGTCATGCCCTTGTGCACGTGCTCGTGCCCGGCCAGCGCGTTGAACTCCTCGATGCGCGCCTTCACGTCGTGTCGGGTGACCCGCTCGCGTTCGGCGATGGAGGACAGATCCACCTCGTCGAGCGCCCGCTCGTAGTCGGCGATCACCCCGTCGGGCACGTCGACGCCCAGCTCGGCCTGTGCCCGCAGCACCTCCAGCCACAACCGCCGCTCGAGTACGACTTTGTGCTCCGGCGACCACAGATGCACCAGCCCGGGACTGGCGTAGCGGGTGGCGAGGACATTGGGGACGATGCTCACGTCCGGTCAGTCTAGTGCTCGGTAACGATCCACTTGCTGGGGCGTGGCACGCACGGGGCTGTCCGCGGCCGCGTAGGCCGCCGCCTCCGGAGGCGCCGACCGCGCCGGGGGCGCGACGATGTCGATCACTTCCAGCAGCGCGCCGCGAGCCATCCGCCGGGGCTCCGGGTCCATCTCGGTGAGCGCGGCGACCACGGCTCCGTCCACCACCGCGACGAGTCGGCGCAACTGTTCCGGCCGCACCATCCGGTCGGATCGGCGCAGCACGTCGGCCAGCAGCTCGTCCAGCTGGGCCCGCAGCCGTAGCTGGACTTCGCGTAGCTCCGGGTGCCGCGCCGACGCGACCGATCGCTCGTAGCGGGCGATGAGCTGCCCGCGCGCGCCCTCGTCGGCCCCGTCGCTGCCCACCAGCAGGTCGAGCACAAGGTCGACGGTGGCCTCCGCGCCGCGGCGGCGGTGGCTCACCTCGCCGACGCGCCTGCGCATCGCGTCCAACTCGGCGTTGCCGCTGAACTCGACCGCTCGCGCGATGAGGTCGTCCAGCGATTCGAAGTAGTAGGTGGTCGACGCCAGAGGCAGATCAGCGCGCGTCGCAACCGAACGATGCCGCACCGCCTCGAATCCGCCTTCGAGCAACAGCTCGGCAGCGGCGGCTATCAAAGCCTGGCGACGCCGTTCGCCTTTCGGGGTCGTCGCGGTGATCACCGTGCCATCGTGCCAGTCGTCATCAGTTCTTCCAGGGGAAATCAGCGAGGAAAAGCAACCATCGTTGTTTTACCGCATCCGCGCGGCCGGGGTGCCGAACTGCGAAAAGTTCTTGCCGGGCAAAGCTTTCAAACGCGTAGATAGTGCCCTAGACGCAGCAGCGCCGCCTCGATGTCGGCGGTGGCTCCGGCAAACGAGAAACGTACCGTTCGGTGTCCGTTGACGGTGTCGAAATCCACTCCCGGTGCGAGCGCGACGCCGGTGTGGTTCAGCACGTCGGCGCACCAGGCGCGGGAGTCGTCGGTGAGGTGGCCGATGTCGGCGTAGGCATAGAAGGCGCCGTCGGCCGGGGCCAGGTCGGTGATGCCCAGTTTCGGCAGTCCGTCCAGCAGCAACCTGCGGTTCACCGCGTACCGGCGGACGTGCCCGTCGAGTTCCGCCTTGGCCTCCGCGCCGAACGCGTGCAGCGCCGCGTACTGCGAGATCGCGGGCGGGCACACCGTCAGGTTCGAGGCCAGGCGCTGCAACGCGGGGCGCAACCCGCTCGGCACCAGCATCCAGCCCAGCCGCCAACCCGTCATGGAGAAGTACTTGGAGACCGAGCCGATCACCACCGCTTCCCGCGATGTTTCCCACGCCGACGAGGTCGCGCTGTCGGCCCCCGTGTCATAGGTGATGCCGTGGTAGATCTCGTCGGAAATCAGCAGCGTGCCGTGCTCCTCGCACCAGCGGGCCAGCGCCGCGAGCTCCGCCGGGGCGATCATGGTGCCGGTGGGGTTGGCAGGGCTGGCCACCACCAGACCGGCGGGCGGCTCCGGAAGCGCTTCGAGCATGGCGACGGTGGGCTGGAACCTGGTCTGCGCGCCGCAGTCCAGCTCCAGCACGCGGCAGCCGAGCGCGGCGAGCGTGTTGCGGTAGGCCGGATAGCCCGGACGCGCGACCACGACGGTGTCGCCGGGGTCGAACGCGGCGAGGAAGATCAGCGAGAAGGCGCCGGACGAGCCGGTCGTCACGACGACGTCGTCCGGATCGACCTGATAACCGTAGGTCTCCCGATGATGTTCGGCGATCGCTTCCCGAATCGCCAGGATGCCGAAAGTCTCGGTATAGCCCAGCAATTCGGACTGAATGGCCAGTTGGGTCGCGCGCAGCACCGGCGCGGGCGCAGGCGTCGACGGCTGCCCCGCCGCGAGTACGAGCACATCACCGTGCGTCCGGGCGCGTTCCGCGGCGGCTTTCCACACATCCATCACGTAGAAAGGTGGAATGGTCGACCGGCGAGATTCTCTGGACACTCGACAGACGGTAGAGCACGCTTCACCGCGCAGTCGCGGTTATGGTCTACCCGATGCTCGATAAGTCTCGACGAGACGGACTCGACCGAGTGCGCGGAGTAGCCGGCATAGGCGTCATTCCGCGCGACTGGCGTGCGCGCCTACCGCGACGTTCCCGACCTCGACTTTTCGGGAGACTCGATCCGCGCGTGCTGTGGGCGCGCCGCCGCCACCTGCGGGCCTGGTGGCGGCGCAGGCCGGATCCCCGTGACCTGTGGCGCCGCAAACCCACCGGCGAGGAGTTGCTCGGCCTGGCGCGCAAGCACAAGGTGCTGCTCGGCGGGCTCGCGGCGACCGCGGTGTTCGCCGCGAGCGACATGTCGTTCGCCGGGACGGTCACCGATCGCACACCCGCGCCGGACCGCGCCCAGCTCGTCGCCGTCGCGTATCCACCGCAGATGCAGAACACTCCGCCCTCGGTGACCAGGTTGCTGAACGCCATCGCCAACGGTGAGCGGCTGCGCGAACAGGCGGTGGTCGCGGCCGCCGCACGCGCGACCCTCGAACGCGCGAAGGCCGAGGCCGCCGCCGCCGTCGCCGGTGAGCAGCAGCCGTGGATGACCGGAACCGCACCGGTGCAGCCCGGGGCGATGCTGCCGGGCGGCCGGGGCTTCGTTCTACCCGCCCACGGCGTCTTCACCTCCGGCTTCGGCTCGCGCTGGGGCACGTTCCACAACGGCATCGACATCGCGGGCCCGATCGGCACCCCGATCTACGCGGTCGCCGACGGCACCGTCATCGACGCGGGACCGGCGCAGGGCTTCGGCCTGTGGGTGCGAATCCGCCACGATGACGGCAGCATCACCGTCTACGGGCACATGTACGACTTCTTCGTCTCGGTCGGCGAGCGGGTGCCCGCGGGGATGCAGATCGCCCGCATGGGCAACCGAGGCGACTCGACGGGGCCGCACCTGCACTTCGAGGTGATCGTCGGCGGACAGCACGTGGACCCGCAGCAGTGGCTGGCGGTGCGCGGACTCACGTTCGGCTGAACCGCGACGCACCCGGTGGCTCGAGCGGCATCGGGGCACGCGCAACCGTCGGCACAGGAGCGGTTCCCACGCACCTGCGGCGAGGACCGGCGCTGCGCTGGTGTGGACGACGGTCGGCCACGTAGCGGCATAGGAGATCGACGCCGCGGACCAGGCCCCGACCAGTAGCAGGCTCAGCAGTTCGAGCCCCATACTGCCGTCTGCTGGGCGGCTATCAGGGCCTGCACCGACCGAGCCGGTTCGACCCCGATCCACTGCCTCTGCTGTACGGCGACCAGGGCGGCTGCACCGACCGAGCCGGTTCGACCCCGATCCACTGCCTCTGCTGTACGGCGACCAGGGCGGCTGCACCGACCGGACCGGTTCGACCCCGATCCACTGCCTCTGCTGCGCGGCGACCAGGGCGGCTGCACCGACCGGACCGGTTCGACCCCGATCCACTGCCTCTGCTGCGCGGCGACCAGGGCGGCTGCACCGACCGAGCCGGTTCGACCCCGATCCGCCGGCTCTGCTGCGCGGCCACCAAGGCCTGCACCGACCGAGCCGACCGCTCAGACCTCGATGCGGTTCTCGACGGCGGCCAAGCCGATATCCGTGCGGTAGTGGCTGCCCGGCAGTTTGATCGCGGCGATGCGGTCGTAGGCGCGAGCGCGGGCCTCGGAAAGGTCGGCGCCGACGCCGACCACGTTCAGCACCCGTCCGCCCGCGGAGAGCAGGGCGCCGTCTTCGCGCTGCGTGGTGCCCGCGTGCAGCACCGTCGCGTTCTCGTCGGACGCGCCCTCGCCCGCGCCGGAGATCGCGTCGCCGAGACGCGGACGCCCCGGGTAATTCTCCGCGGCGAGCACCACGGTGATCGCGGAGCCGTCGCGCCAGCGCGGCGGGGCGACCTGCGCCAGCGTGCCGGTGGCGGTGGCGTGCAGCAGCTCGCCGAGCGGGCTTTCCAGCAACGCGAGCACCGCCTGCGTCTCGGGATCGCCGAAGCGGCAATTGAATTCGACCACGGCGGGTCCGGCCGCGCCGATCGCCAGCCCCGCGTAGAGCAGGCCGGAGAAGCCGCTGCCGCGCCGCACCAACTCGGCGGCAACGGGTTTCACCACGTCGTCGACGATCGCGGTGACGGTCTGCGCGGGCAGCCAGGGCAGCGGCGTATACGCGCCCATGCCGCCGGTATTGGGGCCGGTGTCGCCGTCACCGACGCGTTTGTGGTCCTGCGCGGGCAGTAGCGGAACCACCGTCTCGCCGTCGACCAGGCAGAACAGCGAAACTTCCGGTCCGTCCAAGAACGATTCCAGCAGCACGGGGTGGCCTTGTTCGAGCAGTTCGGCCCCGTGCTCGCGCGCGGCGGAGCGGTCGGCGGTCACCACCACGCCCTTCCCCGCCGCGAGTCCGTCGTCCTTCACCACCCAGGTAGGACCGAAACGGTCCAGCGCGTCGTCCAGCTCGGCCGGGTTGTCCACCACCTCGCTGTGCGCGGTGCGCACGCCCGCGGCGGCCATCACATCCTTGGCGAACGCCTTGGAGCCTTCGATCCGGGCGGCCGCGGCCGACGGGCCGAAGCACGGGATGCCCGCCACCCGCACCGCGTCGGCGACGCCGAGCACCAGCGGGACCTCGGGGCCGATCACCACCAGGTCGGTGTCCACCTCGGTGGCCAGCGCGACCACGTCCTCGGCGGCGCACGGGTCGACCGGGCGGACCTGCGCGTGCTGGGCGATCCCGGCGTTACCGGGGGCGGCGAAGAGCGCGGTCACCGCGGGGTCCCGGCGCAGCGCCAGGACGAGGGCATGTTCACGGGCTCCGGAACCGATGACGAGTACACGCACGGCAGACAGCCTAAACGAGCCGTTCGGCGTCTTCGCCGCTGCCGGTGCGCGCGGAGGGGATGATGAAAGGGGACAACGGATGTGGGGCGTGACACGGCCCACACCGACCACTGTCGTCCTTTCCGGCACGAGCGGGGGCCTGACCACTCGTGCCGCCGGAGCATCCGAAGGAAGTGCTGAGATGGGTCTGATCGACGGACTGATGGGCAACGCCGGCCGGATCGATCCGGGACAGGCGCAACAGGAGTACGCCAAGCTCCTCGGCAACGGCGAACAGGTCTACGCCGCGTACCTGCTGGTCCGCGACGCGATGCTGTTCACGAACCGCCGCCTGATCCTCATCGACAAGCAGGGCGTCACCGGCCGCAAGGTGAGCTACCACAGCGTTCCCTATCGCGCGATCACCCACTTCTCGGTGGAGACCGCAGGCACCTTCGATCTGGACGCGGAGCTGGCCATCTGGATCTCGGGCAGCGACGAGCCGCTGCTGAAGCGGTTCAACCGGCAGGTGGACATCTACGAGGTGCAGGGCATCCTGTCGCATTTCGTCGCGGTGTAGCGCGGGGCGGTCCGGCGCTTTGGGCACACGGGCCGGTCTACGCTGCGGGACATGGCTTCTGTCTTCAGCGCGATCATCGCCGGTCAGCTCCCGGGCCGTTTCGTCTGGGAGGACGACGAGTTCGTCGGTTTCCTCACCATCGCCCCGGTCACTCCCGGTCACACCCTCGTGGTGCCCCGCAAGGAGATCGACCACTGGCAGGACATCGACGCCGACACCCTCGCCCGGCTGACCGCCGTCGCACAGAAGATCGGCCAGGCCGTGCGCGCGGCCTGGGACGCGCCGCGCGCCGGTCTGCTGATCGCCGGCCTGGAAGTGCCGCATTTGCACGTCCACGTGTTCCCGGCCTTCTCGCTGGGTGACTTCGACATCTCCGGCGCCGACCCGAACCCGAGTCCGGAGTCCCTGGACGAGGCCCAGGCCAAGATCAAGCAGTCGCTGCGCGACCTCGGCCACGGCGACAACGTCCCAGGCTGATCCGCCTCTCCGGGTATTCAGGCCGTACTGGTCGGGTGGTGCGTAATTTGCGTTCAGGTCCTGCGTTGCGTGCCACGTAGGTTTTGGGCGTACCCGGTGAGTTACCCATGTTCGTACGAGATCAGTCGTCGCCTCGGCTTTGGTAAGGGCCGGCCGCTCCCCGCGGTCGACCCTTACCTTTCTCTATCTATCGTCAGCTCGCGACGTCGTGCAAGGGTGTATCGACTCCGCCGATCGCGACCGTGGCCAGGGTTTGGCTCGGGGTCCAGTAGATCCGGCCGTGCTCGAAGTCCTGGTAGGTACCCGTGTCCCAGGGGATCTCGTCGGTCGTCGGCCAGCCCAGCGGGCCGGTCTGGTAGCCCGAGCGGTTCCAGCGGTCGCGGATCGCGCCGTGCACCCAGCACACGCTGTCGCTCGATTGGCGCCGGTAGAGCGCTCCGCCTTGGAAGCCTTGCACCTCACCCGTCGTCTGGCCATCCGCCCCGTGCACGACGGTGCGGTCGGTGATCGGGTAGCCGAGCGGGCCTGCCTCCCAACCCAATGCTTCGAACTTTCCCCACAGCGTCTCCGGGATGGCGTGCGCGCCGGTGTCCGGATGCCAATAGATGTACCCGTGCTCGAACTGGGCGAAGCGCCCCGCGCCGTCGGGTGTCGCGATCTCCCCTGCGGTGATCCGTGTACCGAGCCACGGATTCGCCGCCGCGCAATCGTTGATCGCGTTCGGCTCCGACCCGCTCGGCTCGCCGGTGGCGAAGCCGCGCACGTCGTCGGCGAACACGTCCCACGGGAAATTCGGTCCCACATCGGTGTGCGTTCCGATGCCGAGACACTCGGTGACGTACTTGTGGTCGGAAATGCCCTGGCGCCGCTGGTAGGGCGGCTTGATGACATACGTGTCGAAGCCGTATTTGCGCGCGTCCTGCACCGCGAGCCAGGCCGCGATGCGGATATCGTCGCGGATGCGCAGCCAGTCGTTCCGGCTCCATGCGACGCGGCTGCCCGCGAAGCAGAGGTTGATGGTGAACGAGTTCGCGTCCAGCACCGACCAGCTGGCCAGGTCGGTGTCGACCACGTCGACCACCACGCCATCGCGGACGGTGTAGTGGTAGCTCACGCCGTTCGCCGGATTGTTCAGATAGTTGGCCAGGCTCTCGGCGGTTCCGTTGCCTTCCTGGGTATGCAGCAGGAAGTTCTCGACGCGCGCACCGTGGCGGCTGGACGCGGAGTCACCCATCCGGTCCAATTCGACGTAATCGGGCTTCTGCATTGTTCCCCCTGAGTTCGGATTCGCCTTCGACCATTGGCCGTAGTCGGCGGCGAGGACTTTGTCGACATCCACGACGACGCCGCCGACCCGGTCGGCGTCGATGCGGATCTGATGGAGGTGCGCGGCGGGATGGTCGCCGTTGATCGAGGAATCACCGGACCAGTTGTGTTGCCAGAACCACGTGGCGACGCCGTCCTCGAGCGCCCAGTCGATGCACCGGGCGTTGCCGTACATGCCGGTCCATTCCAGACCGACGACCGATGCCCAGCCCCGGAGAAACGGCGCGATCAGCGAATTCCACTCGTCCAGCGACGGATTCGCGTCAACGGGGGCATACAGCGGGCGGGAATCCGGCCCGCCGGCCGCGCGGTGGTAACCGAGCGCGATCCGCGCGTGGCGCACGCCCGCGTCGTAACCGCCTTTCCAGTCCGACGTCTCCCCCTTGCCGTACTGGTAATTGGTGACTATCTCGAGCCCGATGGCGCGTAATCGGTCGCAGTATTCCCGCCGCAGCGGCTTCGCACCGAAATTCGTGCCAGGACGGGAATCGCTGAAGTAGCCTATGACGCCCGTGTATCCAGCGTCTTTGATCGCTTGCGGCTCGATGAGCGCGGCGGAGAAGTCGATCAGCTCAGTCATCGCGCGCCCCCTTGGTCGTACGAGCCCGCGCAACGGTCGGCGGCAACGCGTTGTATTCGTACATCTGAAGCAACTTTCGGCAGATGGAGAACCCGACAGAGCTAGAGTCACCCGAATGTGCGCGAAGTATGCCGAGATGTCCCGTTTGTGGCCCATCCGGTGTTTGCGCGTGACCTGAACACGCTCGTCACGAGAAATATTTGCGCACACCAGACTACAAACAGACTCGTAGCGGGAAACATGCTCGGCAGTCGGTAATCAGATTTGCCAACTGTTTGCTATCACTCTCGAACTGGTCAGCCGTTTGCGCTGAGCACTCGGGAGCAGGCCAGGATGACGAATTCTTCACCGCAGCCACCGAATTCGAATCGGCGCGTTCGGCGGCAGGTCTTCCGCGGCCACCGCGATCGTTCCCTCTGGCCGCGCCACAGCCCGCAGATCGTCCAACTGGCAGCGCAAGCGGTGCGCCCGGTCCGCCTCGGCTCTCGCCTGCCGCGACCGTGACGCCCTCTCGGAGACTCCCGAAAGCGCCCGGCCCGACCGAATCACGCAGCCGACCTCGAGCCGGAGACGACCGCGACAGCGACGAGCGGTGTCGGGGCCGCCGATCGAATCGAGCGGCATCCTGCCCGGCAGAGACCTCACGGGCTGCAACCACAGAGGTGCCGAATGGTGTCCCGGTCAGGATTGAACTGACGACCGCTCGCTTAC